>SVOL01000009.1 GCA_015066395.1 Oscillospiraceae bacterium | reverse complement strand
CACATCGGGAATCTGGAGATACGGATCTTCCATCTTGCACATTGAAACAGCCGCAATGGTGGTGAGACGCGTCTTATCCATCTCGTGGCAAAGGTCATTAAGAATGCGGTGATTGTCGAGAAGATCGTCGTCAGATCCGCCGATGCTTATTTCGTTCGAGAGACCCCAAACCACAATAGAGGGATGGTTGTAGTTCTGAGCTATAAGCTCCTTCATCTGTGAGACAGTGTTCTCACGTCCGGTCGACATATGCTTTGAGATATAAGGAATCTCTGCCCAGATCACAAGACCTCTTTCGTCGCAAAGATCATAGAAATACTGATCGTGCTGATAGTGGGCAAGGCGGATGGTGGTAGCACCCATTTCGCAAATGAGGTCCATATCTTCTTCGTGGTGCTCGGGCAGGAGGGCGTTGCCGAATCCCCATCTGTCCTGATGGCGGGAAACACCGCGGAGCGGATACTCCTTGCCATTGAGAATAAAGCCGTTGTCGGGGTCGATCCTGAAGGTACGACAGCCGAAACGGTTGCACACGTTATCAATGACCTCGCCGTTTTCTACAAGTTCTACTTCACAGCAGTAGAGGTAAGGGTCTTTGCGACCGTTCCAAAGGTGAACATCGGGAATATCAAACGAAACCTTGGTTTCGGTGGATTCGATAGAAGAAAGGGGATTTTCATCCCTGTCATAAATCGTGTAGACGAGCTTCTGACCGTCTTTCATATTAGTAAGGTATACTTCAACCTCGACCTTGGCATCAGAGCCGAAGATCTCGGGAGTGATCTTAAGACCCGATGCACCGTAGTAATCAAGATCAAAGTGCGAGTCGGCAACACAAATAAGGTTTACATCTCTGTAAAGACCGCCATAGAAAGTAAAGTCGGCCATCTGCGGATAAACGGTTTCGTTTGCAGAATTGTCAACCGCGATAACGAGAAGGTTCATTGCATCGAGTGCATTGGTAAGGTCAACTCTCCAGGTGGAGTAACCGCCGTCGTGGTGAGCCAAGGCTTTGCCGTTGAGATAAACGTCGGCCGAAGAGTTTGCGCCCTTGATCTCGAGATAGTAACGGTCTGCAGCGGGCAGGTCCATCTTATTGAACGATTTTGCATAGTAAGCAGTGCCGCGGAAATAGTCATTGTCACCGTCCTGACCGTCAATAGCGTTCCAAGAGTGGGGGAGATTGACAAAATTCCAATCGGCAGGCATTGTGGCAGGAACTTCGGTTGCCTGCTTAGTGAATGCCCATTTGTGGTTAAGATTGATGATATTTCGCATAGTTTTCCTCCGAGTTGTTTTTACACAAAATATTATAACTTATCTTTTATTAAAAGTTATAAACAATTTGTGAATTTAAAAAATGTCCGATTGTAATCCTACAACCGGACATTTGAGTTTTAAGCTAAATTATCAGCGCCGTCTGTCTCAACATCGCGTCCGAGTTCCTTATTCATTTTTGCAAGGGTCTTCTTGTCGAGGTTGTAGATCAGACCGAGGCCTATATACTGCAGGATAGCAGAGAAGAGATATGTGCAGGCAACGATGTAACGCATATTAACTGCAACGTCCCAAACCTGGTTGCCTTTATCTGCACCAATGTAGCCGAAAGCTACCATGATAATAAGAACGAGCGAAGGACCGATGCCCTGAGCCAGTTTACGGAAGAAGGAGTGGAGAGAATAAACAGTACCCTCTTCGCGGCTGCCGGTTTTCCACTCATTGTAGTCAATGGCGTCGCCCATCATAGCCCAGGAAACGGTTGAATAAATACCGAGACCGAGCGAGAATACGAGCTGGCAAACGATGTAAATAATAAGGTCAAGACCGGTGTTGTTCGGCATAATTACAAAGAGACCGAGACCGGCAATAATAGAAACGATTGAACCGAAGGTAGCAAGCTCCTTCTTGCCGAATTTGGCAACAGCCTTACGGGCAAGGGGAGTGAACACAACGATGGGGATCATAGCAAAGAGCTGAACGATACCCGAAATCTTAACGTTTTTAAAATAAGACTGGAAAATAACGGTAACGGCGGTAGCAGCACCCTGCATACCGATGAACATACCCATAGCTGCAACGGTTGCGCCGACTGCAGGACGGTTTTTCACAAAGTTTCCGAATGCTTTGAAAACGTTGAACTTGGGAGCGTCTTCTTTCAGCGCTATCTTCTGCTCAACGCGTATCTCGGTGTTTCTGATCATGAACTGGAAGCAGATGAAACCGAGAACACCCATAATGAGAGCGGCGATAAATACGCGCTCACCGATGAGGTTGTTTTCGCTATCGTAGATGATGAAGGGCAGAATGACCATCGGGAGCATATTGCCGAAAATAGAGCCGACTGAACGCCATGCCGAAAGTGATGCTCTGTCTTTGACATCGTTAGAGATGAGCGAAAGTAAGGAACCGTAAGGAACGTTAGCGATGGTATAGAAAGCGTCCCAAATTACGTAACCGGCAATAAAGATGATTGCCTTTGCCCAAACAGGAGCGTTCGGGAAGGGAAGGAAGCAACAAGCACCGCCCACGATAAGGCCTATAGAGCCGAAGAAAATGTAGGAAAGGAACTTGTTTCTTTTATACTGACGTCGGTCTGCGTCAATGATAGAACCGATAAGCGGATCGTTGATTGCGTCCCACACCTGAACAACGATGAGAAGGAGCGCATACCAAAGGTCCATGCCCATAAACTGGGTCCAGAAAATGGACATTGTGCCCTTAAGGGCGAAGCTCATGTTACAGCCGAGGTCACCGGCTGCATAGGCAACGCTATCGCGAATGCCGAATTTGCGATGCCCGTTGGCATCTAAACGAACGGACTTCTTAGCCATGATTTTTTCCTCTTTTCTAAAATTTATATTGCGGCGTTCATTTAAAACACCGCAAGGTTATTGCTAATTATAGTATAAAATATAAAAAACAATTTAGTGAGTAAAATTTTAAGTTAAATTTGTAAAATATTAAGGTTTGGCGAAAAATAATAGTTGTAATTGAACAAAAGTTATGCTAAATTGAAGAAAAGAATTGAGAAAATTGATTATTTTACCAATAATGTATAAAAGAGGAATCAGAAGTGCTTTACGAAAACGAATTTGAACTGTTGCGAGAGACATTTAAAAAGAGCCGCGTGCGAATTATCGCAGCGACTCCGGACAGTGCGGTTATCGACATAATGGACGATGCCATCAGATCATTCTTTGAAAAGACGTTTTCAGCGAACCTTTCTTTGCAGGAGGCTTTCGGTGCTTTGAAACCGAGGGTTCTATATCGGTTTCGGGATAGTCTGATGCTTTTTTATATACTGTTTGTTATGCCGGTGGGCGAGACTAAAAAAACGATCGTAATAGGCCCGTATGCGGACAAACCGTTCAGTACCGAAAAAATACTCGAAATAAGCGAGCGTAACGGTCTGGCTCCGCAGAGTCAGCGTGCTATAAATGAGTTTTTTTTATCCGTTCCCGTGGTGGCCGAAAGCAGTGCGCTTTTCTTGCTGTTGGATGCTTTCTGCGAGCGTTTGTGGCACGGCGGTTACGAGATCGTGGACATTCAAGGCGGTGCTGAGTTGTTTGAAAATGTTGCCGGTGTATCTGTAGGCGAGAAGGATATTGACGATACTTTTCTTGATATGAAGAATATGGAGAGAAGGTATATGCTCGAAAACGAAATTATGGATGCGGTGGCGATGGGTTCTGAGCATAAGATGAATCAGATATTCTCTAATTTTGCCGATAGTTCTTTCGAGAAGCGGTTGGCCGATCCGATACGAAATTCCAAAAACTATTGCATTATAATGAATACATTGCTTAGAAAAGCGGCTGAACGGGGTGGGGTGCATCCGATGTACCTTGACAAAATATCCTCCAAATTCGCGTTTGCGATAGAGCAGTTGTCTACATCAGAACAAGTGCAGCATCTTATGACAGATATGTTCAAATCATACTGCAAGCTTGTCAGAAAGCACGCGACACGTGCATATTCGCCGATAGTGAAAAATGCGGTCGTGGCTATTGAGTCCGATCCGTCGGCTGAACTTAATTTGCGTGTTCTTGCTAAGAAACTCAACGTAAGCAATGCTTATCTGTCATCGGTGTTTAAAAAGGAAACAGGTAAGACCGTTACGGAGTATATCCGCGAAAGACGTTTGTCTTATGCGGTTTATCTGCTTAAATCAACCAATCTTCAGATCCAGACAGTGGCACTTCATTGCGGATTGGTAGACGTGCAGTATTTCTCCAAGCTATTTAAACAATACACAGGTAAAACGCCGTCTGAATTCCGAGCTGAAATCAAAGGTCAAAGGTGACGTTGAGATCTTGCGCACTCGGTCGGACTGATGCCGTATTCGGCCTTAAAGGCTCGGAAAAATCCGGTGTAGTCGCCAAAGCCGCACATTATGCTGACTTCATTTGCCGGGTGGCCCTCGCACAGAAGCGAGTATGCGGCATTGAGTCTCTTAAGGGTGATATATCTATATAGACTTGTGTTGACAGAATTTTTGAACTCGTGTGAAAGATAATATTTATTGATGAAAAAATGTGCCGCCAGCGAGTCGAGCGAAAGTTTTTCATAATAGTGGTCGTTAATATATGCGAGTATTTCCGAAATGAGGGTAGGTGTGCTGTATTTCTCATTGCTCACCGTTTCATCTGAACGAGAAAATCGGTTTATTAATGTAAGAAGCTGCAGCAGAATGGAATATGCACAAATATCGCTTGCAAATTCTTTTCCGTAATACTCCTTGCACAATTCGTGAGCCAAGGAAAATAAAGAGTTTTTGTTTTCGGATGAAAGACGTAATACCTTGCTGTAGTTCGGATTCTTGCAATCGAAGCAACACTCGAAGATCCCTTTCTCGATGCCGGAGAGATAAGTTTTGTTTATCCATAGGACAATGCGTTCGTATTTGTCTGATTCGGATTTGGGAACGGGTTTGTGCAGTTCGGTTGGGTTTATAAGCAAAATATCGCCGGGTACAAGATGATAGAGACTGCCGTCTATCCAATAATCTACGTCACCGTCGATGAAGAAATATATTTCGTAAAAATCGTGGTAGTGTGCTTCCAGGTGGCGGGTCTTGGGATCGAGATAGTGAAATATTTCAAAACTCGAGCCGTTCATATTCTGCCTCGGGTCAAAGCGTTGTGTTTTCTTGGGCATTTTGCTCACCTCACAATCTATAATATAGCAAGATTTGCAATATGTCAAACAATATATGCAATTAACATTGTAAAAATTATATGATAAACTTTAAAACATAAGGGGGAATCGGTATGAAAGAATTTATGGGCAAAGATTTTTTGCTGAGCAACCCGACTGCTGAAAAACTGTATTTTTCTTTTGCAGAAAATCAACCTATCATTGATTACCACTGTCACGTTAGTCCCAAGGAAATATATGAGGACAAGAGGTTTGACAATCTTTTCGGAGTCTGGCTTTCGGGTGACCATTATAAGTGGCGTATAATGCGTTCTAACGGTGTTGACGAAAGATATATAACTGGCGATGCTCCCGAAAAGGAAAAGTTTTTGAAATTCGCCGAAGCATTACCTAAAGCAATAGGCAATCCGATGTACCATTGGTGCCACCTTGAATTGAAAAAATACTTCGGTTATGAGGGTGTGCTCAACGCCGAAACCGCTGAGGAAGTATGGGAGCTTGCCAACAAGAAGCTGGCCGAGCCCGATATGACGGTCAGAGGTATAATAAAGAAAAGTAATGTTTGTTTCATCGGAACGACCGATGATCCCGTTGACTCGCTCGAATGGCATCTAAAGTTAAAGGAAGACAGTACCTTCGACGTGACCGTTGCACCGACCTTCAGACCCGATAAGGCTTTTAATATCGAAAAGTCGGGTTGGAGGGAATATATAAAGATCCTGTCCGAGATCAGCGATACCGTTATTGATTCGGTAAGTGCTCTTAAGTCGGCACTTTTGAAGCGAATAGAGTTCTTTGATAAATGCGGATGCAGAGCGAGCGACCATGGTCTTGATTATATGGTATATAAGGCGGTACCTTGTGAGGAGACCGAAAGAATAATGAAAAAGGCTCTTTCGGGCGAGACGGTAACCGCAGCTGAGGCTGAAGCCTTTAAGACCGAGCTGTTGCTTTTCTGTGCCGCCGAGTATTCAAAACGCGGATGGGTAATGCAGTTGCATTACAACTGCTTAAGGAACCCCAACTCTAAAATGTTCGAGGCTTTAGGCCCCGATACCGGTTTTGACTGTATCGGTCCTAAGGAATCGTGCGCCGCTCTGTCGATGCTGCTTGATGCTCTCTACCGTACCTCGTCGTTGCCGAAAACTGTTATTTACAGTCTTGATGCGGCGGACAACGCGTTTATCGACACGCTTATCGGTGCTTTCCAGGGTCCCGAGGTGGCAGGTAAACTACAGCACGGAAGTGCCTGGTGGTTTAACGATAATAAGACGGGTATGCAGGAGCAGTTGTTAAGTCTTGCAAACCTAAGCTTACTTGGTAATTTCGTGGGTATGCTCACCGATTCAAGAAGTTTTCTGTCCTACACACGGCACGAATATTTCCGCAGAATACTTTGTGATGTCATAGGTTCTCTTGTGGAAAACGGCGAATACCCGAACGATGACAAGGCACTTGGCAGTATTGTTAAAGGCATCTGCTATGAAAATGCGAAAAGATATTTTAACATTTAATAAGGAGTGAAAGGTATGCCGATGAAAATGTGTTTCAGATGGTACGGCGAAGGCAACGATAACATTAAACTCTCGGACATTAAGCAGATTCCGGGTGTTGAGGGTATCGTTTGGGCGCTTCACCACAAAATGCCGGGTGAGATATGGGAGGAAGAGGAGATCGCCGAGGTAAAACGTCAGCTTGACCAATACGGCTTTAATATGGATGTTGTTGAGTCGGTCAACGTTCACGACGATATAAAAATAGGACTTCCCACAAGAGACAGGTATATTGAAAACTATAAGCAGTGCATCCGTAATCTTTCAAAGTTTGGCGTAAAGGTTATTTGCTATAATTTTATGCCCATCTTTGACTGGACGAGAAGCAATCTCTTCCATCCCGTGGGTGACGGTTCGACCGCGCTGTTCTATGAGAAAAATATGATCCAGGATGATTACAATGCAATGGCAAAGTACATTCTTGATTTTACCGAAAAATACGATATGTCCTTCCCGGGCTGGGAGCCCGAGAGAATGGCCAAGCTCGATGAGCTGTTTAAGGCATACGAGGGTGTGGATCATGAGAAACTATGGGAAAACTTAAAATACTTCCTTGAGGCTATAATGCCGACCTGCCGCGAATGCGATATCAAGATGGCGATCCATATGGACGACCCACCGTGGGATATCTTCGGTCTGCCGAGATTGTTGGTGGACGAAAAGAGCATCGACCGTTTCCTTTCTATGGTCGATGACGAATATAATTGCCTTACCCTTTGTTCGGGCAGTCTTAATGCTAATCCCGAAAACAATGTTGCGGATATTGTCCGCCGTCACTGTGACAGAATCGCTTTTGCTCACATCAGAAATGTTAAGCATTTTGAAAACGGTGATTTCTCAGAGGCTAGCCACCGTGACTGCGACGGTGATACCGGCATTCTTGAAATTCTCAAGGCATACCACGACTGTGGCTTTGAAGGATATATCCGTCCTGACCACGGCCGTCATCTCTGGAATGAAGGACCGGGCAATGTTCGTCCGGGCTACGGACTTTATGACAGAGCGCTCGGCATTATGTATATGCTGGGTGTTTGGGATTCACTCGAAAAATTTAAAGTATAAACTACGGAGGTAAATTATGAATCTTCCCATTAATATTGATTACAAAGGAAAGGTCGTTGTTGTTACGGGTGCAGGCGGTCTTATCTGCGGTGCGATGGCTCGTGCTTTTGCGCAGTCGGGTGCGAGAGTTGCGGCGCTCGATCTCAACGAAGACGCTGTGAAGAAGCTTGCGGATGAGCTTACTGCCGAGGGATTGGTCTGTAAAGGATATAAGGCCAACGTACTGTCGGCTGAGGAACTTGAGGTCGTTCACAAGGCGGTAAAAGCCGACCTCGGCGAGTGCGATATCCTTGTCAACGGAGCAGGCGGCAACAATCCGCGAGCTACTACCGATAACGAGTACCAGCACGAGGCATCAGAAGGCTGCAAGACCTTCTTCGACCTTGATAGCTCGGGCGTTGACTTTGTTTTTAAACTCAATTTCCAGGGAACGCTTATTCCGACCCAGGTCTTTGCAAAAGATATGGTTGAAAAGAAAAAGGGCTGCATACTCAACATTTCCTCAATGAATGCCTATACGCCGTTGACAAAGATTCCTGCTTATTCGGCCGCAAAGGCCGGCATCTCAAACTTTACGCAGTGGCTGGCAACACATTTTGCGGGAACCGGCATCCGTTGCAACGCTATAGCACCCGGTTTTCTTGTTTCTGCACAGAATAAAGCACTTCTTTTTAACGAGGACGGCACTCCGACCGCACGCAGTGCGAAGATACTGAAGGGCACGCCGATGGATAGATTTGTTGATGCCGATGAATTGCTCGGTGCTACACTCTTCCTTTGCGATGAGCGTTCTGCTTCGGCCATTACCGGTGTTGTGTTACCTATAGACTGCGGATTTGCAGCATATTCAGGTGTATAAAGGAGAAGAAAAAAATGGAAAAATTCGTACCTGTTGTAGTGATCAAAGAACTTAGCGAGACCGATAAGATCCTTACCGCTCTTAAAGGTGTTGGCATCAACACAGCCGAGATAACCTTCCGTACTGCTTGTGCGGCCGAGGCTATTGCTTATGCCTGCAAGAATTATCCCGAAATGAGTATCGGTGCAGGCACAGTCATTAATGCCGAGCAGTGTGAAGCTGCATTAAAGGCAGGAGCGCAGTTTATTGTTTCTCCCGGTCTGTCGGTTGCGGTCGCAAAGATCTGTATTGAGAGAAACATCCCTTATTATCCCGGTTGTGTTACCCCTACGGAAATTATGCAGGCGTTAGAGCTGGGCATTACCACCGTCAAATTTTTCCCTGCAAACGTTTACGGCGGTCTTAAGGCGCTTAAGGCTCTTTCGGCTCCGTTCCCGCAGGTTAAGTTTATTCCTACCGGCGGCGTTGACCGAAGCAATATCGACGAATTTCTGGCTTTCGACAAGATCGAAGCCATCGGCGGAAGCTTTTTTGTAAAAGAAGCACTTGAGAAAATGGAGGAGAAATAATATGGCAAGAGTAATAACCTTCGGCGAGCTTATGTTGAGACTCGCACCCAACGGATATCTTAGATTTTTCCAGAACGATCAGTTTCAGGCGACCTTCGGCGGCGGTGAAGCCAACGTTGCGGTAAGTCTTGCAAATTATGGACTGGACAGCGTTTACGTCACCAAATTGCCTAAGCATGCGATCGGTCAGGCTGCAGTTGATTCGCTTCGTTACTTCGGTGTTGATACCTCGAAGATCACCCGTGGCGGCGAGAGAGTTGGTATTTATTATCTCGAAAAAGGAGCATCTCAAAGAGGCTCCGTATGTATTTATGACCGTAAGTATTCGGCCATTCAGCAGGCAAGTGCCGACGATTTCGATTGGGATGATATTTTCGAGGGTGCCGATTGGTTCCATTTCACCGGTATTACTCCGGCACTCGGCGAGAATGTTGTTGAGATCTGCAAGCAGGCTTGCGTGGCGGCTAAGAAACGCGGAGTCAAGATCTCCTGCGATCTGAATTACCGCGGTAAGCTCTGGACGAGAGAAGAGGCCAACAAGGCTATGACTGAGCTCTGTAAGTATGTTGACGTTTGTATCTCGAACGAAGAGGACGCTAAGGACGTTTTCGGTATCGAGGCAGAGGGTACCGATATTTACGGCGGTAAGCTCAACCACGAGGGTTACAAGAGCGTTGCAAAACAGCTTGCCGATAAGTTTGGCTTTGAAAAGGTTGCCATCACTCTCAGAACATCTATTTCGGCGAGTGACAACGATTGGGCGGGTATGCTCTATGACGGCGAGGATTATTATTTCTCAAAGTCTTACCATCTGCACATTGTCGACCGCGTAGGCGGCGGTGATTCCTTTGGTGGCGGACTGATATATTCGTTGCTTAGCGGCAAGTCTTCTAAAGAGGCTATCGAATTTGCGGTTGCCGCATCGGCCCTCAAGCACAGTATCGAGGGTGACTACAACCGTGTCAGCGTGGCTGAGGTGGAAAAACTCGCCAAGGGTGACGGTTCGGGTCGAGTTCAAAGATAAATAACAAATATCCAATCGGAGGCACACTTCATTTAGAAGTGTGCCTCCGCTATATTAGTGCAAAACACGAGCGATATACCAAAGCTGTGATATGCGGTAAACCGCGCGATATACGGCTTCGCCGTGAGAAGTCACGAATATAATATCGCAAAAGCCGAAGGCTTTTATATCGCTTTTTTTTAACATCTCGCCATAGGCGAGGATTTTCAAAAGAAAATATCGCTGTGAGACTTGTCACACAATATTACTTAAAAAGTTTAGTTTTATACCCGTTGATACAGGCATTATTGAAAGTGTATAAACTACTATGATGCTTTCAAAAAAGGCATCATTTCCCTTCAAAAAGAAAAATGAGATGACTTCGTTACGAAATGTCTCCGTTTAGTGAGGAATGTCCGTTAAGGGCATCGCGATAAATAGGCGGGATTTTTTTATAAAGTACTTTTTATTGGGTGTGAAGTGTGGTATAATCATTGAAAAGCGGCGATTTCGCGGAAATCCTGCGGATTTCAACGCCGCGGCGTTTCGGCGGTAACGCCGACGTGAAATCGCAGAGTGAGGATTGCCGATTTCGCACCCGTTTTTGTGGTATACTAGTTTTGAATTTGTTTTGAGGTTTAGTTTATGAAGATCCAGTTGTCCGACCATTTTACCTATAAAAAACTGTTTCGGTTCACGTTACCGTCGATCGTGATGATGATATTTACATCCATCTACGGTGTTGTGGACGGATTTTTTGTATCTAATTTTGTTGGTGAAACTCCGTTTGAAGCGGTCAATTTCGTAATGCCCGTTTTAATGATATTGGGCGGTTTCGGTTTTATGTTCGGCACAGGCGGCAGTGCCTTGGTTGCAAAAACGATGGGTGAGGGCAACCGAGAAAAAGCCAACCGTCAGTTCTCGTTTATTGTTTATGCCTCGTTGGTCTTCTCGGTCATTTTGATGGTTTTGGGCTTTGTTTTCTTGCGGCCGGTGACACATCTTCTGGGCGCGGAAGGTGAGATGCTCGACGATTGCGTGCTTTACGGCAATATCATTATGATTGCTTTGCCTGCGTATATACTGCAGTTTGAGTTTCAAACCTTTTTTGTGACCGCTGAGAAACCTCAACTTGGCTTGCTGATGACCGTTATATCGGGTGTTTGCAATATGTTGCTCGATTTTTTGTTGGTTGCAGCAATTCCGTTGGGACTTGTTGGTGCCGCGGTCGCAACTGCTGCCAGCCAGTTGATCGGCGGTTTTGTGCCTTTAATATACTTCACGAGACCTAATTCCAGTATTTTAAGGCTCGGAAGGGCAGGATTTGACGGTTTTGCCTTGTTCAGAACCTGCACTAATGGCTCGTCGGAACTGATGTCCAATATATCTATGTCGCTTGTCAATATGCTTTATAATTTCCAACTGTTGAAATATGCGGGTAATGACGGCGTTGCCGCATATGGTGTTATGATGTATGTCAATTTGTTGTTTTTAAGTATATTTATCGGTTATTCGGTCGGCACGGCACCGGTTATAAGCCATCATTACGGAGCAGGAAATCATAAGGAACTGAAGAGTCTTTTGCGAAAAAGCTCGCTTATAATTTGTGCATCGTCGGTTGCGATGCTGGTTGCGGCATTTTTTATGGCGTCCCCTGTAGGCGGGTTGTTTGTTGGCTATAATCCTGTCTTGCTTAAGATGACGGTTGACGGTTTTAAGATATATTCATTTATGTTTTTATTTGCAGGAATGGGCATATTCGGCTCAAGCTTCTTTACAGCGCTTAACAACGGATTCATCTCGGCTGTTATTGCATTCTTAAGAACCGTTGTGTTCCAGATCGCCGCTGTGCTGTTGTTGCCCATGGCGCTGGGGATTGACGGTATTTGGTGGTCGGTCGTGTTGGCGGAAGGTCTGGCAACGGTAGTAACGGTTATTTTATTGTTTGCAATGAAGAAACAGTATAAGTATTGAGGCTTTTATGAATATTGAAAAATGGTTGCGGAAAAACACCGCTTGTCTTAAGGGTAAGAAGATAGCGGTGACGGGTTCAACCGGCGGACTGGGCAGGGAACTTTGTTCTTACTTGGGTTCGCTCGGTGCAGAATTGATACTTCTTGACCGAAACAAAGAGCGTTCCGAGCAACACCGCGACGCGCTGAAAACTCGGTTCGGCATTGACGTCAAGTGCATAAATGTTGACCTCGAATGTATTGAGTCGGTCAGAGCGGCTACTGAAGCGTTGAGAAGGGAAGAGGTCGATATCTTTATCCACAACGCCGGTGCATACAGCATTCCAAGACATAAAACAGCGACAGGGTATGATAATGTTTATCAGATAAATTTCGCGTCGCCTTATTATATGATACGTTCCCTGTTGCCCGAGCTTCGCAAACGCAAAGGCAGAGTGGTGGCGGTCGGCAGTATTGCTCATAATTATTCTAAAACCGATCCTTTGGATATTGATTTTTCTACTCGCCGCAGGTCGTCTTTGGTTTACGGAAATGCCAAGCGGCACTTGATGTTTTCGCTTTTTGAACTGTTTAAAGACGAGAAGGAAGTGTCACTCAGCATCGTACACCCGGGAATCACCTTTACCAACATAACGGCACACTATCCGAAACTCGTTTTCGCTGTAATAAAGCACCCAATGAAGGTGATCTTTATGAAACCCCGAAAAGCGGTATTGAGTATCTTAAATGGCGTGTTTGAAAGCACGGCTTATTGCGAATGGATAGGACCAAGTGTGTTCGATGTGTGGGGATATCCAAAAAAGCGGTCTCTTAAAACGGTCGATAGTTCCGAGCGAACCGAGATCGGCCGCATCGCCGAAGAGGTTTATGAAGATCAAAAATATGTTAAAAATTAAAAGACCTCTTTTTCGTGAAAGAGGTCTTTTAATATCAATATCCCAACTCTTCGTTGACTAAAATCACCTTGATTCGGTTTTTCTGAACCTGAGGACCGCTTATTACATAGTTGCGGCAGATCCTTTCAGGTGAACTGCAGCCGTCGGCCATACACTGTGCATCGTCTAGTGCGGCGCAGATGCCCTTTTCGGCACAGTAGGTCTTCTTGTTCAATCGCTTGCAGTTGAGCGGTGCGGCAACGGTTTTCACGCGGCGTTGAGCCTCATCAAGGTCAGTAACGATCTTGTTGACACCTGCTATGATGATCACACTTTTTGGTCCGAACATAAGTGCTGCTACTCGGTTGCTTGCTCCGTCGACGTTATATAACTCGCCGTTTTCGGTGATGGCATTTGATGACATTAAATATACGTCAGCCATGAGTGATTTGTGGAATATTTCGTCAATTTCCGCCTTGTCGGTGGTTACATAACGGTCAAGGAAGTTGTAGTTGCCTTGACGCAGGTCGTCGAGAACGCCGAGTTTGTTCAAGGTCACAGAACCGCCGACTCCGACAGTAGAGCCTTCTTCGATCATAGAAAACAGCAGTTCTTTGGCTTCGGCACCGGTCTCTACAAAGTAGGGCTCCATATTGTTCTTTTCTAAATTTTGCAGGGTTTTTTCAATGTTTATCATAAAATTCTCCTTATTTGATCTCTAATAATTCAACACCCAGATCGCCGTCAAACTCAGGCACCTTGACTGCGATGAGTTCCGATTTTGAAGTCGGAATGTTTTTTCCGACATAATCGGCACGGATGGGAAACTCGCGATGGCCTCGGTCAATGAGCACAGCCAACTGGACCGTTGCGGGTCTGCCCAAGCGAATGAGAGCGTCAATGGCGGCACGGGCAGTGCGTCCCGTGTAGAGTACATCGTCGACCAGTACGATGTTTTTGCCCGTTACGGGGAAGTTGATGTCGGTCGAATTCAAAACGGGTTCGGCGGTGTTTTCGGCCAGATCGTCACGGTAAAGAGTGATGTCAAGTTTGCCGACGGGAACCGACGCACCCTCGTTTTGGCGGACGTTTTCAGCGATCCTTTCGGCCAGCGGCACACCGCGGCGGCAAATGCCGACAAGGCACAGGTCGTCTGTACCCTTGTTTCGCTCAATTATTTCAAACGCGATGCGTTTTAATGCTCGGTTAACAGCGGCTTCGTCGACTATCAGCGACTTAAATTTAAGCATAAGATCACTCTTTTCACGGCACACAAGACCAAGATTAAGTTTATATAAAAATTGTAACATTATTTTTTTTGTTTGTAAAGGAGAAATTATGAATAACCGCTAAAAAACACTTGACAAAACAGCTTAAAATCAATATAATAATTTGGTACGTTAGATATGGTCGTTTCGAGGTGTGGCTCAGTTTGGTAGCATTGAGTCCGACTGCTGCCGGTGGCAGGTAAAGGGAGGACGAAATGGCGCCGCGGTCGAAATTATGTGAAGCGGAAGCTGAGCAAATAATTTCGGGCACCGCAAGTGTAAGCGGAGTAGCAGCGCTCGGAACTCCCGATATATCGGTGTACAAAAAAATCAAATATTTTTTCGAGGTGTGGCTCAGTTTGGTAGCATTGAGTCTGACTGCTGCCGGTGGCAGGTAAAGGGAGGACGAAATGGCGCCGCGGTCGAAATTATGTGAAGCGGAAGCTGAGCAAATAATTTCGGGCACCGCAAGTGTAAGCGGAGTAGCAGCGCTCGGAACTCCCGATGTATCGGCGTACAAAAAAATCAAATATTTTTTCGAGGTGTGGCTCAGTTTGGTAGAGCGCTGCGTTCGGGACGCAGAGGCCGTGGGTTCAAGTCCCGTCACCTCGACCAAAAATCCGTGTTTCCCCTATGGGAGACACGGATTTTTTATGCCTTATTCTTTGGTTAATGCGTAGTAATTTTTACACCACTACTGCTTATCATAACAGTTCGATAAACTGAAACTTGTTTAACTGTTTTCAGAAATTCATTCTTTTGACCAAGCAATCTTTGCTTCGGACATCAAACTGAAATTTGCCCATATTCCGCGATTACTTGTTTAGTTCTCTGATTTTTTCTTTTTTGTGACTACAAAGATAATAGAAGCACTTACAAGAACTACAGCAGCAATAGAAATCCACTGCCAAGTCAGATTGTTGGAATCAACCCTTACATCTGTTGTGATCTCCTTAATTTCTGGTTCTTGTGCCTCTCTAATAGCATACACAGTGAAGGGTGAGAAATGGTAGGTTGAAAATGATGTGTAGCGTTGTGATTTATCTTCAGATAGACTGACTTCACCAAAATCGAGATCTTTCACCTTCAAGTTTGTGTAATCATCATCAGGAAGATGCAATGCTATGTTCTTTCATATCAATGCCACGAAATTATTTCAATTTTTGGAGTTTTAATGTGTTTGCTATCACGATAAGCTGCATTCCTTTTTCTAAAGGAAGTGCAGGATCTACTGTTGTGCTGATTTTATCACTGTTTCGTATCGCAACTACGTTAATGTAATATTTTTTACGCAAGCTCAGTTCTATCAGTGTTTTACCAACCCATTCATCTCTTACGTCGATTTCTACCATAGATACTTCATCGGAAAGCTCTATCATTTCCGAGAAGCCTGATGTGAGCAGATTCTTGGCAAGTCTGGTTCCTGATTCTTTTTCGGGGAATATCACCTTATCTGCACCCACACGGCTTAAAATCTTTTGGTGCATTTCGTTGCCGCATTTAACGATAACGTTCGGAACGCCCGCTTCTTTACAAAGAGTTACAGCCATAACGCTGGCTTCAAGATTGCTTGCCATAGCAACTATGACAACGTCGATATTAGATATGCCAAGCCTTTTAATTGCCTCCGGCTCGGTAATGTCGGCACATTTGCATACGGGAATTGTTTCAATGGCGTTATTGACATTGTTTTGATCAATATCAACAGCCAAAACCTCCGCACCATTCTTTACAAGCTCTTCTGCAACAGCTCTTCCGTATCTGCCGAGACCTAACACGGCATAGGTTTTATTGATACTCATAAAATTATCCCTTCTTATCCCACGCTGATTTCTTGGGTGGGGTTTCTAACAATATTCTGATTATCTTTGCTTCGTTTAAACGCAACGGCAAGCGATATAGGGCCTACTCTGCCAAGATACATAGTTATGATAATAATGAGTTTACCGATACTGTCAAGAGAGGCAGTAAGGTTTCTTGTAAGACCTACGGTTGCCGTTGCACTGACCGTTTCATAAACGATATCCAGTGCACTTGCATCTGTTACGGTAGAAAGCAAAACCGTTGAAGCAAACATAATAATAAAAGATATACAGGTGACGGCAACAGCTTTGCTGACAGCCTGTTTTGTGAGCCGTCTGCCAAAGAGGTCGGTATCCTCCTTGTTGCGAATAGAGGCGAATGCCGAGGCAATAAGCACGGTAAAGGTAACCGTTTTAATTCCGCCGGCTGTACCTACGGGCGAACCGCCGATAAACATCAACAGTAAACACACCACCGATGAAGCGTTCGTGAGGTTTTCTTGCGGTACTGTTGCAAAGCCAGCAGTTCTTGTTGTAACCGACTGAAATAAGGATACTTCTACTTTCTGCAACAGCGTATAGTCTTTTATCGTTTGCGGATTGTTGTATTCAAAAGCAAAAATCAAAGCCGCACCAACAAAGATCAAAAGCAAGGTTGCGGTAATAGCGATTTTACTGTGCAGGGTAAGATCTCTGAAAAATTTCACTTTCTTCTTTCGTGCTTGTTTCAGGACCCGAAGTACATCCCACCAAACGATATAACCGATACCGCCTAAAATAATCAAGGCACACGTAACGATATTGATAATGGGATTAAGGGCATAATCGCAAAGACTGTTTTCAGCAATAATATCGATACCGGCGTTACAAAAGGCTGAAACAGAAGTAAACACCGATATCCATATTCCTTTTGCACCAAACTCAGGGATAAACACCGTCATGTAAAGCAGGGCACCGATACCTTCTATTATGAGCGTTCCTGCCACGACCTTTTTTACAAACCGAACAAGTCCCGAAAGCGAATTCAGATTAAACGCATCTTGCAAGAGCAGTCTGTCGCCAATACCCATTTTCTTGTGCAGAAGTATCATCAGTCCCGACATAATGGTGATAACACCAAGACCGCCGATTTGAATCAGTATCAAAATAACAACCTGCCCGAAAACACTCCAAGAAGAAAAAGTAGGCGTTACTACCAAGCCTGTAACACAGGTGGAGGTGGTTGCCGTAAAAAGTGCATCCAAGAAAGGTGTTGCCTTTCCATTGGCAGAGCTTATGGGAAGCGAAAGTGATAATGCGCCTATCAATATCGTTATTAAAAAGCTCAACAATATAATATGTGTTGTGGATACCCGAAGCCGTTGTTTTTTCATATTATCCTAACGCTACCATGCTGAAAACAAGTGCGAACAACGCAACGGTTTCACAAAGACCGACAACAGTGATGTACTGTGAAAAGCCTTTTCCAGTTTCAGCTAAAGCATCTGCACCTGCAGCGCCGGCTTTGCCCTGAAAAACAGCCGAGAAAGCCATGGCGACACCGGATGCGATTCCAAGACCGAGCAAAAAGGCAGGATCAGCAGAGGAAGCCTTCATCTGTTGCATCAAAAGAAAGCCGTAAATTGTCTGTGTAAGAGGTGCACCTGCGAAAACAGTAAGAATAAACGGTGCTGCCTTATTGCTCATGTAGCACTTTTTCCAAGCACCGATCGAAGCCTGACCCGCAATACCGATACCGATAGCTGAACCGATTGCGGCAATACCCATTGCCAATGCTGTTCCAAGTAATCCTAAATTCATAATGATTCTCCTTTTAATCAATTTGTTCTTTAAATGGTTTAAATTTATGCCCACTCCACGACATATCTAAATGCGAGGAGAACTCTAAGGTGTTAAGTCTGATTCCGTGAACGATAACCGACAGAATATTCAATATCATATTCAGTCCGTGTCCAAACACCAACAGTACAATAGCAAGTATCATAAACATGAAGTTACCGAGTAATGGTCCTGCGAGCTCGTTTACCGTTGCGGATATTGCGGCTCCTGCAAGACCGACAGCCCAAAGTCGTATATACGAAACGATATCCGAGAACACATTTACCACACCAAGCAAAACCGATACGATGTTGGTAAGGCTTGAAAGTATGGATTTAATAATGCTTCCTTCATAGTTAGAAAATACGAAGCTCAGGACAAATCCTATACCAATTAATGCGATAGCAACTGTTCCTACGGGAATTGAGCCGATAATCAGCCCAAAGCTGAACACCTCGGCATTTACAACAAGGCTTAGCACTAAATAGTAAATGCCTAAAAGCTGTAATATTGAACCGATATCACCCAGCATTTTGATACTACTCTTGTTCCTTACAGCGCCCTTTATATGAGCCACAGTGAGCTGTATCAAAGCCAGCGAGAAGCAGAATATCTGCAAGTTTTGAGCCGTGGTAAGCCCCACACCGTCAGGAGTCCAAGGCAGGCTCCAAAGCTTATCGGCATAGACATTTGAAATTACCGGTATGGATAAGCTCTTTAACCACTCGGGTAACTGCTCCGGAGAGAGACCGAACCAAGTACAGGTAAGCGTTCCCCACAGAACGGTTGACAGACCGAAAAGTCCTACGAGTAAAAATATAGGTGAAATCTGCTTTTTGGTAATAAGCGATTTTATAATCGGTATAGACGCAACAGCACAAATCAGCAATCCGTATCCGCCATCACCGAAAATAATGCCGAAGAATATGAGTATAAACGCCAAAAACCAACCCGAAATGTCATACTCAAAATATCCGGGAACGGTACCTAAGAAGTCGGTCAGAGGATAAATAAGACTTACAAACTTGTTGTTTTTAAGTTTGGTGGGAGCGTTATCCTCTTCGCTTGGCTCTTCCACAAGAAGTCCCCACGAATTGTCCTTAGCAGTCTGCTTTAATCTATCAAGATTTTCTTCTTCGATATATCCCTTGAAATAAGCAACAGAAACCGCGCCGCCACCATCGGAAGATAGGTTTTCATCTGCCATCCCCGTAGCGTAAGTTTCAAATTCGATTTCCTTTTCAAAGGCTTTTATTGCTCTTTTTAGGCTCTCTGTATGACAGATAAAAGCAGCAATCTGATCATCTATTGCATCAATTCGAACATTTAATTTGGAAATCTTTTGCCTCATTTGGTCGGTAGACATCTGCGGCAATGATAATCGGCAACTGTTCAAAGATGATACGACTTCATCGATGTCATCCGAATCAGCGTGGAGCAACAAGAATTTGACTGACGATTTGTTCGCATCAAGCTTTACGGTTTTAACGCTGTCAGGTAACGCCTCATACTCGGACTTCGGCATCTCATAGAAAGATATTTTAATTCCCTTAGCCTCAAGGTCGCTTATGCTGTCGGGCTCAATATCTCCCCAGCTTTTTAAACGTTCAAGCTCAGAACTCAGAGCAATCCGTTCAGCCTGACACTGCTTTTTCTCTTCACCAAGGGATGCAATTTCATTTGCAACGGACAATGCTTCTGTAGCACTCACGTCTTTTTGTTCTGCATTTTTGTTTTTTCCTATGGTGAAAACTGCACTTTCGAGCAAAGCGATTTGATCCCTGAGTTCTACAAGTCGTTCGCCTGATCCTTCAGCTATCTCAATGTGGATAATCCCTAATTTGCGTAGCTTTTTTAGGGTTTCAGCCTTTTTATCTTCTCTTATGATAAGAGATACTTTTTTCATAGGCACTATCATAATGAATAAACCTCCTTTTCGGAAGCCACAGCATTACGTAGGGCTATCTTGCGCTTTGATATTTTTGAACGCACTACGGCACTAACCTGTTGGTCTGCCATATAAATCGATATTTTTTTGATATTTTCCTCGGTTTCGGGAATTTTAACCTTTTCAAACAGGTTTACTCTTTGAGAGGTTGCAAGTAATTCAATCTCTAACAGCCTAACCTGTTCATCTAACACTTCCGCCTCTAAATCGAGGGACATTGCCTTCTCCATATGGTTTGCGGCTATGTCCACCCAAAGAGGTGTTTCATAAAAGTCATAATCTCCTCGTGAGAAATCCGCACCCTCAAATGTAGGAATATCAACGCCCGCAATGTTTCCTTTTCCTTTGCGAATATTGCTGACGGTTATAATTCCCTTTGGGAAGGCATCCATTTCACTAAAAACAGCAATCCATTCCCTAAACCCAAATTCAAGGTCTTCTCTTTCTTTTCTTACGGCCTTCGCCTTGGCTTCAATTGTGCGAATCTCCGATTGGAGTTGTTGCTTTTTCAGTGTCAGAGTAGGCAAATATCTTCGGTACATTTTAAGTGCGTCCTTTTGTACCTTCAACTCGTTTTTAGTCAGTTTGATTTTTGCCAAAACTACAGACCTCCTTAACCTTTAGGCCAAAATTCATCAGTAAGGTCTGATTTTATTCCGGTTTCGTCCTTTTCGAAGCAATCCGCTAAAATTTCCCATCCTAAATCAAGTGCATCCTCAAGCGGAAGATTAACGGACAGCGACATTAGTTTGCTTTCAAAAAGTTCACCGTATTTCAGCAATTTTTCATCCCAACGGCTCATAGAAAAGCCCATGTTTTTCTTTTCAAGCGTTTCCTTATAAGAAGAATAAAGGCGAATCATCGCATCCATAATTGCTCGATGGTCTTTTCGTGTTTTACCGTTTACGTTTTGCTTCAGTCGGGAAAGAGAACCGAACGGCTCTATACGACCGCCTTTAAGGTAATACTGACCTTCGGTAATATATCCCGTATTGTCGGGGACGGGATGGGTTACATCATCACCGGGCATGGTAGTAACCGCCAAAACGGTAACTGAACCGGAATCGGCAAAGTCAACTGCCTTTTCGTAACGGGCGGCAAGCTGAGAATACAGGTCTCCGGGATATCCACGGTTAGACGGTACCTGTTCCTGCGTAATGGCAATTTCCTTCATAGCATCAGCAAAGTTGGTCATATCGGTAAGGAGCACCAATACGTCTTTATTCTGAAGCGCAAATTGCTCTGCTACTGCCAATACCATGTCGGGAATCATCATACACTCAACGGTAGGATCGGATGCAGTGTGAATAAACATAACGGTTTTACTTAAAGCACCGCCTTTGGAAAGTGCATCCTTAAAATACAAGAAGTCATCATATTTAAGACCCATACCGCCAAGGACGATTACATCTGCCTCAGCCTGCATTGCAATACGAGCAAGAAGCTGGTTATACGGCTCTCCGGAAATGGAGAAAATGGGCAATTTCTGAGAAACAACTAAGGTATTAAACATATCAATCATAGGAATGTTGGTTCTCATCATTCGGTTGGCAAGAATACGTTTGGTAGGATTAACAGAGGGGCCGCCAATGGGCTTCATATTTTCCGTGAGTGCAGGGCCTTTATCTCTTGGTTCACCTGATCCGTTGAATATACGTCCTAACAAATCTTCACTGAACGATACTCGCATTTCGTGGCCTAAAAAGCGCACTTCATCTCCTGTGGAAACACCCTGACCGCCGGCAAAGACCTGCAAGGATACGATATCGCCCTCGATCTTGTTAACCTGAGCCAGAGATTTGCCGAAACGCGTATTGATCTGTGCCAATTCCTTATACTGAACACCGTTTGCTCGGACAGTGATAACATTACCGGTGATAGATTCTATTCGGTTATATACTTTGTTCACTCTCATTCACCGTCCTTTAATAGTTTTTCGGCAGGTGCGGCTAATTTGCCATCAACCTTACGATACAATTCATCAATCTCAGATTCTGCTTTTTTGAATGCTTCGCTCTCAAACTCGGTATAATTCCAGTCAATAAATTTCTGGCGCATACGGTTAAAGAAGCTACGTGCATCGTCTTTATTCTGAACAGCGTAATTACTGCCTAAAATATATACGAGTTTATCGGTAACATAGCGCTGACGCAATCTTCCACAATTTGCCTCAACTAAATCAAATGAGTTCTGTTGCAGATAAACGGCATCGAGCATTTCGGATTTTAAATAGGTAATGTAATCAGAAAGAGTAGTACCTTCTTCACCGACAACCTTCATCATTGAGCCGATCTCGTCACCGTGATGAAGAATGCCTTTACAAAATTCCAATTTTTCGCCGTCAATAACGCTGTTATATTTTGACCAGGAGATAAGCGGGTCAATTGCCGGATACTTTCTTGCATCCGAACGTTCACGGGAAAGACCGTGGAATGCACCTACAACCTTTAAAGTCGCCTGTGTTACGGGTTCCTCAAAATTGCCGCCTGCAGGGGATACGGTGCCTCCGATAGTAACAGAACCGGTACTGCCATCAGGCAAGCGGACATAACCTGCTCTTTCATAAAAGGCTGCAATATAAGATTCAAGATATGCAGGGAAAGCTTCTTCACCGGGGATTTCTTCAAGTCTGCCCGACATTTCACGCATCGCCTGTGCCCAGCGAGATGTTGAGTCTGCCAACATAAGAACATGAAGTCCCATCTGTCGATAGTACTCAGCAAGTGTTACCGCAGTGTAAACCGAAGCTTCACGGGATGCAACAGGCATAGAAGAAGTATTACATATAATAATGGTTCGTTCCATAAGCGAACGTCCGGTTTTGGGATCTATCAGCTCGGGAAACTCAGTGAGCGTTTCAACAACTTCACCGGCACGCTCACCGCAGGCGGCGATAATAACGATATCTACATCCGCATATTTCGATGTGGTATGCTGCAATACGGTCTTACCTGCACCGAAAGGTCCGGGCGTACAATATGTGCCGCCTTTTGCTACGGGGAAGAAGGAGTCGATAAGACGAACTTTGGTTTCCATAGTTTCAATAGGTGCCAATCTCTCGCTGTAGCATTTAACCGCGCGTTTAACAGGCCACTTGAAAGACATAGATACGGGTATCTCACGACCTCGTTCATCGGTTAAAACCGCAATCGTTTCCTTAACGGTATATTCGCCCTTTTCGGCAATGGATTTTACCGTATAGTTTCCAAAAAGATAAAAGGGAACAAAAATTTTATGTGTAAACGGGCCTTCGGGAACGGTTCCGATGTATTCGCCCGCACGAACAATGTCGCCGACTTGTGCAGTCGGTGTAAACTCCCATTTCTTTTCAGTGTTAAGCCCGTCTGCGTAAATTCCTCTTTCCAAAAACCAGCCTGCTTGCTCTGCTAAAACAGGAAGTGGATTTTGCAGTCCGTCATATATCTGACCGAGCAAACCGGGGCCGAGATCTGCGGACAGCATATCTCCCGTAAATTCCACATTATCTCCGCATTTAATGCCATCGGTCATTTCGTAAACCTGTATTTGTGCGATATTTCCTCTTATGCGGATAACCTCGCTTTTTAGGGCAGTATCACCCACAAAAACATAGCATATTTCGTTCATAGAAACGTTGCCGTCAAACTCTACCGACACCAAGTTTCCATTTATGCTAACTACCTTTCCTTTATTCTCGGTCATTGTTTTGCCTCCAACCTATCTCCGTTTAAAATGGAGTTGTAAATATTTCTGTATGCTTCTTCTCCTGCTTTTGTATCGAACTGTCTTATGCGGAGAAACAGTTTCAACTTAAGTCCGTAATAGAAAATATAATCCTCAGAAAAACTATCCATAGGTCTTAACGTTTCTAAGATTTCCAAGCGGTAACGGTTTAGATATTTTTCCGCATCCATCGGGTTTTCCATCTCTATTGCTGTACTCGCCGCTTTGATATATTCCACGGGCAAAATTCTGTTTTCCGTATCAAATGGCTTTTTCATTTTTTCTGCCCGAACTTTACCAAGTGCAAACCGTAAATTCCGTTCGCTTTCGTTAAAGCTATCAATCAACGCAGAACCCGAACTCTCAAAACTTTTCGGTGGGGACAGCGTTAGCTTTTTCATCTCATTCTGTGCTTTTTTCCCTAAAAAGCGATTGCAAAGCTCTGTAAATCGTTCTTCGGTAATCGGAAGCGGAGCATTTTCGCTGATTCCATCCAAAGATGGTAACTGCGATATTAAATAGTATTCAGCCATAGTTATTACTTCGCCTCTTTCAAAAGCTCGGTAACCTTAGGACTGAGATAATTTGAAAGCATATCCACGACCGCTTCTGCAGAATAATCATAGTAAGCGCTACCGTTATTTACAGCAATGCGGAAACCACCATCGAAATTATCATTTGCCTTCAGCGTGATGCCCTTCAGCATTTTTTCTTTAAGGGCTGCCAGCAAGGTTTCTTCAAGTTTCTTCAAATTCTCACTGTTTAAGATCACGGATATATATTCGGCATCAGGCTTGTTTGCCCAACTCTCGACAATACTAACGATAAGCTGTGCAAGTGACTCCGATGAATATACGGCGGAAACGTTTTCACCTATAATTGATTTGAGTTCTCTGGATACACTTTCTCTGAAAGAAATCAGCAGATTACGACCTGCCTGACGAATAGCATCCTCACTTGACTTCACCATTCGGTCATTCTCAGCTTTAGCATTAATCAAAATTTTATCTGCCTGTGCCTGTGCATCGGAAATAATTTTCTCCGCTTTTTCTTTTGCGGATTTAAGTATAGCTTCCGCCTCTGTTTCAGCAGCCTCTACACCATCCTTTTTAATTTGGTCAATCAGTTCTTGGAGTTGTACTTCCATAATGCTATCTCCTTTTTATATTTAATCATAATGATTTGCTATAAAAAAACATAAGGGAGCCAGTGTCCTCTGCAGTCAGTTGGTTCCCTTAAATATTATTATAACTATTCGATTTTATATTATTATACCATGTCGTATAGTCTTCGTCAAGATATACCCACATAAAATTTTTATATTTACAATTTTTACATTACAAATGTATTTTTATAAAAAATATTTATCTTCAAATCCTTTTTTTTGGTTAATACGTAGTAACTTTTACTACTTGATTTTAGTTAGAAAGTAAGGTAAACTACCGAAAACAGAAGCAAAAACCTCTCGTTCTTAAACGACCACATAAAACTGCTGTTTTAACTGTAGGACGATTACAAAAACGGAGAGAGTTTATCTTTATTTTACGACCGCATTTCATCCCACAGTGCGATTTGGAACACGTGGAAACAGTGGAGAAAAGATGCGCAAAGACAATTTTTCGACCGAGAGAAAAGCCTTATAAACCGCCAAATACGGCTAAAGAAGAGGCTTTTAGATGCGTTCGGGACGCAGAAGCCATGGGTTCAAGTCCCGTCACCTCGACCAAATAAGGCGAGTCCGAACTTTTAGGTTCGGACTCGTTTTTATAGTTTATGTGTAATGGTTTCTCTACATCGAAAAAGCAAAACGGTTTTTCGTTCTGCCTTTTCAGTTGGGAGTATAGCTCTTATGGAGGTGGTTTGAGTTGCAAGTGTGATTGGTGGAGACGGCGATGTACGCGATCGCCGTAGTGGACTGATGCTGAGTGAGTTCTTTCTTGTGTCTGCGGATGTTCTGTGCAGTAAAAAGTAGTATCATTACTAAATAACAACTGAGAAAACAAAGGGAGGTTTTGCTATGTGTTCTGAGTTTCATCCTCTCTGTAGTTCTTTGCTTGCTTGTTGAACAAGTCATAATATATTTTTTTGTTTTTCATCAATTGTGTGTGCGTACCTTTTTCAATACAAGTGCCGTCTTTAAGTACAATAATTTGACCCGCGGTTGTAGCAGCACATAATCGGTGTGTTACGTAAAGAACACACTTGTTTTTGCTGAGATTTCTCATTTTTAAGAAAAGGCGTTGTTCGGCTTCGGGATCTAATGCTGCATTTGGTTCATCAAATACCATCAAAGAACTATTTTTAAAATACGCCTGTGCCACCGCAAATTTCTGCCAGTAACCTCCGGAAAGCTCTAACCCGTTTTTGTCAAATACTTTGCCAAGATATGTGTCAATTCCAGCATTGGGGCCAATTGCTTTTAATTCAATGTCTGCATCTTTGCACGCCCTAATTATTTTATGATCATCTGACATATTTTCAATATCAGTTATTGCCACAGTTTCTCGGATTTTGAGGTTGTAACGGCAAAAATCTTGAAGTACCACACCGATGCATTTATAGTAGCTTTTTAAATCATACTCTCTGATATTTATACCATTAACTAATATTTCGCCGCGATCCGGTTCATATAATCGCAAAAGTAGTTTAACGATTGTTGATTTTCCCGCACCGTTCAAGCCAACTAATGCAACGCTTTGATTTTGCGTAATGTCAAACGAGATATCTTTAAGAATCAATTGATTGGTGTTTGGGTAGGAGAAATATACGTTCTTAAACCGGACGGTTGTAATTTCGTCTATTTTTTTGTTTCCGTTGTCCTTTACTACGGGCTCTAGTTTTAGAAAATCGGCATATTTGCTCAGTCTCATTTCACTTTCATAACTTTGGTTGATTACTCCCGTCAAAGTGTTGATAGATGATAATAATTGGTTTGCTACGCCGCCATATAATGAATAATCACCTATTGAAAGCGAGCCTGATAATATACCGTTTCCCACCATAAGCAGCACAGCGGTAGTTGCAAAAAGGGGAAGTATGCTTGCCGAAAAAGATAACACGAACCGTTGTTTGTCGAGACTTTTCTTTTCACCAAACCAAGTTTGCCACATATTAGTGTACATTTTCCGAAAGTATTCTTGTACATTAAATAAACGTATATCTTTAGCGTGTGTCTTGGATATAAGTATATTCTTAATATATCCTAGTTTGCGGTCATTGCGTGCTCTTTGTAATTGCCATTCGTATTTGCGTTTGGCTACGTATTTATCGATAAAAACACCGGGGAGACAAAGAATCGACATAATTATTGGTAAATAGAAGTTCAGTCCCATAAGAATTATCAGATTTGATGTCATCTGAATTATGCTTTTAATAAGGGTTAAAGATATCCATGTGAGCGATTGCAGCGATCGCGAGTCTCTTAATGCATTTTGTATCTTATCGTAAAATTCGGGATTATCGAAAAAAGATATATCCAGTTTGTTGATTTGGTCTATGATTTCTAGATCGATAACATTTGTAACCAGATCTGAATGAATAGTACTGATATATGTATATGCTCGCGCTAATAATGCACTAAAAAGATTAATAAATACAATTACTACTATAATTGCATAAAACTCTTGTTGCTGCGACGGAAAATTATCGGCACTTAATATATTTATAACAGTCCTAGAAAGAAAAAGGGAAATAATAGGAAGGGTAACAGAAATAATTTCATAAGCGATTCTCAAAATAAAAAGCTGTGGGGATGCCTTCCAGGAAATCAACACACTTCTTTTAAAATGGATTGTTAATCTATTCCATTTTTTTATAAACTCAGATATTTTGTCTTTCAATGTATTCTCTCTCTTCAAAATTTCTAAAAATTTTTAAATCCTCGTATGCGGAAAACAAAACAACTTAACAATAAATATATTGTGCCTATTGACCGAGTATGGCAACATAAATGAATATGTTTTAATGTTGTTATAAACTATTCTATGCGTTCGAAAAGTGCTTCGGGCTGTGACTATTAGAATGATGAAGGATTGTGTATTGCAACCAAGGTGTGGATTTAGAATTTTACTCATCTTCTGATTCCGCCTAATGCGTAGATATAAGCATCTTCGAGGGTCGGCTCAACCGGAGTTGATGTATCCGTGAAAGCCTCATCAGCGACATAGCGGATATGCGGTTTGCCGTCAATATGTGAAACAGAGGTCACTACCGTCTGCTTGCGCAAAAATGCCTCGTCCTCGGACGTTCCGATATGCTGGAATATTTTGCCCTCAATGCGTCCGACAAAGTCGGCCTTTTCACCTAAAAATTTGACTTCACCTAACTCAAGAACACAAATGTTTTTGCACAGGTTCTCTATGTCCGCGGTAATATGAGTCGAAAAAATAACAGTTCGGTCGACCGCGATCTTGGAAAGCAGATTCAAGAAATAACGTCTTTCCTCGGGATCAAGACCGGTCGTCGGCTCATCAATTATAAGTACTTTTGGGTCACCTATCAGTGCCTGAGCAATACCCGCTCTGCGAAGCATACCGCCTGAATAGTTACGAAGCCTTTTCTTCTCTTCGCCAACCAGTCCGACCGTTTCAATGGCGTTAGCTATTTTTTCTTTTCTTTCACCCTTGTCCTTGATTCCTTTCATAATACACACATAATCAAGGAACTCCACGATATTAAGCCGCGGCATAAGTTTTGTACTCTGCGGAAGATAACCCAAAGACGAGCGGAACTCGTCTTTGTTGGCATTAAGCTCTTTGCCGTCAAAGTAGATTTCTCCGCTTGTGGCCGACATTACAGTGGCAATAATACGCATAATCGTGGTCTTTCCTGCGCCGTTTCGGCCGATAAGACCAAAAATACCGTTGGGGATCACTAAACTTACATTGTCAAGTGCCTTCTTCTTGCCGCGCGGATAAATTTTTGTAAGATTCTTAATTTCGATCATTGTAACTTTCCTCCTGTAAGTAAAAATTATTCTCCAAAACCTTCGTGCAGTTTTTCGCGGCGAAGGAGTAAATACGAGCAAACGAACAGCACAACGGCCGCACCAGCAAACAGCAATCGGTTGTTGGTCCAGATATTAGTCATACTTTCAATGTTCATACTGTTGGGAACGGTGTTGCCGACAAAATACACAGAAATAAATGGGTCAAACAAAGCCGATCGCATATCGGTAGTACCGCCGTGTATACCGCTGTTGAGTGTTGAGGTGGCTATAAATGCCGCCAATCCCACCGCAACAGGTACATAACAGTTTCTCGTTAATACACGTATAAACAAAAACAAAGCGGCGAAAAACGACAATGTTACGGTGACCGAAACAAACATATACAGCTTATAGTTTTCAGGAACGTAGATCGGGAAGACGATGCGGTGTCTGCTGTTGGGCACAAATTCCTTGTATGTATAGAAAAATATCATAGTGTAAACGGTAGACAACACATAAATAAATACCGAAAAGAATTTGGTCAGCATCAACGTTGACGTTTTAACACCGCATACCAGCCCCAGCTCGATCTCAAAATTGTCATACAGTAAAAATGCCAACGGAACAAGCATGATCACCGGTGTAACGCATTCGATATAGTAGAAAAATCCTAACATCGGTAACGGCGTTATTAAAAATTGAGCTTCCCAGACGCGCGTGGCGAAAAGCATTATCGCCATAGCCACCGGTAATATAAAAAAATACTTTTTAACTGCGTTTAAAAACATTAAATCTCCTCCGGTTTTATTGTGATGTGAACCGTAACGACCACAATGGATTCTTATAGAGTGTTTACCGCTTTTTCAGACTTCTCCAATGTCTTTCGGAAGATATCATCATCCCATTCTTTTAACCGCCAGTATGTGTGTAGTAATATCTCATATAATCCTTTATAGAGATCGCAATAACACTCCGGTGCATGGAAAACGTCGCCACCGTGTACTGCCGCCGTGTGGGCGCATCCACCACTGCACAGGTATCTGCACCAACAGTTTTTGCAATCTTCTTTTTCATAAATAGTGGCTTTACGGTAGTTGCTTCTCTGCGTTTCGTTAATACCGTGCTCAAGATCGCCGATAATATATTCAGGCATTCCCATAAATCGATGACAAGGATAAAGGTTGCCATCGGTTCCTATGGCAAGACCGTTATTGCCCGCATTACAAGAACGTTCTTTCATTATTTTAAAATAAAGACGATTTAATACTTCAGAAAACAGATTGTTGTATACATGTTTGCCCTGTATAGTGCTTTTCACATAATCATCAGCCAGTATTTGGTACTGCTCAAGAACACTATCTGTGTACTCGTTTCCTACAAATAAAGGCGAGTCCTCGCTGGTATCGACTATTGATGTAA
The DNA here is from genome assembly GCA_015066395.1 of Oscillospiraceae bacterium. Lineage (GTDB taxonomy): Bacteria > Bacillota > Clostridia > Oscillospirales > Acutalibacteraceae > UMGS172. Next base: position 39,878 of record SVOL01000009.1, on the reverse strand, counting down.
CGGCATTTGTGAATCCCAGTGCCAGCAGATCGTCTTTGATTTCTTTGAAACGGATGTCTGTACGGCAAACCGTTGCGCGCGCAGTAAGATGACCGCCGCGTGCTTCTTTAAAGCGTTCGATATTCTTTTTAATATCATCGAAACTGCCTCGACCATCGCAGTAACAGCGGTGTTTGTTTTGGAGTTTCTCTCCTCCGTCCATACTTATCATTACTGAAACTTTATTATCTTTGATAAAATCAAATATTTCATCGGTGAGAATAGTGCCGTTGGTGGTCATACTGAAAGAGAATGTTTTTTTGGTGCTTCGTTCGATGCTTTTGCAGTAATTTAAGGCCCCCTTGACAACATCGAAATTCATTAATGGTTCACCACCAAAAAATGTTACCAATAGATTGTCAATGCCTTCGCTGTTGGTGACCATATAATCGATTGCTTTTTTAGCAGTATCCAATGACATAAGTTCTCTCTGCCTGCCGTATGAGCCTCCATCACCGTAACAATAAATACAGTTCAGGTTGCAGTCGTTAGCGATTTGCAACACGATATTAGTAATAGGCGGGTTGATAATATTAGCAATGTGTTCACGTGACATAGCTGCCGTCGTTTGTTTAAATATTTCGTGTTGTGATTCATCGGCTTCGTAAATAAGACCGGAAGATATAAGGGCTTCATCCCGGCAAACGAATGGTTTTCTCGTGCCATACTTTTCCGATAATTGCATCAAATGGTTGTAGGTTTGATGATCCAACTCAAATAATTTTAGGGTACATGGCATAAATGCGAAGCAGGTTCCGTTTAAAGTGAAAAGGTGTATCTCTGCAAGATACTGATATTTTTCTTTGGTGTTGTTCATTTTTCTTTCCAGCCTTTCATTATCTTTATATATTTGGCAAATTTTTCATTCTCTCTTTGAGAAGACAGATATTTTTGATTGATTATTAATTGGTTTCTTGCAATGTGTATAACAATGCAATGCAGAGGGTTTACAAACCAATAATATAATGTTGATATAAAAACCGAGAAAACGAAAATATCTATCATTTGAACTATTGCTATTTTATGTTTTAGGTGAACTCCAAAAAACACTATAACGGTGATTGATATTGATAAAACAGCGTTTTCGGTCAGCACGTATACTGCGTTTTGCAAGAACCAACGGTATATAAGCTCTTCATAAGTCGAATTTATTAGATTTCTTGAACTCTCGGCGATAAACCAGGTTCTTTGTCTTTTGGGTAGTTTTAGACACCCTTTTGGAAACAAGTTTTCTTTTGTGAACTTCGTCCCCACGATAAAAAGTGAAACCACATACAAAAAGTACGATGCAGCAATGCAAAACAATAATTTTACAATGCTAAAGTAGGTGAAATCCTCGAGTCCATGCAAATATAGCCATATAGCAAGTACTGCACACATAATAACTGATAGCACTGTTTTTTGATATTTCTTTTTTACGAAAAAACCAAGAATAGTGCAAATTAAAGAAATTGCGAGCAAGAGCCGTGTCATTATGAGATCACCTCCTTTAATCTTAGTAATCCAATGGGCAGTGCTTGATCAACGTGTTTTGTATATTTTATTGAAAATCGTATATTGGGGAGCTGATATAAGTTGAACATTTCACGTACTATTTGGCTAATATCACTGCTGTGATGGTCGTTTTTTAGCACTAAAAGTTCATAATTATCAAGTGTGTTCATTTTTAGGTTGAATATTAGATCATGTGCCTTTGGTTTGAAGTAGCTTAATCCGGCGTTTATTGGACAAAATAATTTAGCTTTGTCAAAAACAGCCGCATCATCTAAAAGCAGGAACTCGGTCATTCGTCCGGCTTTAACATCGATGATAGGATTTTTATTGTTGCAATTACAAACTTGTTTTTTTATTGTTGCCAAATCATTCAAGCGATAGCGAATCATGGGCATGCCTGTATTATGTAAGCCTGTAACACAGACATATCCGATATTTCCATCGGGAATCGGGTGACCATGTGTATCCACAATTTCAAGTAAGACATTGTCGCTTATAATGTGATTATTGCCGAATTGGCATTCGTAAGAAATGCCATTTGTTTCAACACAACCATACATATTAGAGCTTGGAGCAGGTATGATTTCGTGGATTTTTTCGCGATAATAATTGCAAATGGGTTCGCCTATAAACTCTATATAGCGAATTGATTTGGGGAATTTGAGACGGTATTTTTTAGCAAAATATGTCAAAACATAAAGAACGCTGTTTTGTATATACAGCCATTCAGGTTGATATTCATTGAGTTTAGCAAAGATATGAGTGACAGTTTCTCTATTGAACCTCATTATGCTAAAAACAAATTTGTTTTTTTTGTTGTTGATGTAGTATATGTCATTACCGGGAAGATTTCTTAATGTTGTGCACATGCGAGAGTTGGGGGTGATTCCAAAGTTCTTAAAACGGTATTGCCAGTGAAATCTGCTGGATGCGAAGTAGTCACTGTTTTTCCACAGAATTTGCATAGGATTTCCAGTGGTACCAGATGTTCTTTCTAAGCGGATATCGGCGTCTATATTAACACTATAGTCATTCTTGAGAAATTTGCCGGATACAAAGTTTTCCCATCCAACACTACAAATATCTTGTTTGCTAAATGTTGGAATTTTTTTTAGTAAGGTGGGATTTATATCTGAAGGTTCATCAATCAGGTCGTTTATAACACCGTTGAAATAGGGAACCTGCTCATAGGCTTGTTCCAATATTCTTTGCAATCGTTTTTGTGTGCAGCTCATTTTGGTTTCTCCTTAATTAACGGTCGATCTTTGATTTTATATACTTCTCAACATCTTCGACAGTTTTAAAGGCTTCTGGGTTGATATATTCGTCATCGAATGCGAAGTTATAAGCATCTTCGATTGCAACAACCATGCTTATAAATCCGATTGAATCGTATCCCAAATCCTCGTAAAGACGATGCTCTTTTTTTATTTCATTCTCATCAATTTGTGCTTTTGTATTGCGTGCGATTATGGAGAGATAGTGATCATTCATAGTCATTCCTCCTTTTTCTGGCGATTTTGCCGTTATATGTACGTTCTAATGCTTTGACGAAGTTGATTTGTGCTGGGACTTTGTATTCTGAGAGTGAAGCAGAACAGTATGCCTTGAGTTCTTGTTCGGTGATATTCGCGTCTGTTGCTAAAACAACATCGGCGACGGGTATTTCACCACGATTTTCATCGCAGACACCGTAGACCAGTGCTTCCGACACGGCAGGGGACTGGCGTAGGATATTTTCAACCTCTTCGGCGTAGACGTTCATTCCCGAAACAATAATTAAATTCTTCTTTCTGCCGCAAATGTATAAATAGCCATCTGAGTCCATATAGCCGATATCGCCGGTTGCCAGCCAACCGTTTGTAATAGGGGAGACGGTTTCTTTATAATAGCCACGCATCACATTTTTGCCCTTAACGTATATTTCGCCGACCTCGTTATCTGTAGCATCAATGCGAACACAAATGTTGTATAGCTGCTTGCCCACAGAGTTTTCTTTTTCAAAGCAATCGTTGTAATGCAGATGTGATATTCTGGTAGAGGCTTCTGTTTGTCCATACATCTGTACATAAGCTTTTCTTAACGGGCTGTTCATAACACGCTTTATTGTTGTGTTATCTGTGGGTCCGCCGCCGAAACAAAGTGTCTTTAATGTTTCGCATTCCTTTGTGTGGTCCCTTCCGTCTAAAATAATTTTTAGTATGGAAGGCACTACGGTAGTTGATGTTATCCGGTATTTCTTAATGGTGGCATAGAATAGTTTGGGGTGTAACGCACCGTGGTAAATACATATTGTGGCCGACAGTACGAGTGAAACGATCAATTGCGAGGTGTTTCCGGAGGCGAATGTCAGAGGCAGAACCACAAGAATGCGTTCGTTTTCGGTGTATCCCAGAGACTGTATGATCCCAAGAGCGTTCTCGATCATGTTCTCGTCTGAAAGCATCACTCTTTTTGGTGAATTTGTGCTGCCTGATGTTCCTAATATCACCGAAACATCGCTTGGACTTGCAGGATATGCTATAAGGCTTTTGTTGCCGATGACTGTTGATTCCAGGGTGTTGATATTTATAATGGTTAATCTGTGCCGTAACTCTTGGGAACACAGTTCTTTTGCATCGGCGTCAGTCGTTATTAAAATGCTTACATCACAAAACTCAATGCAATGCTTTATCTCTTGCGGCGTGGCGTTATAGTATATAGGAATAACCACGCAGTCTGCCAATAGTGCTGCGCAATATGCCACCACATAATTAGCAGAATTTGGCAATAATATAGCAACGTGCTGTCGCACGGATGCTTGAAGCTTTATTTTTTTGGCAATCAAGCTTGCTTTATCAAATAATTCTTTGTATGTAAGAGTAATTTCGTTGTCAATAACGGCTGTTTTTTCACTGTGCTGTCTTAGATACAGCAATTTTTTTAGCCTCATTTTTTCACCCCATTTTATTTTTTAGTATCTTAATTCATATTTCCCTACGTCGGACGAGGATGTAGCTTAACGAAAAATAGACAACTGCGACGGTAACAAGTATAGCTACCGATATGATTGCTTCTTGTGCGGTGACGCCGTATGATTTTATTGTGCCTTCGAACCATTTGGTATCGTAATTATGTAAATAAAATCGAATTTTCTCCGGCAATGGCAATAAGTAATCAAAATAAAATTTGCCGAATACTGTTTGCCTGGCCCGGATATGCAATACTGAAATGGCGGCAAAAGTTATCACGAGGTAACCCAAGCCAACAACGGAACCGGCATAGCTTCTTTTAAACAAGCTTCCTGTAAAGTATGTAAGGCCTATATACATCAGAATGCATGGCATTGAAATAAAAATAATCAGCCGCATCATACGAATGAGGGAATCTGCCAGCATTTGTGGAACAGTTAATTCGGCCACACCGCCGCGTGTAAAATAATATAAATAGAAAGATAAATAGCAGGCGACAGTTACAACAACGAAATCGACGGTTATAAGTGCCGCCATACGGCCAAAGAAGTAGCTGACGGGTCTTACACCGCCGGCTTTTTCTATTTCGTAAAATCCGTCGCCGTAATCACGGCTAAGCAACAATGCCGTGGTGACAACTGTGAAAAACGGCATCGAGTATACCATAACTTTTGGTACACATATGTTTATGTATTGTTGGATATACGTTTCGTAATCTAGTATAAATTGTGGCTGATTGTCATCATAGTATGTGCCTTCAAGTGCACCATAAACTGCCGCAAAAACGACCACAGCCAATGCCGCCCAAAACAGCGGTGCACGGGATAGGTTTTTGAAAGATGTTTTATACTGTAAGAAGAACAAGGATTTCATCTCCTTTAAGCTATTGATGTTATATAGCAAGGTGTATGGCGAGAATAATTCTCGCCATACGACCAGCCTTGTAAAGAAACAGTGAGAAATGCGTATTAGTTAATAATTAATTTTACAAAGTGATTGATTAGTTGTTAATTTATATCAACAACGCCTATGCCTTTACAAGGGTCGTCGTAGTCTGAGTTGCAAAAATCATAACTGTGATTACTGCAGGAGGTGTAATCCTTTGTGCATTCATCATAAGCAAATGAAGAGCACTTCGCGCGGTCAAAGTAATGACAAATGTCGGCTGCAGTAACGTCTGCACCGCATTCGCCTGCATCAGCCTTGAGTGATTTGATTTTTGACGTTGTGCGTTCGTTATTTATGAGTTTAATTATTCTTTTGTTCATAACATATAACTCCTTTTCTTTGAAAACAGGACTCCGCATTGCCTCACTGTTTCTAAACAAACGTTATAAAAGTATGTTCAGTAAAGATACTTATCACTTACTGCCTTTATCGCCATGATACCGCCCGCCGAACCTGTCAGTTCCTCAGGCCAGACGAATTTATCTACGTTTATCATGAGGACATCGGATTGATAAAACGGACGCCATGTTCTAAAGGTCGTGGGATCTTTGGTGCCTATAGGGGGCATATAGTCTTCAAGTTGCATGTTATCAATGTAACAAATTTCACCTTTATTATTGAAAACGACATAATCGGCTGCATAATACAAGTTTTTATTATAGGTGTTTGCTCTTTGAAAAGATATGCCTATTGTCGCGTAGAGGTCAAGGCTTCCGTTTTTGCTCATGGCACCTACAGTTAACTGACCCGGGTTATCTTTTGTTTCCAGGTAACTCGCAAACGCAACGCCGTTGTAGTTCTGGGTCTTGACGCTGATCTTGTGACTGCTGAAAACGATTCGCGGTACGAAAACAAAATAGTTCTCATAACCTGCCGCAAAACCCTCAAAGGTCTTTGTCTCGGTCTTTATGGTGTATCCTTCAGAGTCAAAATACTCGCATATGACAGCGATATTATAATTTGTGCTCGTTTTATTGGTGATATGAAGAATAAGCACATCATTTCCCTGGTATTTGTATTTCTTATCTTTTATGAGAAAGCCTTTCGCGTCCTGATACTGGGACAGGTCAGGGTGACTGAGACCCGACGTGCCGGTCGTGCCTCCTGGAATATACCCATTGCCGGAGGAGTCGGGAGCTACATATCCATCCGGTACAGGTGAGACAGAACTGTTCGATATATATCCACCCGATAGGGACGAGTCACCGTCCTCGGGGATGAATATCTCATTGTCAAAACTGGAAATGGGGTTGCTGTTTGCCGGATCGTTAATGGTATCGGTGTCCTTTTTACCTTTGCATCCAACGCACATCAAAGCGATAATTAGGGCAAGTGTTAACGATAAAAATTTTTTCATAATAAAACCTCCGTATAGATGTCCGTATTGCAAAGTGGTTATGATATTCACTTTACTTGTAACAATAATATCACATTGCTTGTGTCGCTTTATGCAGAAAAACGTCGAAAATTTGATTAATATTATTTTTTATAAATTTTGTGGTAAGGGAATAAATTTTTCGAAGATTTTAAATTTTGCTTGCTAAAATAGGCAATATAAGATATAATAATATAAGTCAGAATATGGCAAATAATGGTTAAATAAACCTGCCGCATTCTTTTGATATAGGACGTGATTTGAATATGGAAGTAATAAATAATGAATTAGTCCCATTTAATGATATATGGTATTTGGACTGTTTTAGACACGGGCTCGCTCAAATAGCATATACAAACGGTTTCTTAATGGAACTTTTTGAGAATGACTATTTTGAGTATGTTTTTAACTTTGAAGATGGAAGACCGAATTTGAAAATGGAAACACGAAGTTTTGTCCGCTGGGAAGAAATATTCCTTAAAAACGGCGTGGCTGTTCAGTGGACGGACTCGTGTGAAAACTGTTTGCCTGAATTACAAGCACATTTGAGGGCCGGTTCTCATGTTTTGTTGCCGGTCGACTGTTTTTATGAAAATATTCGTCCGGATACTTTCAATAAGGAACACGTGTTACATTACATGTTGCTGTGCGGTTTTGATGACAACACAGAGGAATTTTTGATTCTTGAGCACAATTATGAAAACGATTTACGATATAAGCATAAGAGAATTGAGTTTGATTCGGCAATACAAGCACATAATGCCTCTAAGCACTTGCATCCAAGCGGTTTGTGTAAGTGCGTTGTTTTTAAAGGTGGAACACAAAATAAGTTGATTAATGCTGATAATACAGTTAATGTTTTTAACGGCGTGAAGGCCTTTTTAAGATCGCTAAATGATTTGAAAAAATTTGTTGAGTATTTTTGTGAAATTGAAATTACACCGGATAACGAAAGAGCGTATTTAGATTTTTACAAATCTATGTTTGAAAAGGTGTATGCAGCCAAAAAGTATCAGAGTTATTTTTACGATTACATATTGCAGTCTAGGGAAACGCAACTGTTGAAGGAATTTACAAGTTTGGGAAGTTTTAATGATTGGGCAATTATAATTGGTATGTTCTTGAGATGCCTGATACGAAACGAGATTTCAATTGGTTTTGTTGATAAAATCAATAAAATTTTACATCGAGTTATCGAAAAGGAAAATGAATGGAAAAAGGTTTTTTGTGATGCAGGAGATATTGAAAATAACAAAGGTCGATTTGAGAAAGCATTTTAATGCAAAAGCAATCGGTTCATTAGACCTGTTACAGTCCGGTAAGTATAAAAATGTGGGCATAAGCGGAAGAATGTTGGTTCCCGGTTCACTCGAAACGGTGAGTGCGAAGTATGAGAATTGTTTTGATTTTGCCGATGTTGATAGTGGGAAATATGACAATATTATTTGCGAAGGTCAGGAAATCACAGGAGATTTTGGATGTTCCAAAAAAATATGGATACTTGGTTTCGGACAGTGGATCGAGTCGAATGATGTTCTTGTTGTTACTTATGATGATGGAAAAACGGAGAGATCTCAGTTACTTGTGCCTCAGGGGGTTACATATCAGTCGAGGATTTCTAATAAAGAGAAAAAAATTAAATTTATAAGTGAATACAAGCATGTGGAGCGCGGGCTGTGCGATTTGGCTTTTACTCTTTCCCGAGATAACGGTAGCCTGAAAGATAAGATGGGCTTTTTTGTCTGTGAGTGTTTGATATTCGAGAACGGAAAATGTTTAAAATCTATACGGTTGCCGGATAATGACTTTATAAACGTTTTCGCAATTACTGTTGTGAATGTTTAGATAATCTTCGTTCGGAAGTCCGCTGTGTGTTTTGGGATAAAGAGTCAACGGAGTATAATTGTTTGTATAACAAAAGGGTCGACTATCATTTGATAGTCGACCCTTTTGGTTGCATAAGAATAATCGAAATAAACGTTTATAATCTTGTGTAATATAGCACTTGATCTTTGAATGCGTCGGGAGTTAGTTATTTTTCTATAAGTTTTGTTAATGGCTTTTGGATAAGTGGGCGGATGAGTTTTACCGCAAATCCTAACGTTAAGGCCGAGATAAGCGTGCCTTCTCTGGTACCTATCAATTTGCCGTTGAAGAAGATGAGCGACAGAATGACCGACAGCGTTACCCAGGTGACGTCGAAAATAACCTTAACATTGCCGAACTCCTTTTTGGAAACATCGGCTATGGCTTTGACCAATGCTTCGCCTGAATTAAGCATTACATCGGCGATGATGCCGAGACAAATACCGAACGCGATTACCACAACTCCGCCGAGAATCAGTAAAATGCGGACAACGTAGACATCGTTGGGGATCCCTGCCACAAGCCAGCTGCCGCAGTCGGTGAAATATCCGAAAAGGAAGGAAAGCGGGATCTGCAACAGCTGAATGGGTTTAAAATTGCGGCGCAGGACAAGAATCTGACCTAAAACCATTACGCAGTTTGAAATGGTCAGCCACGTGCCGAATGTGAAAAATGTGAATTTATAGCTTATGACATTTGCGACCGACGACATCGGGGAAATGCCCAAGTTGCCGTGCTTTGTCAAGGCTACACCAATACCCATAAAGAACAGGCAGAAGATGAACATAATATATCTCTTTGCGATTTCCTTTTTTCTCATAATGACTCCTTTATTTGAATTGTGAATTGTAAAGCGTTGCATAAAATCCGCCGAGTTTTAAAAGTTCCTCGTGGTTGCCTTGCTCGATGATAGTACCGTCCTTGACGACCAGGATCGTATCGGCGTTCTGAATGGTCGACAATCGGTGAGCGATGACGAAACAGGTTCTGTCCTTCATCAGTTCGGTCATCGCAGCCTGGATCTTGATCTCGGTTCGCGAGTCGACGTTTGAGGTCGCCTCATCCAGGATCAGCATCGGCGCATCGGAGAGGAAGGCGCGCGCTATGGTTATCAACTGACGCTGACCCTTTGAAATATTGACACCGTCGTCGGAAAGCACGGTATTATACCCATTGGGCAGGCTATTAATATAGCCGTCGATCTTAGCGGCCTTAGCAGCGGCATAAACCTCTTCTTTTGTTGCGTTTTCCTTGCCGTAAACGATATTGTCGTAAACCGTTCCATGGAACAGCCAAGTGTCCTGCAGAACCATTGTAAAGGCTTTTCTAAGGTCGGCACGCTTAAGATCCAGCGACTCTTTGCCGTCCATTCGTATCACACCGCTTTGAGGATCGTAAAACCGCATCAACAGGTTGATTATGGTCGTTTTTCCCGCACCGGTAGGACCGACTATCGCTACAGTCTGACCCTTTTTAGCCTCGACGTGAACATTTTTTAAGATGGTTCTGTCTTTGGTATAGCCAAAGGTTATATCACTGAGTTCAACATCGCCGTTAGGCTCTGAGTAGTCGGCGGCACCGTCGCGGTCTAACGGTTCGGGTTCCTCATCCAAGATGCGGAACACACGCTCAGCGGCCGAGAAGGCCGACTGGAATTCGTGCAGGATGTTGGAAAACTCGTTTATAGGTCCTGCGAATTTACGGGAATACTGCACGTACTGTGCAACGCCGCTCAACGACATAAAAAACAGTGATCCCGCAGCGAATACGCCGTTTTGCGAGTACATATAGAGTATACCGCCGAAAACCGCTACCATTGATAATGAAAAATTGTTTATCAGGTTAATAGTAGGGAAGAGAAGAGTCGCCTTATATTCGGCGTTGTAGTAGGCATCCATAGCTTCCTTGTTGTGGGCATTGAATCTATCGGATATGACCTCTTCTCGACCGTAGGCCTCAATGCTTCTGGCGCCCGACAGCATCTCTTCGGCAAAGCCGTTGAGTTCTCCGTATTTCTTGGATCTTGCCCTGAACATCGGACGAACTTTTTTAGAACGATAGCGGGTGAACAGTATAGACACGGGTACGGTGAGGGCAAATATCAGTATCATAGGCCGGGATATCTGCCACATAAAAATAAGAGAACCTATAACCGTGTAAAGGCTGGTCATAACCTGCACAAGGTCGTGCGAAAGTGTGCTGTTTATCGTGTCGATATCGTATGAGATATGGCTGATGATATCACCCGTAGCGTTTTGATCGAAAAAGTTTACAGGCAGAGTGTTGAGCTTTTCGAACACCTGGCGTCGCATACGGTAGATTATGCGCTGGCTCAAATTTATCATTATGACCGCCAGCAGGTAGGAGAGTAGAGCAGACGCCGTGTAGCAGAGGATCATCTTCAGTACGTTCTCGAAAACCAAGTCGAAGTTTACTCCGCCGGTCGATTCGATAGCATCGATGGCCGCACCCGAAAATCTCGGACCCATAAGCGAAAGCTGGTTTGACAAAAGGGTAAGAATGACAGCGGGAACAAACAGCGGCCATTGTCCTAAAACGTATTTACCAAGCCTTATAAACAGTCCCTTGCGGTTGGGCTTTTTGTTACTCAACGAAAGCACCTCCCATCTGGGAATCGCTTATTTCACGGTACTCAGTGCAGGTCTTCATCAACTGTTCGTGTGTGCCGTGACCGATTATTTTGCCCTCATCGAGGACTAAAATGATATCACAGCTTTTAACCGAGCTGACACGCTGTGCGACTGTAATGACGGTCGAGTGGGAAAACTCGGAACTGAGAGCCTCACGCAATGTCGCATCGGTCTTATAATCGAGTGCCGATGATGAGTCATCTAAAATAAGTATCTCGGGGTTGCCGGCCAAAGCACGTGAGATAAGCACCCTTTGCCTTTGACCGCCCGAAAGGTTTGTACCTTTGGCTGACAGCAGATGGCCGTAGCCGTCGGGGAAGTTTTCTATGAATGAATCGGCCTGAGCTGTTTTTGCGGCTTTTTTTATATCTTCAAGGCTTATATCGCGACCGAATCGTATGTTTTCTTCGATCGTGTCGGCGTAAAGGAAGTCGCTCTGCAACACTACACCAAACATCGCACGGAATTCTTTGCTTTCATAAGAGCGTATGTCGCGGCCGTTGATATAAATCGAACCGCTTTGCGGATCGTAAAATCTGAGCAGGAGTTTAACAAACGTGGATTTTCCGCTTCCCGTCGCACCTATCAACCCTAAATGCTGACCTTTTTTGAGCCTTATAGATATATTATCGAGGTTGTTCTGCTTACCGAAGTATGAGAAATCGACGTTTTCAAATGCAATGTGGTAATTGCTGTCACCGTTACCGCTGTCGGCAATCGTTTTAAGCTCGTCAGGGCAGTTGATGACCTCGGCGATTCGGTTGGCCGAAGCGGCACATTTTGTGTACATAACAAACATTCTTGACAGAGACATCATTGCCATGGAAATAAGGGTGAAATACTGCATAAAAGCAATGACCGTTGCTGGTGACGATGCACCGATACTGACGCGGTATGCGGCTACTGCAACGACAGCGGCTATTCCTAAGTTCATCAAAAGGGTCATAACCGGGTTGACGATGCTCATAATAGTGCCGGCGTGTGTTTCTTCGCGGCAGAGTGCGCGGTTGACCTCGTCGTAGCGGCGGTTTTCGTAGTCGTTTTTGGAAAGGGCCTTGATAACGCGTATACCCTGGGCATCCTCACGGACGACTCGCACCATACTGTCGATACGTTTTTGAACCTTGGTGTAAAGCGGAACACCCTTGCGTGAAATGCTATAGACAACGGCAAAGATTATAGGCAGTGTTGCCAGCATAACAAGCGATAAGGTACTGTCCATAATAAGAGTAATGGCTGTACCGCCGAGCAGTAATATCGGCGCACGGACACCCATTCTCTGTATCATACCGATGAAGTTTTGTACGTTGTATGTATCCGAGGTGATGCGTGATTCTAAAGACGGTATTGTGAAACGGTCGGTGTCCTTTGCACTAAGGAGCAGGGTCTTAGAAAACAACTCACGTCGCATTTCATAAGAAAAGTCACGGGTGACCTTTGCTGCCATACGGTTGGCAATTATGTTGCCGAGGCTGGCTACAAGAGCGCAGATAAGCATCAAAACGCCGAAAGCTATGATCCGTCCGACGTTACCTGTTACTATTACGTTGTCTAAAATGTAGGTCATCAGGAAGGGAATCAGCAATTCCGAGACCGTACCTATGACCTTGATGCAAAATCCGGTTGCCATTCGAGTCCTCAACGGCAATAGGTATTTTAACACCGGCTTCATCTGTTCACCTACTAAACAAGAAATTTGGCAAATACTAAAATTATTTTACCACTTTTAAAGCTCGAAAGCAACAACTATATCGTGGAATAAAAATAAAAACGCCGCACAGTAACGTGCGGCGTTTTTGAAATTAATAGTTCTCTGCGTGGATCTCAAAATAGCTTTGAGGATGGTTGCAGGTGGGGCAAACCTCGGGAGCCTTCATACCGACAATAATGTGTCCGCAGTTGCGGCATTCCCAAACTTTAACCTCGGACTTAGCAAAGACCTCAGCCATTTCAACGTTCTTGAGCAATGCTCTGTAACGCTCTTCGTGGTGCTTTTCAATAGCGGCTACAAGGCGGAACTTCTGAGCCAGCTCGTGGAAGCCTTCCTTTTCAGCGGTCTCAGCGAAGCCCGCATACATATCGGTCCACTCGTAGTTCTCACCTTCGGCGGCATCCTTAAGGTTTTCAGCGGTGTTGCTGATACCCTGCAGTTCCTTGAACCACAGCTTAGCGTGTTCTTTTTCGTTGTCCGCAGTCTTTAAGAAGAGAGCGGCGATCTGCTCGTAACCCTCTTTCTTGGCAACGGAAGCAAAATAAGTGTATTTGTTTCTTGCCTGCGATTCGCCGGCAAATGCGATCTCAAGATTTTTTTCAGTCTGTGTGCCTGTGTATTTAGTCTTTTCCATTTTTAACTCTCCTTTTTATTTAGTGTGTCAGAAATTTTGGAAATTATTATTATTATTATTTCTTTTTAGCGGTTTTTACGGGTTTTAACTCACACCACTTTACCCAGATGGGGCCTGCAAGGAATACTGAAGAGAAGCAACCGGCTATAACACCGACGGCCATAGGAATTGCAAAGTTGCGGAGTGCGGTTACACCGAAGATCTCACAAACGACAGCGACAGCGGCGATTGCGAAGAAGGTGGTAACAGAGGTCGTAACCGAACGCTTTACAGTTTCGTTGATACTCTTGTTGACCTGCTCGGCGGTGGTAAGACCGGGATACAGCTTCTTGTTCTCGCGCACACGGTCGAACATAACGATGGTTGCGTTAAGCGAGTAACCGAAGAGTGCAAGAATAACTGCAACAAGGTTGGTATCAACAGCAAGGCCGCAGATCACGCAAGAGAAGAACGCGATAATAACGTCGTGTATAAGTGCAATAAGAGAAGCAATACCTGCCGAAATACCGCCGATCTTGCGGAAGCGGATGCCGATGTAGATAACAACAAGCAGAACAGCCAAAATCATTGCTACGAGTGCTTTTACGAAGAATGAGCCTGCCAAAGTCGGATTGACGGTGTTGGACTCGCTTTCCTTGAAACCGTTATCGGTAAACTTTGTTGCCAACACGTGGTTGATACCGTTCTTGATGTCAACCATAGTCTCGTTAGTCACCGATTCAACTACCGACGAGGTCGAGCTCGAAGTGGTAGAAGAGGTTGTAGAAGAAGTGCTTGATGTTGTACCCGAAGCGGTGCCGCTTGCGGTCGATTCGGTGGTCGATTCGTTCTTGGAAGCAAGAGCGGCTTCAGAGGAAGCGGCGTCTTTAAGCACATTTTCGAGTGCTTCGGAGCTGAAGGCTTTATTGATGTCGCCATTTACGGTGATCACCAACTTTTTAGACTTGCCCGAAACGTCGGAATTAAGAGTTACGGTAGCATCGAGTCCCAACTCAGATTTGAGTACAGACTCTACAGCATCTTCGTTGACTTCGCCTGTATAGGTGTAGGTGAAGCGGCTGCCACCTGAGAAGGTGATGTCGGTCTTAACACCGATAACACAGGAAAGGACGGTGCCGACGACCAAAACAGCGGCGGCAATGATGATTGCCTTATAGCGGAATCCGTTAAAGTTGAAGTGTTTTGTCTCTTTTGTTTTGGGTGCACCATAGAGCCAGGGCTTACGCAAGGGTTTGAAGCGAGAGATGCTCATAAGCATCAGTCTGGAGGCCCAAACACCCATAATGAAGTTCAGGATAACACCTACGATAAGGGTGTAACCGAACGAATAGATATTACCGGTTACCGAAGAATTGAGGAACGGGAAGATGAAGTTCAAAGCACGGGCAAGGAAGCTGTCGGGTGTACCGAAAGCGGCAAGAAGCACGATTGCTACGATAACATTGGTTACGTTACCGTCCAAGATCGAGCTGAACGCATTGCTGTAGCCCTGCGAAATGGCACCGTCAATAGTCTTGCCTTTTCTGAATTCTTCTTTAATACGCTCGGCGGTAATAACGTTGGCGTCAACGCCAAAGCCTATCGAAAGTATCATACCGGCAATACCGGGAAGGGTCATTGTGAAGCTGTCGGTTCCGGGGAAGAAACCTGAAGTGCAGGCGATCATACCTGCGACCTGACCGAGAAGAGCGATGCAGGCGATAACACCGGGCAAGCGGTAGAATACGATCATAAGAACGCAGATAGCAACAAATGCGGCAATACCTGCGATAAGCATTACCTTTAGTGATTCCTGACCGAAGGTCGGAGTGATGACTTCGAGCTTGGAATCGTCAACGGTCAAAGCAAAGGGGAGAGAACCGGCGTTGATCTTGTTGGCGAGTTCAGTCGCGGCATCCTGATCGGTACCCATACCGGTGATGACGGCTTCGCCGTTGGTTATGGGTTCGTTGACCTGAGGGCAGGAAATCATGGTGTCATCCATATAAATGGCTATGTAGTCGCCCTTATTAGCCGTAGCGGCGGCAAACTTGGTAGTACCCGAATCGGTAAGGTCGAGCATTACTACGTAACCATTCTTTTCGTCATAGCCGACTTCGGCACTCTCAATATCAGCCGCACCCTGAAGCACGATATCGCCCTTGTTATCCTGACCCTTATAGAAGGTCAGCATAGCGGTCTCGCCGAGTTCTTGAATAGCGGCTGTCGGATCATAACTCTCATCCTCCGACTGCCAGGGGAAACGAACGATCAACTGATGGTTATCGTAATCGGTATACACCTCATAGTCGGTGATGTTGTTGTTCATCATACGGGTCTCGATGATTTCCTTAGCGGAATCCATATCCTGCTCGGTGATGTTACCGGTCTTTATGTCGGGCGAGAAAATAGCCTCAACACCGCCGCTGATATCAATACCCCAACGGATATCACCGGCACCCTTGACATAAAGTTTTCTGACGTCACCGTGATAATCGTCCAAACCGAAGAATGCACCGAATGCGAATACAAAAATAAGTATTGCAACGATAAAGAATATCGGCTTGGAGACACGTTTGTTGTTGCGCTTCATAAAATGAACCTCCAAATTTTTTTACACCATAAAAGTGAAACTACACGATAATTATATATTGTTTTGCTCTTGAAGTCAACCAAAAACAATAGTTGTGTATAACAATTAACCGTTTATTAACTTTTCAAGGCAAACAAGGCGTGTAACGGCGCAAAGCAACTCGGTGGCCATCTCTAATTCGGCACAGGTCGGAAAGGACGGTGCGATACGGATATTTGAGTCGTCGGGGTCCTTGCCGTAAGGATAGGTAGCACCCGCACCGGTCAACACAAGACCTGCCTCACGGCACATTTCAACGATTCTTTTAGCACATCCGTTTTCGACAAACATACTGATAAAATATCCGCCTTGCGGCTTGCTCCAGCGGGCAATACCCAAACCGCCGAGCTGAGTTTCGAGTCCTCTTAATACCGTGTCGAACTTAGGAGCCAAAATAGCGGAATGACGCTTCATGTGCTCGGTTACTGCGGCCATATCGGGCAACAGTCTTGCGTGTCTTAACTGATTGAGCTTGTCGGGACCGATGGTCTGCACGCTCATCCTGCGTTTTATTGCCGCGATGTTGTTGTCACTCGCTGCCAGAGCGGCGACGCCTGCACCTGGGAACGTAATTTTAGAGGTCGAGGTGAACATAATGACCTTATCCGGGTCACCGGCTTTTTCGCATTCTTTTAAAATGTTCAGTATTTCGGCACGGTCACCGAAAACGGGATGAATGGCATATGCGTTATCCCACATAATGCGGAAATCCCCGGCGGCCGGCTTCATAGCGGCCAGACGCTTTACCGTCTCATCGCTGTAAACGATACCGTCGGGATTAGAGTATTTCGGTACACACCACATACCCTTGACCGAGCTGTCTTTGATGAGTTCCTCAACAATATCCATATCGGGTCCGTTTTCAGTCATCGGAACGTTGATCATTTCGATACCGAAATATTCGGTTATCGAAAAATGACGGTCGTATCCGGGAACAGGGCAGAGGAATTTGAGTTTGCCCTGCTTTGACCACGGTTCAAAGCCCAGACCGTGGGTCACAGCTTGTGAAATAACGTCAAACATAAGACTGAGCGATGCGTTACCCGAGGCGATGACCTTCGAAGTATCTACACCGAAGATCTCGGCAAACAGCTCTTTTATTTCGGGAATACCGTCAACACCGCCGTAGTTTCGGCAGTCGATGCCGTCGCGGGTCTTGTATCCGGATTCCTCGTTTACAAGATTGAACATATCGAGAGTCAAATCAAGTTGGTCTGCACCGGGCTTGCCTCTTGACATATCAAGAGAAAGGCCTTTGTTGCAAAGTTCCTCATATTTTGCTTTTACCTGCTCGTATTCACAAAGAAGCTCGGTTTTCGACATTTCTGAGTATTTGTTCATAAATTATCACCATACCTTGGAATTATAAGTATATATTAATCCATTTTATTCTGGTATATTCTAATATATATAATCAAGTTTTTCAAGGGTTATTTTTAAAAAAATAAGGGAAATTGCAGAAAAAGTTAAAATTTTAAACCGCGTTGCGGCGGCATTTTACATTATATAGTGGTTTTTACACAAATTTTAATGGAATATATACGAAATAATGGCAAATTTGACTTGACATAATTATTAAAAGAATATAAAATATTAAAGGATGTTTATAGACAAATAGTTCATAATGGCGAAATAGGACATTGTCTTTTACATACTCGGTTATACACGTCCGAACAAAACGTGATTAAATATGAAGGAGGTACTAACAATGCTGTGGTACATCATTGAGGGTGCTATCGCTGTTGTTGTGGCCGTCCTTGCCTTTGTAATGGGCTCGGTTCACCGCAAAAGAACAGCCGAAGCAACCATTGGCTCTGCAGAAGACGAAGCGAGACGTATTTTGAACGACGCTATGAAGAACGCAGAAGCCAAGAAAAAAGAAGCTATTTTAGAAGCTAAAGATGAGATAATCAGATCCCGTACTGAAACGGAAAAGGAACTTCGCGAACGCCGTTTAGAGGTTCAGCGCCAGGAGCACAGAATCCAGCAGAAGGAGGAAGCGATCGACCGCAAGGTTGAAAACTTAGAGGCTAAAGAGGAAAAGTTAGCTGAGAGAGTAAAGGTAGTCGAAGAAAGACTTAAAGAGGCTGAACAGCTTAAAAAGAGTCAGTTCGATATGCTTGAAAAGATCTCGGGCTACACTTCGGAGCAGGCCAAGGCTCAGTTGCTCAGTATGCTGGACGGCGAGTTGCAGCACGAAAAGGCAATGAAGATCGCCGATTATGAGCAGCAGCTTAAAGATGAGGCCGACAGCCGAGCCAGAGAGCTTATCTCTATGGCAATTCAACGCTGTGCCGCTGACCATTCTTCCGAGGCTACCGTTTCGGTTGTGGCTTTGCCTAATGACGAGATGAAGGGTCGAATCATCGGCCGCGAGGGACGTAATATTCGTGCTCTCGAGACCGCTACCGGCGTTGATCTTATTATTGATGATACTCCCGAGGCTATTACCGTTTCGAGTTTTGATCCGGTTCGCCGTGAGGTAGCACGTATCGCGCTTGAAAAGCTTATTGTTGACGGACGTATCCACCCTGCAAGAATTGAGGAAACGGTTGAAAAGGCAAGGGCAGAGGTTGACAGAACTATTCGCCAGGAGGGTGAAAGAACTCTGCTTGACGCCGGCGTTCACAGTATGCACCCCGAGATCGTAAAACTCTTGGGCCGTTTGCATTACAGAACCAGTTACGGTCAGAATGTTCTTAACCATTCTCTTGAGGTTTGCCATTTGGCAGGTCTTATGGCCGCAGAACTGGGCGAGGATGTAAGCCTTGCAAAGCGCGCAGGTCTTCTCCACGATATCGGTAAGGCCATCGACCACGAGCAGGAGGGTTCGCACATTCAGCTCGGTGTTGAGGTCGCTAAGAAATATAAGGAAAGCGAGGCAGTTGTTCACGCTATTCACGCTCACCACGGTGATGTTGAGGCAAAGACTGTTATTGCTTGTCTTGTTCAGGCGGCTGACGCTATTTCGGCCGCACGTCCCGGTGCTCGAAGAGAAAATATTGAGAGTTATATTAAGAGACTCGAAAGATTAGAGGAAATCGCCAATTCCTTTAACGGTGTTGAAACTTCGTTTGCGATCCAGGCCGGTCGTGAGATCCGCGTAATGATCAAGCCTGAAGCCATTTCGGACGATCAGATGGTCCTTGTTGCACGTGACATTGTCAAGGAGATCGAGAACAATCTTGATTATCCCGGTCAGATCAAGGTCAATCTTATCAGAGAAAACCGCGTTGTTGACTACGCTAAATAACCTTAAAAACCGCCGCTCCAAACGGAGCGGCGGTTTCGTTTTATGACCGTCTGAGTTTTATGACCATCTGAATTATAGGTAGGGCGGTTTCACGGCGGCGGTCGCGACCGCCGCCGTAATGCCCGCAGAGCAGCTGATCGTAAATGGCTCATGATCTTAAAGTGTGGGCATTTAAAAATCTTCGATTTTGAAACCGCCGTTTTTGGAAAGATTTAAAGATAAAACTAAAAACGCGAGGTCAACCCTCGCGTTTCAGTTTATTCGGGATATCTGCATCAATAAGCAAAAGCTTTAATATAGGGATCTCCACAAAGACCATAATGACCGTTTGTACGACTCGCCACCATATTGTCGGGAAATACGGCACTCCGTAGCGAAAGTGGAGTACAAGTGTTGTGAGCAAAAGACTGCCGATGAGCTGAGTTATCAAAACCGAAAGGATAATACCGGAGATGCTGAGCCTGCCTTGCTTTAAAAACAAACCGAAGCAAAGTCCTGTGAGTGTGCTTATCAGTAGTATTGCAGGGGATACACCCAATCCTGCCGTCAGACTCTGTATAAGGTCGGATAGAAAAGCCACCAATGCCGCTTCCCACACACCGTAGGTGGCGGCGACGATGCCGATTATCACAAAAACCGGCGACAGTTTTATCACCGAACCCACTCTGAATGTCAGACCGTATGGGAATTGACCCGAGCAGATGACGGCCAGAGCTGTCATCATCGCCAAAACGGTGATTTTCCTGATTGCGACTGTTTTATTCATGCAAAAAACCTCCTATTATTCCATCGTCGTTGAATAATAAGAGGTCATTTTCTTATTATAATGGAATAGGTTAGGCGAAACAATTTTGTTTCGCCACAAAATCTTCGATTTTGCAACAAATTTTTCATAAAAATTTGTCCATCCCATTGAAATGAGTGTCGTGCAAAATTAAATTATAATATTTAATTTTGCTAAAGCCACTTAAAAAGTGGCTTGTCGAAACGCTTTTTGAGCGTTTCGACTAACTACAATCATTATTACAGCGGGATGCGAAACCGTTACCGCAGACTGAAAAGTCTTTCGTCCGACAGGCAACTCCCCGTCCTGTCAGCACTTGACGCATCGGTTTCTACTCTGTGAGTTTGGTTACATTGTAGCACAAGTATCTATATTTGTCTACTGTTATTTTGAAGTTGTTTCGTCAATGTTTTCCAAGGTACCTTCTGATAGCACAGAATTGACTTTTTTTAGTCCATCTTCGATTATCTCGGTCGTGCGTTCGATGGAACGCTCGCACTCTTTCAAGGTCGTATCGGAGAGATTGAATGTTGTCTGCCAATTTTCGACATTTTTATCAAGCGGGATTATCTCATAATTGTTCTTACCGGTCTTTACAGAGGTGTAGATATTACAGTAGATCGGCAGGATGTCGGCTTCTTTTACCGAGACCGTGCCGTCATAATCTTTAAAGAAGGTCACATTGAAAAGCACACCGTCGAGCGCATAGCCCGCTTCCTTGCCGTTTCTCGAGCCCGGGATATTGCAAAGAGTGTCACCCATCGAGTATAGGCAGACAGTTTTGTGGTCAGTGTCGGTTGAGGACGACAAAATGTCTATCGGCTGGATCATGTGCGGATGTCCGCCGACAATAACGTCAACACCTAAATCGCACATTTTCTGGGCTATTTTACGCTGAGTGGCATTTTCTTTTGTGTAATACTCATCACCCCAATGGATAAAGAGCATGATCGCTTCGGCACCGTCGGACTTCATATCGGCGATGTGACCTTCCATTTTTTGATAGAAGGTGTCAAGCTCGCCATAACTGAAGGCGTTGACAAGCTCTGCGGCTTCGCTGGTTAGCGGGATACCGTTCAGAGCAACGCTGTCTTCGTTGCGGTCGGTCTCATAAGTATAGCAGACCATGCCGATCTTGATGTTGTTTATTTCCTTGATGATGTACTTTTTCTCGTTTTCGTCACGGTTTGTGCCTAAGCGGTCCAACCCCAGTTTATCAAGAGTTTCGGCGGTTCTTTGCATACCCTTTAAGCGGGTATCGTAAGCATGGTTGTTGGCGGTAAGCAACATATCAAAACCCGCATTTTTAGCCGCTTCGGCAATAGCATCAGGCGAATTGAAGCATGGATATCCCGTGTATTTATATCCGAGTTCTGTGCCGGCTAAGGTTGTCTCTAAGTTGGCAACGGCGTAGTCGGCTTTGGAAACATAGGACTTGAAATGCTGGAACATTTCGTTAAAATCATAGCTGCCGTCCTGTTGTTCGGCGGCCTCAAAAATGGCTTGGTGAATAAGCAGATCACCGGTGGCCGCAACGGTCGCGGTGTAGGTCTTAGGAGTTTCAGACGGCGTTTCGGTGATAGTAGGCGTACTGTAGGAAACAGGAGCTTTGGCTCCGGTAAATTCGGTGACGGCAACGGTGCCTATGGCTATTACGGCTACTATAGCAAGCGAAAGAAATGATGACAGCAATTTGCTCGGCCTGCCCTTTATAAATTCGCGTCCGTCAGTTGTTTTCATTGTAACTCTCCTTGTATTTTAATTTCTTTAATTTCTTTATATCACAAAAATCGTCCTTTTTCAACAAAAAACTCGACTTCACATCTTCGTGAAGCCGAGTTTTTGAAAGTTTTTTAGAAATCGAGCTTGGAACGGATGAATTCAACCAAGGACTCTACGGGAACACGGGTCTGCTCCATAGTGTCGCGGTCGCGGATGGTTACACAACCGTCGGTTTCGCTGTCAAAGTCATAAGTGATGCAGAACGGAGTACCGATCTCATCCTGACGGCGGTATCTCTTACCGATGGAACCTGCGTCGTCGTAGTCTACCATAAACTCTTTAGCAAGCATTGCACGGATCTTCTCGGCGGGTTCTGAGAGCTTTTTGGAAAGCGGCAGAACAGCGGCCTTAAAGGGTGCTAATGCAGGATGAAGTCTCAATACTGTGCGGACGTCGTTCTTTTCAGCATCGATGATCTCTTCATCGTAAGCATCGCAAAGGAAGGCCAACAATACACGGTCGGCACCGAGCGACGGCTCAACAACATACGGAATGTACTTTTCGTTGGTTTCGGGATCGAAGTATTCAAGCGACTTGCCGCTTGCTTCCTGATGACGGCCGAGGTCGTAGTTGGTACGGTCGGCAATTCCCCAAAGCTCACCCCAACCGAACGGGAAGAGGAATTCGATATCGGTAGTGGCCTTTGAATAGAAAGAAAGCTCTTCCTTTTCGTGGTCGCGCATACGGATATTTTCTTCTTTAAGACCCAACGACAGCAACCAATTCTTGCAGAAGTCCTTCCAATAATAGAACCAATCAAGATCGGTGTCAGGCTTGCAGAAGAATTCGCATTCCATCTGCTCAAACTCACGGGTTCTGAAAATGAAGTTACCGGGAGTGATCTCATTACGGAAGGATTTGCCTATCTGGCAAACGCCGAACGGCAGCTTCTTACGGGTGGTTCTCTGGATATTAGCGAAGTTTACGAAAATACCCTGAGCAGTCTCAGGTCTCAAGTACACCTCGTTCTTGGCATCCTCGGTAACACCGATGAAGGTTTTGAACATAAGGTTGAACTTTCTGATATCGGTGAAATTGGCTTTACCGCATTCGGGGCAGACGACGCCGTTTTCCTTGATGTATTCCTCCATCTGCTCAAAGGTCATGCCCTCGGCTTTGCCGCCTGCATCCTCGATAAGCTTGTCAGCTCTGTGGCGAGCGTGGCATTCCTTACAGTCCATCAACGGATCGGAGAAGCCGCCGACGTGACCGCTAGTTACCCAGGTCTCGGGGTTCATAATAATAGCCGAGTCAAGAGCTACGTTGTAGGGAGACTCCTGAACAAACTTCTTCATCCAGGCCTTTTTGATGTTGGTCTTGAGCTCGTGACCTAAAGGACCGTAGTCCCAACTGTTGGAAAGACCGCCGTAGATCTCACTGCCGGCGTAAACAAAGCCTCTGCTTTTGGCAAGATTTACGACTGTTTCCATATTCTTGTCATTGTTATTCATAATTACCCTCCTTGAGAGATCAGCAATATGCTTAATAATATTATTAGTATAGTACAATTTCCGAAAAAGTCAAGGATTATTCTGCCGTGAAGCGTAAAAGAGAGCAACATACGGTCGTTTATTGACAATTAGTGATATTTATAGTATAATCTATAATGTATAAATACGTTCTGAGTGGCGTTGAAGGAAGGCGTTTTAATTGACCGCGTTGATAAAATTCCGTAATACGGTTTTGAATATACTGAAGCTGATGTCGATCGTGACACTGGTGACTGCATTTATTGCTGTGTGGCAGTTGTTCTACCCGCAGGCCTCGTTGGGCAAGTGGGGTGACCTGTTTATAGTTTTCACGTATCTTGTGATACTGTTTGTTTTTGTTACGATCTATGACGCGTTCAAGGTCGGCATTATGCGGATGCACGAGCTGGTCTACAGTATGTCGCTGTCGTTGGCATTTACTAATTGCTTTGTTTATTTTGAACTGTGCCTCGTTGCGCGTCGGTTGGTGAACCCTTTGTATATGCTGGCACTTATGGTTTTTCAGGTCATTATTGTAATGGCGGTAATGCATACGCTTAGTTTTTGCTATTTTACGCTCTACAAAGCGAGAAGCGTTTTGGCGGTGTTCTCGATAGAAAACCGTAATGATATAATCAAAAAAATGGCTACTATCAAGGAGCGCTTTGTGCTTTCAAAAGGTATTACCGTTGACAAAAGTATGGATGAGATCAAGCGGACCATTGATGAGTTTGACACGGTTCTCATTTGCGATTTTGATAATAACGTCAAGTCTGAAATACTAAATTACTGCTATTCGAGAGATAAGAGAATATATCTGTTGCCCTCGTCGGCCGACACTATTTTGAACGGAAGTTACCCTGTTCAGATCTTCGACACGCCGGTCTTGTTCCTGCATAACGGCGGACTTTCGATGGAACAGCGTGTTATGAAACGAACGATGGACATTGTTTTGTCTTCGATCGGCATCATTCTGTCGAGCCCTATTATGCTGGCTATTGCTTTGGCAATAAAGCTGACCGACAGAGGACCGATTATTTTCAAACAGGTTCGAGTTACCCGTAACAACCGTGAGTTTAACATTTATAAATTCCGCTCGATGAAGGTCAAAAAGCCGGGTGAAGAGGTCAAGAAGACCACGGTTGATGACGATAGGATAACGCTGGTCGGCAAGATCATCCGCCCTTTCCGTTTGGATGAACTGCCACAGTTGTTCAATATCCTCTTCGGCGATATGTCGATAGTAGGTCCGAGACCCGAAATGAAGGAGATCATTGAGGAAAACGAGATCTTGTTGCCCGAGTTCAATCTCCGTCACAAGGTCAAGGCCGGACTTACAGGTTATGCTCAGATCTACGGAAAGTACAACACCACTCCGCAGAATAAACTGAATATGGACCTGCATTATATTGAACATTACTCGATCTTAGAGGATTTAAAGCTCATTATTATGACTATTAAGATACTGTTTGTCCGTGAAAGCACCGAAGGGTTCAGCGAGAAAAACAGTTCGATCCTTAAAGACGATAAAAAGTGATTTGGAGTGATAGCAATGGATTTGACATTGGTTGTTATGGCCGCCGGTATGGGCAGCCGTTTTGGTGGACTTAAACAGGTTGCGGCAGTAGGTCCTAACGGTGAGGCGATTTTGGATTTCTCGGTGACGGATGCCAAAAAAGCCGGATTCAATAAGGTCGTATTCGTTATAAAGCACAGCATCGAAAAGGAATTTAAAGAGACTGTCGGTGCGAGAGTAGAGAAGATATTGCCCGTTGAATACGTTTATCAGGAGTTAGATGCTTTGCCCGAAGGATTTTCGGTACCCGAGGGCAGAGAAAAGCCTTGGGGAACAGGCCATGCAATTCTTTGCTGTGAGCCCAAAGTCAACACACCGTTTGCTGTTATAAATGCTGACGATTTTTACGGTGAGTCGGCTTTCAAAAGAATAGCAGAGGGCTTGAGTTCGGGAGATGATTACTGTATGGTTGGCTTCCGTCTTGCCAATACCGTTACCGAAAACGGTACGGTATCCCGCGGTGTTTGCACCGTTAAAGACGGCTATTTAGAGGATGTTACCGAGTACACTAAGATCGACTCGCAGTGCCGCTTTACCGATGAAGAGGGTAATGTCGGTCAGTTGTCACCCGATACGGTCGTTTCGATGAATATGTGGGGATTTACACCCGATATTTTCAAATATATTCGCAGTGACTTTTTTAAGTTTTTGGATGAAAAGATCAACGTGCCGAAGTCGGAGTTTTATCTTCCTGCCGTTGTCGATAAGCTTATCAAAAACGGCACTAAAAAGGCTAAGGTCCTCGTAGCCGACGATAAATGGTACGGCGTTACATACAAGGAGGATCTTCCGTCGGTCGTGAGGGCTATAAAAGCACTTTGTGACGAAGGAAAATACAACTTTTGAGGTAGTTTATGGAAAAGTATTGCAAAGCGGCCGCAAGTGCCGTAAGAGAGCTTATAGAGATCGCAAAGCTTAAAAAAGGTGACGTGCTGGTCGTCGGTTGCTCGACAAGCGAGATCATCGGCAGTAAGATCGGCACAGATTCGGTACCCGAGGTTGCCGTGCCGGTCGTCGGTGCGATTATGAATGTGCTTGAGGAAAAAGGCGTTTATCTTGCCGCACAGTGCTGTGAACATCTTAACCGCGCTATCATTATAGAATCGGAACTGGCCGAGAAAAAGGGAATAGATGCTGTTAATGTCGTTCCGCAGCCTAAAGCCGGCGGTTCGTTTGCAACGGCGGCGTATAAGGCGTTCAAATCGCCTTGTGCTGTTGAAAGAATAAAGGCCGATGCCGGACTCGACATAGGGCAGACACTTATCGGTATGCACTTAAAAGAGGTTGCTGTGCCCGTAAGACTCGAAACCAAGTTTGTCGGTGAGGCAATGCTCACCGCCGCAAGAGTTCGACCGAAGTTTATCGGCGGAAGCCGTGCCGTGTACGATGACAACTTGTTGTGAAAACTGCATATAAAAAGGAAAAAGCGAACAAGCAATGCTTGTTCGCTTAAATTTTTCCTGTTTTACTTGAAAAACATCAGATGGCACGGGTAACCTTGCCAGAACGGAGGCAACGGGTGCAGGCGTAAATTCTACGGGGAGTTCCGTTGACGATAGCCTTAACACGCTTTACATTGGGCTTCCAGGTTCTGTTTGTACGTCTGTGTGAGTGGGATACCTTGATACCAAAAGTGATTTCCTTACTGCAAATATCACATTTTGCCATGGGTCTGCACCTCCTTAGTGAATAACTACATACAATCGCAAATGCTATGTTATCACATTAGTTGCAAATTTGCAAGTATTATTTTTCAATTTTCTAAAAAAATTCTTATATTGATACTCAGTGTGTCAAATTTCGGAAAATTTGGGTGTTTTAAAGCATTAAAATTCTTGCAATTTAAAGTTGTATCAATTATAATAATGGTGTATATTGAGATTTTATGGTAGTGTGGTGTTTGGATTTGAAGATTAAAGCGGTTATCTTTGACGTTGACGGAACACTGCTGGATACATACAGGGATCTTGCAAATGCTGTAAATTTCGCTTTGATCGAAAACGGATTGCCGACCCATAGTTCAGAAAAGTACAAGTACTTTTGCGGCAACGGTACCGAGAAGATGATAGAACGTGCATTACCTGAAGATAAACGCGATGATGCGCTCATTGCTCATCTTAAGAAGTATTATCTTGACTTTTATAATAAACACACCGGGGAGGAGACCCGTGTTTATGACGGCATCCAAGAGCTTTTGTCGACCTTAAAGCAAAAGGGAATCAAAATGGGTGTCGTATCGAATAAGATCGACTGTATGGTACAGCAGGTCATACCTCAGTATTTCGGCGATTGCTTTGATTTTGTGACCGGTCAGCGTGACGGCATTCCCGCAAAACCCGATCCGGCTCTTGTTTTTGAAGCGATGAAGGCCTTGGGTGTCGAATCTTCTGAGTGCATCTTTGTAGGTGACTCGGGAGTAGACGCTATGACGGGTTCCCGCTCGGGCGCGTTTATGGTCGGTGTCCTGTGGGGCTTCCGCGATAGGGACGAGCTTGTCACAAACGGTGCCGATGCCGTGATATCCACACCGATGGAATTGCTTGAATATATTGTATAATATATACATTATATATACATTATATATGGTTGGATTTTCAATTCTTTTTAAAAGGAGAACTCAATATGAAACGCAAGGATTATCTTGGTTGGGATGAGTATTTTATGGGTATTGCCCTGCTGTCTTCCCAGCGCAGTAAGGACCCCAATACTCAGGTCGGTGCCTGCATAGTCAATGCCGAAAATCGCATTATGTCGGTCGGCTACAACGGTTTCCCTTACGGCTGTGAGGATGACTGTTACCCCTGGAACAGAGATGGCGGCGCTTTGGATAGTAAGTATATGTTTGTCTGTCACGCCGAATTGAACGCTATTTTGAACTTCAATGGCGGTTCTATGAAGGGATTTCGTATTTATACCACGCTGTTTCCCTGCAACGAGTGTGCGAAGGCTATCATCCAGAAGGGTATAACTGAGATAGTTTACCTTTCCGATAAATATGCAAATGAGGAGTATACCAAGGCTTCTAAAATGATGCTCGACTCGGCCGGTGTTAAATACCGCCTTTACGAGCAGACGATGAAGAATGTTGAGTTGAAGCTTTAATCGGCATCGATAACAGATCGTTAATTAATGCCGATTGTGATCCTTAAGACCTACGACGAGTAAAAACACGCTTTATGGCTTAAAAAGGTGATATTATGCCGGGTCCCATAACCCACTTAAAGGTTGCATATTTCATTTTGGAAAATAAAATTGCTTCGGTGTTACAGCCGGAGCAGTTTTTTCTGGGTGCTATCAGTCCCGACAGTGTTAATATTGACGGCCATGCCGCAAAGGAGATTCGTTGGCCTGCCCATTTAAGGGATCATGAGCTTAAAAAATGGCTCGTTAATGTGCGGGAGTTTTACGAAAAGGAGCATCGCTCGCAGTCCGATGCATCGTTTCTTTTGGGATATATTATACATATAATAACGGATATCGTTTGGGATATGTATTTTGAAAAGGAGTTGTGGGCGGACTTCGGTTCGATCACGCTTCCTCGTCAACTTTGGAAGGCTGAGCGTTGGAACGAGCTCTATGGCTATGAGCGATTGCAGTCAAGGTTGCCGTGGTTTGAAAAGGATGTCGGTCCGCTTTTGGAAAAAGCGGTACCCGAAACGATCGGAACATTGAGGGAAGACCAGGTGGCCGATTGGCGTGATGCGGTACTCGACCTTAAAATGCCACAAGGTCATTTGCCGCGGTTTATTGATGATGAGTTGATGGAGCGTTTTTGTGTCAAGTCGGGTGAGGTCTTTTCTTCGCTTATAGTGCGAAAATTGCCGCTGAAGTGATGAAAATACAGTGTGATCCACTATAAAAAGCCTATTAAAACCATAAAATTTACAAGACACCTTTGAAATTTTTTGCAATTTCAAGGTGTCTTTTTTCGCTCTGTTTGATAATTATGTTCACAAAAGTGGGTTTAAAAGCGGTAAATGGGCAATTTTTGAGCCAAAAATGGCTTGAAAAAGGTTGTTTGTGAAAAATAGTCTCAAAAAATTGTAGGGTTGCACAATGTTTTTGTAACCTTTTTTGGACTCTAACCCCCAAAAAGTGAAAAAGTTACAACTTTGTAACCTTTTTGTAACCTCTTCTTTTGCTCGAAATTCGTCAAATTGCACAAACAGCATCCACATCCCTTGGTTGACTTGTTGAGAAAAATGCATATAATGGTTTTAACGCCGCAAAAAACGGCGTAAATTTATGACAGAAATCTCAAGGATCGGAGAGTTTTATGTTACAAGACGTTATTGCAATCTTGCAAAAATTAAATGTTTTTGACGGACTGAAAAGCGTTATCCTGAAACTTAAAAATGTTGCACCGAAAACCTGGATGCGCGTCGCACTCTGTTTATTTACGGTACTTTCGCTGACCGTCGGCGGTCTTGCGCTGGATAACTTCGTGATAATCGACGGCGACTCTGTTTATCATGTTACCGCTCACGCTGAAACGGTTGACGAGGTCATTGATTCCGCAGGCATTAAGCTGTCGCCGGGTGACATCGTTACCACCAGAGATGAAAATGGCAAGACGGTGATTTCTATCGACCGTGCTGACTCGATCTTAATATCAGGTGAGGACGGCATTACCGTTGAAAGCATCGGCGGTAAGGTGTTCAACTCTGACAGATGGACGCTAGGCATTCAGTCTTCTTTGGATGCTTCTGACGGAACTGCCAATGTTCAGAATACCGGCGTTACCTATGTTTACGAAACGGTGACCGAGATAATCAAGCACGATTACGCAACTGTCAAGAGCCGCGACCTTTTGAATGGTACGGTGCAGATTGCTCCGGGCAGTGATGGCGAAAAGCAGACAGTTTACAAAAAGACCATGATTAACGGTATTGTTGTGTCATCCGAAGTGTCCGGCGAGGTCATTACAAAGGAGCCGGTCACTCAGGTTGAAACGGTCGGTACAAGGGTCGTCAATTCCTCTGACAAGGCCGTTATGACCAGTGACGATGTAAAAAGCGTTTCGATCATCAAGCCCGATAAACCGATCGAACTTGATGCTAACGGAGTACCCATCAATTATGCCGACTGCATAAGCGGTAAAGCTTCGGCTTACTGGGGTGACAAATGGACCGCAGTAGGACTTGAATCCAAGCCCGGTTATATAGCGGTCAATCCCAATCAGATCCCTTACGGCACTAAGATGTATATCGTATCGCAGGACGGAAAGTACGTTTACGGTTACTGTATTGCGGCTGATACCGGCGGTTTTGCCTACAACGGCAGCGGTCGTTTGGTCGACCTTCGTTTCCCGACCGAATCTTCGGGATCTAAGTTCGGCGTAAGAATGGTCAATATTTATATTCTTGAGTAATTAAAAGGCGGTCATTTACGACCGCCGAATTTATTTGTGAGGCTTTAATGGAAAGATCAAACAGTTTGGTCGAAAAGATCGTTTTATTTGCAGTGTTCATCACGTTTGCGGTACTGGTCGTGGTATTCGCATACGGTTGGGATGATATAACGGACAAAAGCAAATCGGGTGGTGCCGTTTCGCTTGCATATACTACTTCGTCGAAGTCGGCGGATGCAGTAAGCGGCTCGAGTACATCGGGCCGTGTTAATATAAATACTGCGACCGAGGCCGAGCTTGATGCACTGCCCAGCATAGGTCCCACAAGAGCCAAGGCCATTATTCAGTACCGTAATGAGAACGGTGACTTTAAATCCATCGGCGATATCAAAAAGGTCAGCGGAATCGGTGACGGCATTTTTAATGATATTAAAGATTTCATTACGGTTGACTGACGTAAAAAAAGAAATTTTAAAAGAATACTTTTATTTATTAATACGATGTGTTATAATGTTTTCACGTCGACGGCGTGGTAGCCGTCGGGAATGCTTGCGCATTCGATAAAAATCAAGGATTTTTCCGTGAAACCATTGAAACATAAAAGTCGCCGTGTTGCGACACGGCAGCGGCTGACACCGCTTCAAAGGCTTCGCCCTTGACTTTATGTTATAATGTTTTCACAGTTTTCGGCGTGGTAGCCGTCGGGAATGCTTGCGCATTCAATAAAAATCAAAGATTTTTCCGTGAAACCATTGAAACATAAAAGTCGCCGTGTTGCGACACGGCAGCGGCTGACACCGCTCTAACGGCTTTGCCTTTGACTTTATGTTATAATGTTTTCACGTCGACGGCGTGGTAGCCGTCGGGAATGCTTACGCATTCTATAAAAATCAAAGATTTTTCCGTGAAACCATTGAAACATAAAAGTCGCCGTGTTGCGACACGGCAGCGGCTGACACCGCTTCAAAGGCTTTGCCTTTGACTTTATGTTATAATGTTTGGCGGATCCTCAAGGATTCGCCTAAATTTTTGTTCGGAGTGTTTAACGTGTTCAGAATCGTGAATAAAAAACAACTGAATAATACCGTGACCTTGATGGATATCGAGGCACCGCTCGTGGCTAAAAAGGCCGAGCCCGGTCAGTTTATAATTCTCAGAACCGACCGAGACGGTGAGAGAATACCTCTGACCGTTGCGGGCTTTGACCGCAACAAGGGTACTGTTCGCATTATTTTCCAGATAGTCGGTGCGACGACAAAGAAGCTTGACTCTTTTAATGTCGGTGACTGTATAGAAGATTTTGTAGGTCCTTTAGGCGTGCCGTCAAGGTTAGACGGTCTTAAAAAGGTGCTTGTGGTCGGCGGTGGTGTCGGCTGTGCCATTGCTATGCCCGTTGCTGATAAGTTGCATGAAATGGGTGCCGAGGTCACCTCGGTCATCGGCTTCAGAAACTCTGAACTGGTTATTTTAGAGGATGAGTTCAAGGCTATTTCCGACCGGCTTTTTGTTATGACCGATGACGGAAGCCACGGCGAAAAAGGCAATGTTTGTCTGCCGATCGAGAAGATGCTGTCGAGCGGCGAGACCTTTGATGAGGTAATTGCCATCGGTCCTTTGGTTATGATGAAATTTGTAGTTGAAGCAGTACGTCCGTTCCATATTCCGTGCACTGTTTCGATGAATCCGATAATGATCGACGGCACGGGTATGTGTGGCGGTTGCCGACTGACTTTGAATCGCGACGGCAGGAAGATTGTCAAGTTTGCCTGTGTTGACGGACCCGACTTTAACGGCTATGAGGTAGATTTTGACGAGGCTATGATGCGAAGCAATATGTACAGCGATTTTGAAAGGCATAGCTACGAGGAAAGCTGCAACCTTTTTAAAAAGGAGGGTGCGGTATAATGCTCAGACCGAATATGTCTTTAGTTAAAAATGAAATGCCCGTGCAGGACCCTATTGAGCGTGGCTCGAACTTCTTTGAGGTGGCTTTGGGGTACAGTGAGGAAACGGCTGTAGATGAGGCTTTAAGATGCCTTAATTGTAAGAATATGCCGTGTGTTTCGGGTTGCCCTGTTAAGGTCCATATCCCTGAATTTATTTCTAAGATCAAGGAAGGCGATTTTGAAGCGGCTTACGAGGTGATTACAAAAACTTCGTCTTTGCCTGCTGTCTGCGGCCGTGTTTGTCCGCAGGAAACTCAGTGCGAAGCAAAATGCGTCAGAGGAATAAAGGGTGAGCCGGTCGGCATCGGTCGGCTTGAGCGTTTTGTTGCCGATTGGCACAATGCGCATTACGGCGTTGAAAAGGCCGATATCGTGCCGAACGGAAAGCGTGTAGCAATAGTTGGCTCCGGTCCATCTGGTCTTACCTGTGCAGGCGATCTGGCAAGGCTTGGTTATGAGGTTACGGTTTTCGAGGCTTTGCATACTGCCGGCGGTGTTTTGGTTTATGGAATCCCTGAGTTCCGTCTGCCAAAAGCCATCGTATCCCGTGAGGTCGAGAATTTAAAGGCGTTGGGCGTTAAGATCGAGACTAACGTTGTCATCGGTAAGACCCTTACTGTTGACGAACTGATGGAAGACGGCTATGATGCTGTGTTTATCGGTTCGGGAGCAGGCTTGCCGAGATTTATGGGCATTGAGGGCGAAAGCCTTAAGGGTGTTTACTCGGCTAATGAGTTTCTGACCCGTTCAAACCTAATGAAAGCCTACGAGTCCGCACCTGCCACACCCATTAAAAAGGGCGGTAAGGTGGCTGTTGTCGGCGGCGGTAACGTCGCGATGGACGCGGCAAGAACAGCTTTGCGTCTGGGTGCAGAAAAGGTCTACATAGTCTACCGCCGTTCGATGGACGAACTTCCGGCCAGAAAAGAGGAAGTCGAGCACGCTATGGAAGAGGGAATAGAATTTTTATTGCTCAACAATCCCGTTCGTATCTTAGGGTATGAGTCAGAGGATAAAAGAGATCCGAAAAACGGCTGTGTTAAGGCTGTTGAGTGTATAAAAATGGAACTCGGCGAACCCGATGAGAGAGGACGAAGAAGTCCTGTTCCTATCCCCGGCAGTGAGTATATTTTAGAGGTCGACACGGTCGTTATGTCTATAGGCACTTCGCCTAATCCGCTGATAAAGTCGACGACCGCAGGACTTGAGGTCAACCGATACGGCGGTATAGTTGTTGATGAAGCGACCGGTGCTACCTCAAAGCAGGGTGTTTTTGCCGGTGGTGATGCGGTCACCGGTGCCGCTACCGTTATTTCGGCAATGGGTGCGGGCAAGGTTGCCGCAAAAGCCATTGACGACTATCTTAAGGAGCGATAATAATGGATATAAAGGTTGGAATGACAGCAACGGTTCAAGAGACAGTTACCGATAAAAATACTGCCGAAACTGTAGGCTCGGGCAGTCTTAAGGTCTTTGCAACACCTGCGATGGTGGCATTGATGGAAAAGGCGGCCTGCGAGGCTTTAAGCACAGGCTTGGATGAGGGTTCTACAACGGTCGGCACCTTAGTCAATGTTGAACACGTGAGTGCTACTCCTTTGGGAATGACTGTGAAGGTGACCGTAACTGTCACAGAGGTCGAGGGCAGAAAGATAGGCTTTTCGGTCGAGGCCTTTGACGAGGTAGGGCTTATCGGTCGCGGTACACACGAGAGGTTTGTAGTGTTCTCGGAAAAATTTATAGCAAAAACTGAATCCAAGGGTAAATAATTTTTGGAGGCTTATTATGCTTAGACGTAATGTTTCTTTGGTTGCATTAGTATTATCGGTTATTCTTGTGCTGTCAGCTTGCGGCGGCGACGGTAAAACGGCTGATGTCGTAAATTCACAAGGCGGTGCCAATGTCACAACGGCTGAGGCTTTGGAGTATGCAAGGCTTATCAGCAAGGATATGAACGGTACCATGATGGTTAAAAATGACGGTACTGTTTTGGTCGATCGCAGAAGTGGTTATAGCTGGTTTGACGAGGCTAAGGTTTGGACCGATATCGTGCAGGTGTCGGTAGGTTATAATAGTGCATTCGGTCTTAAAAAGGACGGAACCGTGGTCGGTGCGTGGTCGCTTGGTGCTGATAATAAGGATCTTTCGGCTTTTACCGATATAAAAGAGATATCGGCCAACAACCGTTGTGTTTACGGTCTTAAAAAAGACGGAACCGTTGTATCGGCAGGATCGGGCGCTTTGGATCTGTCTTCGTGGGCTAACGTGAAGCAGATAAGTGCCGGCGGTGACAGCACGCAGATCGTTGTAGGACTTTGTAACGACGGAACGGTTCTGGTTTCGGGATATGAAGAGGTAATGTCTGCGGCTCGGTGGACCGATATCGTGCAGGTATCGGCAGGCAGATTGCACGTGGCGGGTGTTAAGAAGGACGGCTCGGTAGTCGTGGCGGGTAAATCGCTTACCGAAAGCGATGCCGGTGAGTTTGATGTCGGCACTTGGAGAAATATAGTTTATGTTTCGGCTGACAATCAGACTACAGTCGGAATCAAAAAGGACGGAACCGTGGTTTCGACCGGTCGCAACGTAGTGGAATCGTCAAGTGAATGGACCGATGTTGTGGGAATCGACCAGGGTGCTAACACTCTGATGGGTGTTACAAAGGACGGAAAAATTTTGCACCCGGGAACTTCTATTAACTGGACCCTTTCAGGCGAGGTCGTTTCCGAAGCTGCCGAATAGTATAAAAAGTATTTTAAGAGACCGCAAGGAACACTTTGCTAAAAGTGCTTCTGCGGTCTTTTGTCATAATTTTTATCTTGTAAATTTTTGAGGACTATTGTAGAATAATATCAGAAAGGAGCTGTGCTGATGAAAAGTAAATTTGTGACGTTTCTTTGTTTGCTGCTTTGTGCGGTGCTATGTGTTTGCGGCTTTGCAGTGATATACGGTGATCTTTCTTTGCCGCTCGGCGGCAGTTCGCCGTCAACCCCGTCGGTCACCTCGTCGACGGCTTCTTCCGCTGTATCGGACACGGCGTCGTCGGTAGTATCGGACACCTCGAGCGATACGGCGATCAAGGATATAATGGAGATAGTCAAGGTTGGACCTTACGAGATCATTGACCCTTATGGTACCCGTAATATCTCAAATGAAAAGACGGCTCACTATTTCGGTGTTGCTAAAGACGGCAAGCCGCACAGTGCTTCGGTCAACTTTCAAAAGCTGTTTGATTCTAAGCCTCAGTATAAGGCTTTGACGCTCGACACAAGATCCCAGGACAAGCGTATGTACCTGACCTTTGATTGCGGATACGAGTATCAGAATCTCACTTCGGATATTATGGATACGTTGAAGGAGAAGAACGTCAAGGTCGTCTTTTTCTGCACGTTGAGTTATATGAGGAGCAATCCTGATGCTGTAAAGCGAATGCTTGAAGAGGGACACATTGTTGCAAATCACAGTGCGACTCACCCCGACTTCACCAAACTTTCCAGAGTGGAAATGGCTGAAGAGATCTATAAGGTTGAGAAGCATCTCAAGGACAATTACAACTACACCGCTAAATTCTTCCGTTTCCCCGAAGGCAGTTACTCCGACAACACTCTGGATGTGGTCTCGTCGATGGGTTACCGCTCGGTCTTTTGGTCGATAGCGCACGGAGATTATGATGAAAACAATCAACCGTCGGTCGAAAAGACCTATGAAACGATCACTTCGAGGTATCATCCCGGTGCGGTGATACTGCTTCATGCAAGCTCTACCAGTAATTCGCAGGCGTTGGCTCAGTTGATAGACAAAGCCCACGCCGATGGGTATACTTTTAAGACTTTGGATGAATATCCGTGGTAAAAATAAAAGCCCAAAGCCGAAAGGCTTTGGGCTTTTGATTGTTTTGCAGTCAATTACTTAAGTACTTTGAGGTAGTCAAGCACTGAAAGAACGATACCGATCAAAATGTAAAGATCGATAAGACCGCCTACGATACCGACAAGAATGCCGACGATCGGAACGATTGCGAGAATACCGATGAGAACGCCGATAATAGCACCGACTACGATATAGATGATAAGGTTGATAACCAAACCAACTACGTCTTTCTTCTCAGCGAAAGAGAAGGGGAAAAACTTCTTGAGCATATCCATTTGATTCACCATCCTTTCTGATAAGTTTATGATAGCACATTTTGAAAAAATATGCAATATTTTGGCAAAAATTCTTTAGATTTTTTTAAGAAGTACCTTCATAAGGTCGGGACCGTGGTCGTAGTATACGCCCGAAGCTTTTGCCGATCCTTCAGTGAACTTTTCGACACCGTCGGATTCCGTCTTGTTATCATAAATAAGGAAGGGAACAGGGTCTCTTGCGTGGGTCATTGTAACAAGCGGAGTGGGATGGTCGGGTGCTATCAGCACACGGTACTCTCCATAGTTTTCAAGGCACTCCAAAACAGGACCCAAAACCTTTTCATCAATAAGCTCGATTGCCCGCACCTTGTTTTCGGCTTCGCCGCGGTGACCGCATTCATCGGGTGCTTCGACGTGAACATAAACGAGATCGCAGGTCTCAAAGAGCTTGCAGGCGGCATCGGCTTTGCCCTTGAAGTTGGTGTCGATATAACCGGTCGCACCTTCGACCTCGGCAACGTTGCACTTTGCCAGTTTGCCGATACCCTTGATAAGGTCGACCGCCGAAACAATACCGGCTTTGACGCCGAATTTATCACAGAACGAAACCATCTGAGGCTTGGTGCCTTCGCCCCAAAGCCAGATCGAGTTCGCAGGACGTTTGCCCTCGGCAATACGCTTTAAATTGATGGGATGATCCTTTAAAATGCCGACGCTCTTTTTCATAAGACCGATGAGATCTTTTGCGTTTTCGTGGTCACTCAAATATGAGCCGACAACACGACCGCTGATATCGTGCGGCGGTGTCATATTGCCCAAATCGGTCGTGCCGTTTTTAACGACCAAACAGTGACGGTAGCTGACGCCGGAGTAGAACTTGTAGATATCGTTGCCCAAACGCTCCTCAACCGTATTGATGATCTCGGCAGCCTCGGCCGAAGAAATATCGCCTGCACTGTAGTCGACCATCGTCTTGTCCTCGTACTTTTCTTCATCGGACAAGGTGACAAGGTTGCAACGGAGTGTTACATCGGTGTCGCAAAGGTCGATACCGATGCTGGCGGCTTCCAAAGGTGAACGACCGGTATAGCATTCCAAAGGGTCATAACCTAAGACCGAAAGATTGGCAACATCGCTGC
Organism: Oscillospiraceae bacterium; assembly: GCA_015066395.1. Lineage (GTDB taxonomy): Bacteria > Bacillota > Clostridia > Oscillospirales > Acutalibacteraceae > UMGS172. The sequence goes on along the minus strand of SVOL01000009.1, from coordinate 2,172 downwards.
CGGGTTTCAGGCTGTCGGCAACGGTTTTTGCAGTACCGACGATAGCGGTTTTGGCAAGTCGGTCCATATTGGGCTTTTTGGCAAGCTCCATAGGAGTGCTGCCGCCCAAACCGTCAAACTTATAGTCAGCCATACCGTCGCACAAAAGAACGAAGTATTTCATATATATATTTTCCTTTCTCAAATTATTTTAGTAAGTATTGCTGCAAGTAACGGCATTGTCACTAAGGACAGTACCGTGCTTAAAGAAACCAATTTGCTGGCATATACCGCGTCGCCTTGGAATTTTTCGGCAAAAACAGTAGCCAATGCGGCAACCGGTGTCGATGCACTGATGCAAAGCACTGTTGCGGCCGGAATAGCGATGCTGTCGGGTATAATTCCCGTCATTATGACAAGCTTCATAAGTGCAATAACGAGTAGCGGAATAGCAATAAGCCGAACTGCGAACAGCAACAGCATATATTTGTCCTTAAACATCGCTTTCAACTGGCAGTCAGCAAGTCTGATGCCGATCATCATCATAGACAACGGCACCACCGTACCTTTAAGCAGGAATAATATGTTGTCCCGTACAAGCGGTGTGAGAAATGAATCAAACACCGGTCGGATTCCGTCAGGCAGGGTGACAAGACCCGAAATCACAAAGATCGCAAGACCTACATATGTAGGAACCGTCGCGGGATTGATAAACATCTTTTTGGCCTGCATATATTTCCGGTCGCCTGTGTAGATGTAGCACCCCAAAGTCCAGTTGAAGACATTGAATGCCACTACGTAAAAGGTCGCATAAACGGCGGCTGTGGGACTGATCAGCTCAGAGATGAGCGGAATGCCCATAAAGCCGGTGTTGGTAAAGACCGTTGCATACCTCAAACACTTTTGCTGTGCGGTCGGAACACGGCGGAACATTAATCCTGCAATGCCGTAGAACCCGAAGTGAAACAAAACAGCAAATACGAACACACAAAGTGAAGTGAGGACAATGGTCTTTGTGAATTCGGCTTCCAAAAAGCCGTAAATTATCATCGCAGGTTGAGCGACGTATATAACAATGTCAGCAAACCCTTTCGAGAGCCTTTCGTCTGCCAAGCGAACCTTGCAGAGAATAAATCCCAAAAAGACCATAGCGGTCAGCAATAAAACCTTTTGAACAAGTATATCGATACCAAACATTTTGAACTCCAGAATATTGATACATTATATAATACAATAAATTCAGTCTGTTTGCAATAGATTATTCAATAAAAAAAGACCCCAAAGGGTCTTTTTAAGAACAAAATCTGTGCCTGCCGATGGTGGTTATCAACGGTCGGCTCCAGATCCATTTGCTGGTCGCGGTCGCAGGATTAAAATAGTAGATGGCGCCGCTGCTCGGATCCATTCCGTTAAGTGCGTCGCGTGCTGCAGAGTAGGCACTGTCGGAAACGGGCTTGTCAAACTGGCCGTCATAAAGGCAGGAGAAAGCACCCGATTGGTAAATGACTCCCGAAATAGAGTTGGGGAACGATGGGTGTTCCACTCGATTTAATACCACAGCTCCTACTGCCACTTGTCCTCGATACGGTTCACCTCTGGCTTCGGCTGAAATGAGCCTTGCCAATAGCTGATAGTCGGACGAGGAATATGAGGAATTGTCAATGCCTGTGGGCAGACCGATCAACTCCAGCGTCTTCCTGCCACAGATGCCGTCGGCGGTGATGCCATGATTTTTTTGAAACTTTATAACGGCGTTTTTGGTAGCGGTGCCATAGATGCCGTCAACCGCACCCTTGTAGTAACCCCAGTTTTTTAGGCGTTGTTGGATGTTGCGGACCTCTGAGCCGCGCGAACCTACGGCGGAATAACCGTTGGCTCTGACCGCTCCGAAGTTTAGAAATAAAGCGAAAATACTGAAGGTTAAAATCAAACTGACGACTCTCTTCATTGTATTGCTCCTTTTGTTTCTTTTCTGCTATTTTTGCCAAAAGTGCATTAAATATGCTCCCACATTTTGCGCTTTGGTGGTGATATGTCACAAAACATAAAAAAATTAGAAAAATAACAAAAAAACTGTTGACAACGGCGGATTGGTGTGGTAATATAATCGAGCGCCTTAAGTGAGGGACACGTCCCGAAGCGATGGGTGCAAGCGGACCTTGAAAATTAAACAACGATTAATTTATGGAACCC
>SVOL01000008.1 GCA_015066395.1 Oscillospiraceae bacterium | reverse complement strand
TTGTTACAACGCCGTTGGTGGTCTTCATCAACAGCTGACTGAGCTTGGCGTTGGTGTTATATGTATACGTCGTATTCTCCGAATTGCGCACCTTCCTGATACGCACACCCTCGGCATCATAAGTATATTCAGTGTCATGAGTCTTAATTAATCGGTTGGCCGAATCGTACTCATATAAATACTCTACACTACCGTGAGTAAGTGATAACAAGTTACCGTCGGCATCATATTCGGCAGGCTCACCGTCAAATACGGTCATACGGTTATTTGTGTCATACTGGTGACAAATATTATGTCCGCTAATAAGGTTGCCGGCTGCATCATAAGCATAATTATGAATTGTTTGTGAACCTGTGGCCTCATCCACGACCTTACGCTCAGTAACTCTTGACAGGTCATCATAAGTATAACACGTGTGGTAGGTTTTGGCAAGGTCTTTTTCCTCAATTATTCTATTTAAATTGTCATAAGAATACTCTGTACCGCAAATTATGGCATTCGACGGTGCTCTCACAATGGTGTAACTAAGACGCTGTGCATCATCATAATCTGCCATTTCCACGCTACCATCGGGTTTTACTACGCTTAACACCATACCGTTTTCATTGTAAATATATGAAGTCACCCTATTCGCCCAGTCGGTAACAGTCTTAAGACGGTTATTGCCGTCGTATGTATACACAACCGCCGTGTTATCAGGGTAGGTCAACTTTGTGAGGTTGCCGACTTCATCATATTCATATTTGATGGTTTTGCCAAAGGTATCAGCATAGGTAAGCACCCTGTTCAACTTATCGTAGGTTCTGGTAACAGTACCGTTTTGATCAGTAACGGTGAGAACATTACCATTGGCATCATAAGTATAGCTGACCGTGCCCTCCGGGCAAGAATAATCCGTAATCTTACCCATTACATCAATGGTATACTCCCCGCGCTGACCCCTGGCATTCATCACCAGTTTTCTTACGTTTATTTCATTATAACCATATTTCACCATTCCGTTTGAACTTGTAGTTTCGGAAACAAGACGTCCGAGGATATCATAAGTATAACTTGTTCCGGCACCCATAGGCCCTGTCAAAGAAGTGATCTTTCCGTTGCTATCGAAAGTCGCGCTGCTGGTCTGACCCATTGCATCGACCACAGAAGTATTAAATCCTCTGTTGTCATAAGAGTACGTTCTAACCTTATTAAATGGATCAGTAACTGTCTGCAATCTGCCAAGATTATTGTAAGTATAACAGGTAGTCGCACCGTTCACATCTTTTACTGTTTCGACCAAATTGAGCGAGTTGTATGTAGTTCTCTTCACCACATTGCCCTTAGCATCAATCTCACACACAATATTTCCGTTCAGATCATATTCTTTATGAATCGTCTTTTCTTCAGCATCAGTAATTGAAGTGTTTCGTCCAACGGAGTCATAACGGTACTGCGCCGTTTTACCACGCGCATTCGTGACCTTTTCGCACAAATTTCGATAGTCATACTCATAAGTTGTGACCCTCTCGTACGGGTCCTTAACACTCAAAAGATTATTGTTAGCGTCATAAGTATACTCGGTGGTATTTTCCATTGCGTCGGTAAAAGTCTTCTTATTACCATATTCATCATATGTATAACGCTTAGTATTATTAAAAATATCCGCTTCAGAAAGCAGGTCACCAGCAGGTGAATAAGTATAATCAATTGTACCGCCACTTGCGTTAGTCACTTTAGTTACTCGCGACATTTCATCATACAAATACGAAGTGGTATGGCTCTCACCGTCCGTCACTGACAACAAATTGCCCATGGCATCATAAGTTTTGTGAATCACATTCCCCGAAGGATGAAACTCATCGACTACATTTCCGACCTTATCATACGCAAATCTTACGGTATAATTATCGGCATCAGTCTGCGTTTCCAGTCTGCCTGCAGGATCATAAGACTTGACAGTAACATTGTCATTCGCATCAATAATCATTGAAACACGATCCTCGCCATCATAAAAATAATTGGTGCAGTTACCGTCGGGTGTGTAAAGTGCCTGGAGCTTCATATTACCGTTATACAAATAGTGTGTTGTATTACCGTTTGCATCGGTATACGAATCCTTTTGATTATTAACGTCGTAAGTGTACTCTACAGTACTTTCGTCAGGCGCAATGATTTTAACAACATTGCCCATATTATCGTATTCATATTTGGTTTCAAGATCGTAAGGATCTTTCTTACTAATCATAAGTCCGTAATCATTGTATTCATAATCATAAGTTGTACCCCTCGCATCTGTCTCTGACATAAGAAGTCCGTTTTGATAAACATATCGGATCTCATCTCTGGCGCCTACTTTTTTGGCCTTAGGCATTCCGTTAACATCATAACTGTATAAAGTTAAAGTACCTCTAAGATCTGTATGTGCGGCCAGCTGGTTCTGCCTATTGTACGCGAATTCCTCCTCAACAGGCATTTGACCCGTGTGAGGATACGAAATTTTGATAAGATTTCCAAAGTTGTCATAAGTAAATTCTGTTTTATTATCGTTTCTATCGACGATTTCAGTTGGCTTATTAAATCTATTATAAGTCATACGTACGGTTCTACCGTACGCATCGGTTTCGGACGTCCTGTTACCGTTTGAATCGTAGGTATAGGTCCTTGTGTTACCATTCTCATCGGTATGACTGATGAGCATGCCGTTAGCATCAAATACACGACGACTTTTGTGACCGTTTCGGTTGGTAATTTCTCTCACACCGTTTTCACCATATTCAAAGCGAGTCGGTGCCGACCTCATACCGTCCATCTGACTTTCCACGCGACCATAGGCATCATAGGTATTTAAAAAGTACAGGCACTTCTTTTCATCCAAACCAGCAGTAATTCGACCGCCTTCACCGTAAAAATACTTGATGCTGTGGTTATTAACATCGGTTATGCACTCAAGATAATCGTTATTGTACGACAAAGTAACGCATCTGCCCGCATTATCAACAACACCGTCAACAAAACCCTGCGCATTAGTTGAAACCCGGAAATACTTGCCGGTGACCATATCGGTCACCTGCATATAAAACTCAGTATAATCAATAACCGTCTCAAAACCGTGTCGATCAACGATCTTGACGATTTTACCGTTCGAATTATAGTACTCTTTACGTTCAGAGTTACAATCAATGCAATACGGTAAATCAGATTGAGAATTAATAGTAAGAACATAACCGTTCTTACCAAATGTGGTGCAATTAAAAGTATTTGCACTTTCTGTCGGCACATAAACGCTGTAAACTGTAGGCCCATTGTATACACGGACTTCCGACTCACCCATAACAAGCTTCTTTTCAAAATTATGATACCAGCCGATGCCAAGAGAACCCTTGCAAAGATGCTGCGAATTGTAGTGAGCCTTCAGTGAAACACCCTGACCACCAAAAAGACTAATAAGATTATTTTCAATAATATGAGCACCGGTGTAAACATCCACCGGGTCTGCTACAGTACTTCCCGGGGTTGTACACGTACCCTTTTCCTCTGTTTCCACACCGTCGACAGCATTCTGAACACCAATGACCCTCACGGTGCACACGTCACTTGCACTAACGCCGTCCTCTGAAACAGCATAAAGTTTAGTTGTACCGGGAGCTACACCCCAAATACAACCGGCAAGTTCCTCAACATCTGCAACATTTGGATCGGTGGTATACCATCGCACACCCTTAACTGTGGCATTCGTGGGTGATACGATCGCATGCAAATTCGTGCTTTCATTCGTTTGAAGTACCATTTCGGTCTCTGGTAACTTAATCGATTCTACCGGAACAGGCGCCTGTGTCGATCCATTATTCGCAGTAACGATGACTACACAAGAAGCTTGTTTTTCACTTCCATCCTTGACCTTTACCGTAACAACCGCCGATCCAACTGAATAAGCAGTATACTCACCCGATTTAGAATCGATGTTTATAACATGGGGATTACTGCTATACCAGTACACTTCATCGTTAAAAAAGCTCGGCCATGTTATTTCATGGGACATAATTCCCGTCGTCCCTTTCAACACAGTCCTATTGCCGCCAACAATTGATATCTCGCTAAAAGAAAACATTTTAAATTCCTCCAATATTAAATATAAAATTTTGCAGTTGCAAGCACAGTATAAGCTCAAATGCGGACAGGGTATGTCCCCGTTGAAAAATTCCAAAAATTTGTTTTTGGAATAAACAAAGTAAACATCAATGTGCAACAGTTGATAAATAAACCTTTTTCTGCAAGACTGGCGTAGGTACCGCGACACCTGTTGTGATAGAGTTTCACATTTGAGTAAAAAGAAATAGCGGCCGGCTTACGCCAACCGCTATACTATTTTTAATTAGAAATCTTGGTGCCGCCAAGCACATATTCGTGTTTAACGCCATTTACGGTCTTGCTTATTCTGATACCATTTGCATTATATGTGTAGGTGTTGCAATCAAAATACTTGAGCTGTCTGCCCTTTTCCCAAGCCAACGAGTGACCGAGGTAGGACACGGGATTTCCCTGTGCGTCGTAAGCAATAGTGTTATTACCAACCGCGGTAAGCTTATCCTTCCATACACTGTCACCATAGGTATATGCAACACCGTTTTTGGTTCGGATATTACCGTAGTTATCGTAGGTCATGGTGTTTACCACTGTGCCATTAACAGTCTCGGCAAGCAACTGACCCAATGCGTCGTAGGTGTACTCAAAAGTGCCATCAACAGAGTCGACCACCTTAGTAATACGCTCTTCAGCGTCATATTCATACGAAATAGTGCGATCATCCGACATCACAATATAGTCAACAAGCTGAGTGGTCGGTCTGGACTTGATCATACCGTTTTCTTTGTGCTCGTCGGTGATCTTACCCAATTTATAGATGAACTGACGGGAAATTGCGCCTGTGCTGAACTGGAGTTCATCAAACTCTTTTCTGCCAAAGCTGTCGGTCTTAGAGTGACTGGTGACCAAACTGCCACCCACGATGAATTTAACTACCTGAGAGCCGTTTTCAGCCTTTGGATATCTGATGTCACGAACCCTGCCATTATCCTCAATGATGCGCTTTTGGACAAGATTACCCTCATTATCATACCTATAACGAATCACATTTACAACCGTCTTGCCGGTGACCATTTCGTTAGTGCCGAATGTAACAGTGCTCTCGGTGGCACGGCAAATTCTGCCTTCGTTATATATATAAGTATACTCAATTGCATTTAAAATGTCAATAGATCTGCAGATATTTCCCTGACCGTCGTAGACATATTTATAATGAGCAACAAGATTCTGATAAGCCTGCTCCGAATACCACTTCTCGGCAATCAGCTGACCGAGATCGTTATAGGTCGCCTTCATGGTATGGCCGTTGGCATAGGTCATCTGTTTGAGACGGCCGTTGCCGTTCTTGTAAGTGTAAGCGACAAGGTCACCGTCGGTCTTACCGTTGATACCGATAGCCTCAAGATTACGGTATTTATTATATTTAAGTGCATACTTCATACCGTCACCGCGAACGATCTCGGTAAGGTTATCGAAGGCATCGTAAATATTAATTATGAAAAACATTCTCGAGCATAAAACAAAAACTCCGCACCTCACAATTGAAGTGCGGAGAAAAACTTATTCGGTGGGAAAGATCATATCATTTACTAGTCGCTTGCTTATGCCATTCTAAATAATATTCAATAATCAATTTTTCCGTTGTTGTGGTTCCCCAAAACATATCCGAACATTCGTTGCCGCTATATTCCTTGTATTGTAGTGGAGAATTACCCACAAAGGTAAGATGCTTTTTAGGCAAATCAGTCGGCTTATCCAAAAGCATAATTGCCTTTGTATACCAATCAAACGAAGGAATGTAATCATTAGTACATTTAGGTGTTCCTTCAACATTGGGTGGATATACAAGTGGAAGGACTTCAACATCTACAATGTCGGAAAGAGTTGGACATGAAGAAAACACTTTGTTGTATATTTGAACCACTGAAAAAGTCAAATTTTCATACGAGAGAGCTTCTCCAATTTTTTGGATTGCAATATATTTCCCAAACAAATCAAATTCCTTGCTTTTTATTGAATGAAATCTATATGCATAGACATCCCCCACATTCCATGGGTTACGGTCAAATATTTGTAACGATGATACATCTTTTCTAGGTGGCATTTGTGAAGCAAGCCGCATTGATAAAGCACGCAACACTTTGTCCCACTGTGTCTCTTTTGTGTCGTCAAATTCATCATAAAAACCATTCCGGTATTCACTTATAAATTTTAACGCATTCAGTTTCACCGCCGGCAACAAGCGCCCATATCTCCATTGTGTATCCGCTATCGCAAACCAAAATAACGGTTCTTCGTCAGTCCCCATCAACGTACAGTACTCACTAAAAGTTGCATCATACGCATTTTTGTCGCTCATATTGTTGCGCAAGCATTCAATATATGTGTCACGGATATCTGCAGTTGTATCGTTACCATAAAGTTCTGTGTTCCAAATTCCCATAATATTTACTCCGAAAAAGTTTATTCTTCTTCAATCCAGCTCGCCATTAATGTGGACATTTGTTCAAACTCAGATTTGAAAGTGCTCCATTTCCTGGGCGATATGGAGTTGATCATATTGACGAGGGTATCCAATGTATAAGCAGTGATTATAGTTTGTTCTATTGCCCGTGCTTGATTCCTTGTCAACCCAGTTGCAATAGGCATCATTGTAAATTTGCTTTCAGGGAATCTCTTTCGATGTTGACTTTTTCTCGAAAAGTATCGCTTTGTGATTCCAACGTAAACAACGTCTATTGTTCCTTTCCTAACAATAATATAAACCGTGTAGTTCCACAGATTGTTTGGATTGATCCCGCCAGCGCGAGCTTTTGACCGCACAGCAGAAACAGTTTGTGCCGCAGACGCCATCAATGCAGCAACACGATCAACCACATATACAATTCCAATAATCGCAATAGCAGCAGCGGCAACACATACAGGAATAAACCATGAAGTCGCAATAGCCGCTTTAACGCTTGCCAAAGATGCACTAATACCAGTCATAATTCCAGGAAGAGCACTGCTTAAAGATGCCATCAAGGTATTCGACAAAACCAATGCCCCGGTATAATATCCTGTTGGATCGCTTAAATTCGGTGCATCATTGTAACAATAGTTGAAAATATTGTATCCTAAAATGGTGGTAGCAATTCCAATGTATACCACTTCATCCGCATTAATAAACCGACCGATCTCAGGATCATAGTAGCGCGACTGGAGATAGTACATACCAATCTCTGCATCGTAATAGTAACCGCGGTATCTGAACGGGTTGATTGTGGCGATAGAACGACCGGAAGTATCCTGTGTTACTGTGCAAACACCCCACGCATCGTAGGAATATTTGGCAACCACGTTCGCGTTCCTATCAAAGAGCGCAATGACGTCTCCCTGCAGGTTCTTCTGGAAATAGTACGGCATATCGTTGTAAACAATACCGCAAACACTATCTTCACTGTCATACAACGGAATAACTGTATTTCCGCCCCAAGTTTCACGAAGAATTTTGGTACCGTCAAGCACATATTCGTGTTTAATGCCATTTACGGTCTTGCTTGTTCTGATACCATTTGCATTATAAGCAAACTGAATGTTATCGAACGATTTCAGTTGTCTGCCCTTTTCCCAGGTCAGAGTGTGACCGAGGTAGGACACGGGATTTCCCTGTGCGTCGTAAGCAATAGTGTTATTACCAACCGCGGTGAATTAAGTTTATCCACCTAAACCACAATTTAAGTATACTTGATTTTAAGCCAAATGTCAATTTACAAATAAGAAATAGCGGTCGGTTTGCACCAACCGCTATCCTTAATAATAAAGTCGAAAAAGGAGAAAATATTAAATGAAGTAAATATTGGTTTTACGGAGAACTTCAACACACAGAGCCATCCCCCGTGTTCCTGTATTACTTTAACCTATAGAAATACCAGTTAATATTGCAAGAAGAACTATGGCAAAACTAATATAAATGACTTTAAAGATTGTTTTGCATCCATACAACGAATGCACTTCGTTATTAACTGTTAAATAATACGCAATTGGATAAATGACAAATAACACAGCCACTAAAGGAATATAATTTTCAATTAAGACCAATAGCTCACAGTTTGTGTGAGAATATTGTCTTTCAAATACAAACGCATTTATTGCCGGGACAACTATTCCAATAACATATGTCGATATTGGAAACAACGGGTGTTTCAGAGATTTTTTCTCAATAACATCTGCCACACTTTCCGCTATATATATCGTTTTATGTCTTATTTCATTAATCCCTTTAAATAAATTTTTTGATGAAAAGTGAACTGATCGACAAATTGTTTGAAACAATTCTAATTCATGTCTAGAAAGCGTCAAACGATTTTTTTTTGCTATTTTAATCCACCATAAAACAATATAATACCGTTTCATAAGGAATGTTAGGACTAAATAGCCAACAATCCAAATCAAAATCGCAATGTGTAAATAGAACAGATTAAAAATCCACAAAGAAACCAAAACTGAAATAGTAAACACATGTAATTTAACACAAAGTTCAACCGTAAGCCGATTAAACCTTTCCTCTATAGACAATATTGCTACTGACATAATTATTAACAATACACCTATAATAAAAATGTAGAAATATATATATAAGTCTCTTTGCAAAAAAATATATTCCTCCAAATATTTCAATTTGCTTTCTCCTTAAAAAGTTTTCACTAAAAACTACACCGTATACTGTAACCCAAATCACGAATCCATTTTTTCCAACTATTACTTGACTTAACCCTATTTGCGTAAATGCGTTTAATGTTATTTATTCTATGACAATTAAACACTTGTCGCATCACCATATCAACAACGATGCCTAATGCCCATCCCAAAAGGAATCCCGCAAATGGAATGAATTTACAGATAAGTGAGACTAAGGCGTTTCCTGCGATCCCCAAAATCTCCACTATAATGTCGACTAAAAATTCCGCCAAAAGAAACACGCCATCGGCCAACTTCTTGATATATGATAAATACGGAAAAATTGTCACAAATAAGCCCAAAGCAGTTGCAACTGCCTGGATTTTACCAGCCCCTAGTGCCCTAGGACTTACCAAATCTTTTTTCTTTTTCCTTAGAGTGTTAATCCATTCTCTGCTTGCGCCTAAGCTTTTTGCTCGTTTAATTGAATTAATTACATCGGACATTTGTCTAGACATACTTGCGGCACTTTGTGCTATTTTCACAAAAAAGTCAAAAATATACTCTAAAACCTTGAAAACAGTTGACCAACCAATATTACCAGAAAAATCCGTATCATTCACTGGATCATTATTACAATAAATATACAAATTACAATGTCTTTGTGACGATGTACTCACCATTTGTGTATCATCCGCATTAACAAACCTACCAACTGCAGGGTCATAATAACGTGACTGGAGATAGTACATACCGATCTCGGTATCGTAGTAGTAACCACGGTATCTGAACGGGTTAATGGTGGCGATGTTGTAATTTTCTACAGTGTTTGCATCAGCGACACTGCAAACACCCCAAGCATCGTAGGAGTATCTTGCAACAAAATCACCGTTCGCATCAACGATAGAAATAATATCGCCCTGCAAGTTCTTGTGGAAATAGTACGGTGTACCGTTGTAGATAATACCGCAGACACTTTCCTCATTGTCGTAGAGAGGAATAATAGTATTCTCTCCCCAAGTTTCACGAAGAATCTTGGTGCCGTCAAGAATATAAGTGTGCTTTACACCGTTAACGGTTTTCGAAGTTCTGATACCCTCAGCGTTATAGGTGTAGGTATTGCAATCAAAATACTTGAGCTGTCTGCCCTTTTCCCAAGCCAACGAGTGACCGAGATAGGATATCGGGTTACCCTGTGCGTCGTAAGCAATAGTGTTATTACCAACCGCGGTAAATTAAGTTTATCCACCTAAACCACAATTTAAGTATACTTGATTTTAAGCCAAATGTCAATTTACAAATAAGAAATAGCGGTCGGTTTGCACCAACCGCTATCCCTAATAATAAAGTCGAAAAAGGAGAAAATAATTGATTAAATGAAAATTAGTTTTATCCCATATCATCCGTCACTAAAATTCTGTTTACAAATAGAAACAAAACTGATAATTTGCAAACATAGCGGTAGTAATTTTTATAAATAAAAAAACACAATATTAACCATTTAATATTATCAACCTGTAATATGACTCAACGCTAAGTATTGTTAATAAAACTGCAATGATAAGTATTATCCAATGTAGATTGAATCCCCGAAAAGTCGTTTTCACTTCCGTTCGATACCTATGCATGAAAACAAACGACCTAAAAACATCCCCTAAACTTTCTTTAAGTGCAATTACAGATGATCTACCCCTTTTATTTGCCTTAGAAACCTTAAGCAAAATATTTTCCAGAAAAACACGCAAATGCCTATCATTTGCTGGATAAACCTCCACCCGATATGAAGATTTCATTCGTTGAAACTCAGCAATTTTATGAGAAAAAAACTCTTTTGCCAAAAAATTCTTTTTAGCTTGATTGAACGATAAATTCTTAGGGAAAACTTGAACTCTAAAAAATGCAACGGCCCCATTCTTTCTGCTTGCTGTTACAAATCTACGATTATAAAAATAGCACCGCTTAATAGCTAACTGAATGTTTTCATCATTAAATTTTTCAAAATAGCCATTAAAACTATTAAGATAATCATTAAAGGCAATGTCTATAATCCCCGCTACTTCCTCATATGTTTCGACGATAAAAACTTTATTCACTCTAATCACCCATAGATATTCAAACATTAAATTCTGGCTTTAACAGATTTAAAGAGTGCTTTAAATGCTGCACCAAGACTCAAATTATTTCTGTCAAGATAATACACAAACTGTGAAAGCAAAGAAATAATTCCACTCAACAGATAGCTAAACAAATAATCTAACGCAGTCTCTATTAAGAATTTTGCCCACCAAAGCAACCAAGAGACTTTGCTAATAATCCATGCAATAAGCTTACTTAAACCCTTACTCAATGTTAATTTTATGGCATACAAAATCAATTCTGCAATTTGTACGAAATTACTATAGGAAATACTTCTCCAAAGAGTATTAAAGCCAGTTGCGACAATATCGAAAATCTCAAGCACAGTGCCGACAGCACCAAATGCGTTTACAAAGCGCTTCATTTTTGCCTTATTTTCGTTAACAAATATCATTAACCCATTGGCATTATTATACCTTAATTTATGAGTGTATTGACGCTTACTCATTCCAAACGTTTTTAGTAAATATTCTCCAAGTTTTCCACTTATCTTTATTATTTCGGACACAAGAGATCTAACCGCAGATTTCAAGCTAATAAAACCAACAATATCCGTATTATTTACCACATCGTTTTCACAATATGCAAACAAATTTAATACTATTATTTCCTCACTTGCGATCATCATCTCAACTTCATCCGCATTAATAAATCTGCCAACTGCGGGGTCGTAGTAACGTGACTGGAGATAGTACATGCCGATCTCGGCATCATAGTAGTATCCACGGTATCTGAACGGGTTGATGGTGGCAATGTTGTAATTTTCTACAGTATTTGCATCAGCGATACTGCAAACACCCCACGCATCGTAGGAGTATCTTGCGACAAAATCGCCGTTCGCATCAACGATAGAAATAATATCGCCCTGCAGATTCTTGTGGAAATAGTACGGTACGTCGTTATAGATAATACCGCAGACACTCTCCTCATTATCGTAGAGAGGAATAATAGTGTTATCTTCCCAAGTTTCACGAAGAATTTTGGTACCGTCAAGCACATATTCGTGTTTAACGCCATTCACTGTCTTGCTTGTTCTAATACCGTTTGCATTATATGTGTAGGTGTTGCAATCAAAATACTTGAGCTGTCTGCCCTTTTCCCAAGCCAACGAGTGACCGAGGTAGGAAATCGGATTACCCTGTGCGTCGTAGATAATAGCCTTATCACCAACAGCGGTAAGTCGGTCTTTCCAAACAGTGTCACCGTAGGTATATGCAACACCGTTCTTAGAAAGAATATTACCGTAGTTGTCATAGGTCATAAGGTTGACCGGCACACCGTTGATAAGTTCAGCAGTCAACTGACCCAGTGCATCATAAGCATACGAAACAGTATTATCAATACCGTTACCCTTTTCGGTAACAGAAACAATTCGTTCCTCTTCATCATAAGCGTATGACAATGTCATACCGTCAGACAGAATGATCTGACTTACAAGCTGGGTAGTCGGGGTAGATTTGAGTTTCTCGCCTTCTTTATGCTCATCGGTAACTTCGCCGGCATAATAGGTGAACTGACGGGAAACAAATCCTGTGCCGAGCTGGAGTTCGTCAAACTCTTTTCGGCCGAAACTGTCGGTCTTGGAGTGACTGGTGACAGTCTTTCCGCCCGCGGTGAATTTAACTACCTGAGAGTCATTTTCAGCCTTTTCATAGCAAATGACCTGCTCCTCACCGTCTGCCGCAATGATACGCTTTTTAGTGAGGTTGCCCTCGCTGTCATAACTATAACGAATAGCGTTGACAACGGTCTTACCGGTAACCATTTCATTATCACCGATGGTGATAGTGCTCTCAGTTGCACGGCAAATTTTGCCATCCTCATACATATAAGTATACTCGATTGCATTTAAAATGTCAATAGATCTGCGGATATTTCCCTGACCATCGTAGACATATTTATAGTGAGCAACGAGATTCTGACAAGCCGATTCGGAGTACCACTTTTCGGCAACAAGCTGACCGAAATCGTTATAGGTTGCCTTCATGATATGGCCGTTGGCATAGGTCATCTGTTTGAGACGGCCATTGCCGTTCTTGTAAGTGTAAGTAACGAGGTCACCGTCGGTCTTACCGTTGATACCGATAGCCTCAAGGTTGTGGAACTTATTATACTTAAGTGCATACTTCATACCGTCACCGCGAACGATCTCGGTGAGGTTATCAAAGGCATCGTAAGCATACGACACATTGGCGATCTCGTAATCATCAGCATTTTTACTTGTGACCTTAGTAGTTCTGCCTTCGGCATCGTACTCATAAGCGGTCTTATTACCGCAACGGTCAGTTACCACCTCGTTTCGAGAGGTCGTTTCATCGACGGTATACTCGATAATATTGCCCATTGCGTCGGTTTCACGGACAAGGTCATTGCCGACGTTAGTATTTTCATTGCCGTTTTCATCCTTTTCAGGTGTGAAGCCAAACGAACGGTAGATAGTACCAAACTCGCCGTCACGGAAAGTGGTCTCGGTAAGAGTATTACCGAAAGCGTCCATCAAGTCTTCAAACTCGATCTTAGTCTGTTCAGTTGAAGTGGCCGCAGCATCTGTAACATCAGACGCGGCAACAAAATCGCTTGCATCAAGACCTCTTTCAAGGCTGTTTCTTACCAGCTGAATGTCATCAAAATAAACAGGGCCGTAGCCGCCGTCATATTCACAGCAAACGCGAACCTTTTCAACAACGCGGTATTTCTCCTTAGCGAACTGAACCGACGCCATCTGCCATTCATCAGTACCCGGGCAGAAATCAGCATAATAATGCTCGACACTGTCATCAATATAATAGCTGTCGTTATAATAAATTGTAGCGTGAAGTCGGAACTTGTAATCAGGTGTCGGCGAATTAGTGCGAGTTCTCTTAGGCATAGCGTAGCCCTTTGCCCAACCCGAAAGTGTAAAGGTCTCACGGGTAGAACGCTCAGCTTTTACATATATATCCTGATATGCGTTACATTCACCTGCACCGTTGCCGTTCATACCGAGAGATTTACTCATATTAAAGCAAATCGGGCTTTCGAAAATACCGATAGAGGACTCCGGTGCAGTCCAACCGGCTGTGCCGTGTTCAAAATTACCGTTTTCAAGCATATTATAATCATTTGCAAACGGATTGTTTTCGAGCTGCGGAGCATTAATGTACACACCGCCCTGACCGTCAGCCAGGATCTCAACCCTGACGCTCTGTGCTGTTGTAAGCTCAAACGGCACCGCAAGTCTCACGTGCTCAGAGTCGCTCTTTGTAATATATTCACTCTGTGTCAGCACAGTACCGTCGGCGGAAACCACGCGGATATATGCACCTGATTTAGCTCCTTCGGCTCCGACAAGGGTTCGCGAAACACGAACATAAGCTGAGAAAGTATAGTGGCCGACAGGCAGCTCACACGTCTGCTGATAAACGCCGCTTGCGGTGTTTTCACGTTTGTAATTGAACAGATAAATAGAGTTTCTGCCATGCTGTGCACACCACTCACAATCATCGTCTGTTACATACACCTCGTCAAGATCATCCGCCATAACATTCCAATTGTCAAGATCTTTAAATTCGTGATTAAGCAGCAGGTTGTTGATGTTACTTACAACACCTGCTCCGTTATTGGCCGCATACGGATTGATACCACTCGAACCACTCTCGACGACAACATTGCCGGTAGCCTCTGTGTATGCATACTCGCTGACTACATTTCCGTCATCATCGAAAATATAGGTTGTTGTGATGACATTGCCCTCGTTTTCACCAACATCGGAATCCGTAGGCTCAAGAGTACGTACGACCGTCTGATTAGAAGCCAACGAATAGGTATATGATGAGCTTGCACCGTAATGGCAGAGCCCGTCCTCAAAGCCGCAATCAATAATTCGTGTCACCTTGTCGCCAAAGAACGTATATGTCACTCCGTATTCGGCATTGCCGTTGCTATCGGTTAACTGGATAGTATGCGGCTTCTTATCGAAAGTAGTAATTACCGCCTTGCGTCCGTCAGGGAAGGTTACTTTTTCCAACACGCCTGTTACAGTATAAGAATAAGAAACCGCTGTGCCGTCGGGTGCAATAATAGATTCGAGATAGCCCGATGCGTCGTAAGTAAATACGAAGCTTCTGCCGACACCGTCAGTCACTGAGGTAATTCTGCCGTTAGAATAGGTGATAACTCTTGTGTTGCCGTATTCATCGGTAACCTTTACAAGTCGACCTTCTGCATCGAACAGGTATTCCTCGCTGCCGCCTGTAATGGTCTTTTTCTGAGGATCATAAAGCAACTCGCTGTCAACCACGCCCTCAAAAAGATTGTATTCCTGTAAATCAGAATCCTCGGCGGTTTTTTCGCTCTGCTTAAAGTAAGTCTCGCCGCCGTTTTCATCAGTAAATACAAAGCCCTCAAGTGCCTCGCCGTTATGCACAAAGGCTTTGGCGACCATGCTCTGCATAAGATTGAGCTTCCAGCCAAGACCGAGCTTCATATTGCTGAAATCTGCAATATGGAGTCCCGCGTCATCGTTAGCCGTGTAGTCGCATTCACTGAGTGCACTATTATAAAAATGCTTAATAGTAACAGGCATACGATTACCCGCCCAGGTAAAGTCATCAAACTCAAACATCAGATTGCCGCACTGGAGATCAACGCTTCCCTGACCGAAACGACCCAATTCATGGGTATGCGTTCTATAAGAAGAGTTCATGCCATGATTGAGTTCGTATGTAATGCTAAGGGTAGGCTTATGAGCAGAAGTGCTGCCAAAAAATGTAACAGCATTCTCTTTCTGTAAGTCTTCATCAAGCACCTTAATCATAAAATTAACGTCACTACATGAGGCAATATCGACTTTGTCGGCCAGAGCGGTGATGTCAAATTCATAGCCGACCAGCTCGCCGTTCTCGTCATCTGCTTTCATCCAATCATAATCGATCAAAGCGCATGTGCCGCCGGGTGTGCACTCACCTGTAACGATATCGCCTGTAATATAATACAGGCCGAATTTCGGAATATTATTGGGATCGTTAACACCGGACTCCTGGAACATACTGAGCACGGCCTTTTTAATTCTCGGATTTTTAGGCAAAGACGGCATATCCATAGCGATATACATTCTATTTTCGCAAGACTGCGAAGTGCCTTCAGAGCACGCCAAACTCGTTCCAACGGTATGGGTGGTGCCGTCGCTCATATTGCCGTCCACCCAACTGTAAGTGCTGACCTGAGAAGAGGTGTTTACAACTACCTGCGACTCATCGATCATAGTAATAGTTTTTTCATTGTTTTCCGATGCTGAAACAGTATTGTTTGCATCGATAGTATTATTGTTCATATTGTGTTTCCCTTTCTGTTTTTTTGCAACTGCAAACACAATATAAACCTCAAATCGGTCAACTAACGGCAAGGTTAAAAATAAAATTCAAATAAAAATAAAAAAAACGGTCGGCAATAGCCGACCGATAAAAAGCAACTGATTCCTTCATAAGCTTTACGCAAACCACCTGTTTTGCCTAAATTTGGCAAATTTTGGCGTTTTGCTATTTTTATTCGTTGATACTTATTGCTTTTTTTAATACTATACTGTATACTTACAGTGCAGAGCATCGCATTACTTATTGTAGCACTTTCAAGAAAGGGTGTAATTATGGATTACAAATACAAAGAAGTAGTAACACGCAAAAACATAGAAACAGACATTAAGCGATTATATTTTAAAAAAATATTACCAATGCCTTTAGTTATCGCTGGAACAACTTATTTAACCACTGATGCATATCGACTTCTCACAGAACACAGTGGGTTTTGGAACACCTTAAGCTATATACTGACAGTCATACCACTCGCACTTACAATCGGAATGACAATATATTTATGCTATTGCTACTTCGCCCACTCCAAAAATTTCACGATCAAGGAAGACGAATTAAGAGAAATAACACGCAACCGATACGGATGGCCTTTTGACCATAAAATTTACACTCTTTATTTAAGATTTACCAAAGGCTTTTTTAATGTCGGATGGCAACTGCAACAATATTATAAGTGGTCTGAAAACTACCGAATGGACGGTCGCCAATTATTAAACTCATCATTAGTAGGAGATAATTTTTATTTAATCACTGTGGGCAAACGTATACTGTGCGTGTATAACAAAAAGATGTTTGAATTGCACAGCAACAATAAACATTAAAAACATCCTTTATTAACCAAAAGACAGTAAGACATTTTACTTTCAATAAAAGTATATTTTTATATATATTGATTTAGAGCATCATGAATAGTCTTCAAATCGAAATTTTCCCCACCAGATAATTCCACAATTATTTCATATGCCGTATTTTTAAGCACATAATCCATTGTAGCGCAATGATATACGGCAACAGGTAGCAAACTGTTTATTAATTCCACAAAAGATTGTACTAAATTTATAATTTCGAATACATAACCAGGCAAAATATTCATGTCATCCACAATAGTACCTGCCACTCCACCCGTTGCATACGAACAAGCCTCCTCAACAGCCGCATCATATGCTCCATCTTCACAAAGCAGAGAAATCTTATGCCAAACAAACCTTGTTTCTAACATATTCTCTGCAATTAGTCCTACTATACTTTCGTCACGTATTGCGAAACACACGACTGCAAGAAGAAATTCTTTCCATGCAATTTCTTGACGCAGTGTATTAAATACAGGATGAAATCCAAAATAGTACTCTGATTCTGACAAGACTTCTTGTAAATTACTTTTGTCCGTCGTAATCCTCCACTCTTCACTGTAGTTCACCTCAAAATACCTTGGTTCGCGACCAAATAATAAACGAAACATCTTGTCTTTATGCAATATTGAATCTTCCAAGCCGTGAATCTCTTTAGCAGCATAATCTTGAATATACTTAGAAACTCCACACGGATCAATAGCATACAACAACTTGATCTCATCTGCATTCCACACTCGCAAAGTCGAATCAGCCGTTCCGTCCGATGCATCAGGATCCACGTATAAATTACGCGCACTACGCCTGATAAGCGACGTATCATTCATATTTTGCTCATCGTATATCATATCCTTATTTATACAATACCAGACTTTTCCCGAAGAATTAAAAACAACCTTAGTATTAAGTTTATGATCGCCATCCGGCTTAATTGTTACAGTATCGATATACACCGTAACCTCAACAGAAGCTTCCTTACCGTTCACTGTACGAGCTGTAATAACAGAGGTTCCTCCCTTTTTGGCTGTGATTTTACCTGACTCATCAACCGAAACTATTGTCGAATCATAGCTCGACCAAACTATTGACTGATCGGATGCGTTAGACGGGTAAACAAGTGGCGATAGGTTCGCAGTCTCGCCAACAAACATCGTCATCTTTTCAGGGCAGAACTCAATATTAGACACAGCGACATAAGGTGTGACATTAATAACACACGTGCTATACACAGAAGGTGTCAGTCCAACATACGCCTTAGCCACCGCTGTTCCGATTGCTTTACCGGTCACCAGACCGGTATTTCTATCTACGTCAATAATCGATTTATACTTCGATTCACACTCCCAAAACACACTATCATACGTCGTAGTTTCCGGCAATACTGTGGCACTCAACTGTGTCGACATACCCACCGCAACAGAACAACTTGCAGGTTCTATCGTCAACTTTTCCGGAAGCGTTTCAACGACATACACATCACAACTGTCACCTTTTCTTTTGCCATCTTCTGCTATACCGGTCGTTGTTGCTGTAACAATTGCGTGACCAACTCCCATTGCACAAACACACCCGTTACTTTCCACATCAACCGTTTCGGAATCAGAGCTCATAACAGACCATGTAACAGTCTTTTCCGTTGCATTTTCGGGCAATACGGTTGCACTAATCGGTTTCTTTTCACCAACCTTCATAACAAGTGTTTTTGGTGTTACGGATACAGATGAGACCAAAATAGGTTCAACTGTAACCTCACAAACCGCTTTTACATTACTGTCTTTTGCCGACATAACTATTATTGTTGCACGACCGCACGAAATGGCATTAATATCGCCCCCATTGATCCTCGCAACATTTGTATTGCTGCTGAACCAAATCGTATCTTCTTGTGAATAACTAGGCACAATAGTAGCCGTGAGATGTGCCTTTTCTCCCTCTTTAAGGGTCACAGATGTGGGATTTAGTGTTATTGAAGTGATCGGCGGGTTCTCAACAGTCACACTAATTGTATCGAAAATGGTATGGTCGGATTTCAAAGCGACAGTTACTGTAGCGAAGCCGTTATCCTCAGCAAACATAATCCCCGTATCGGGGTCTACCGTGACAACCGACTCATCGTTACTACTCCACACGACTTCTGTGTCATCAACAAAGATGGGAGGAGAAAACTCCACACTGGCATCGGAATAATAACTTTTTGTTTCCATTGTAAGTGTTTTAGGCCAAACACTTATAGATCTTACTTTCATTTTATTTTTTCTCCTTTTTTTATATTTTTTCTGCAGCTGCAAGTACAATATAATCTTCAATGAGGACAGGGTATGGCCGATTTGGAAAATAAATACTACATTTTAAAATAATAAACAGAAAGTCAAGGAC
The DNA here is from genome assembly GCA_015066395.1 of Oscillospiraceae bacterium. Classification (GTDB taxonomy): domain Bacteria; phylum Bacillota; class Clostridia; order Oscillospirales; family Acutalibacteraceae; genus UMGS172. The sequence continues at coordinate 53,489 of SVOL01000008.1, read as the reverse complement.
CGTCTTATCCAGATAAGATGGTCCTTGATTTTATAAAGTATAAACTCATTAAACCTTTAATTATAATTGATCTCTAAGATCTGCATAGCATAGCATCCGTCACCCGTCGCGATCGTGGCAAATTCAGCATCCCTCTTCTGCGGTCGGATAATAAGTCCCTCGGTAATGTCAAGATGCTTTGTACCCTTTCTTGTCATCAATTCGGTAACATCGACACTGTAATATCCCGCCGATAAATTCGGCTCTGCAATTTCTCCCTTTGAAGAAATCTTATTCTCCCAGTTAGAGCCGAAACTGCAGAATCTATTAGCAACACCGTAAGCCGAGAGCGGAACCTCTGCTTTATTAAGTTGAGGAATGTGCATCACAACACTGTTGATAGACTCATAGAACAATTCCGAAATCAACGCGAGCTCCGGACGGGAATACAGCCACTGCTCGCCGTAAGTATCGGTATTTCCGATAAACGCAGTTGTGCCGAACGCGTTGTTGGTTTTAGGGTTATTACTCTCAACGGTTGTATCCTGAAATAACTTTGGTTGGTGCATATTTGCCTCAAAAATCATGTATTTCCCATCTTTACCAACCGATTTTACCGTTACACAATACTGGCGTTTATTAATGACTTTATGCTCCAGCACACACGGTGCAACGATCGCACCTGTTGAGTCGGCCGTGCCGATACACGACAATGACATAAGTGGTTTGAAGTGACTAAGCATTAATGAAAACACCTTATCATTTGCCCTTATCGACATATCGGGCTGCACCGTAGTTACGACAAGTGAATACATGCCACTCACACCGCACGGAACCTTAAAAGCCAGGCCGTTAAGTGTTGGTGTAACCTCGACATTTCCATAAAGCACTGCACTTTCACAGATGTGCGAAACAGTATTTGGAAGCACCAGACCGCATACTCCCTCAGGACTTTCAAATGAAATACTATCGCACAGCAACACTCGACAATCGGTACCGTCGTAACAAGCTGCGTTTGTATCGCACATGAATTTAATGTCCGCAAGCTTACCCGTTTTTTTACTGTAAACAGGTGAGCTGAAGCAATAGGCGGTTTTAGTTCCATCCCCTTCATTGACGACCAACTTATACCTATTGCTGTTTTTGAGATCAATAGTATACGGTTTGTCTCTGCGTAATTTCTGTATCTCTTTAATAATTGAATTCATTTTTACCTCCTGATTGCTTTTAATTCTCTATAGTGACTAAAGAAACGGTGCGACTTATTAGACACGCGTCCTATTTTATCCCAGAGAAATCCGATTCCGTGAGTTTTTGGATCAAATCCCAAATGGCGCGCCAATATGCCCTCCACTTCAGTCGCCTCATGCTCTTTGTCGGGTTCATATTCTATTTCCAACTCAAAATCCTCTGTTTCCAGGTAAATATTGTGATCAAGCATTACTTTAACACCGTTGACAGGCTCAGTAACAATTCGATCAGTCACCAATTTCCCCTGAAAAGTTACCCCCATACCGCGAAATAAGACCGTATCCGCTTCATTGTTCACAAAGCGTGATCTCTCAATACTGCAATCCGAGCCACCGGTTTTGTGTTCCTTCACAGTGGCGACAAACTGCCCATTTTTTTCACGAATCCTGCAGGTAATTCCCTTGTAATCATAGTCAAAATCCTCTGTATCATAATAATAATTGATCTGACGCACTGCATTTCCTTTACAGAATTTATGATTTTTCAAACATTCATACTCCGATCTTTGGAGTAAAAACTTCTTTTCATATTCCAGCATTTACTCTCGCCCTCACGACCTTTCCCGAACCGTTTTTCTCTATTTCTGACACAACATTGATAACCGACGGGACCTGAAAATCCGGCAGGACACTTACACACAATTTATGTACCTCATCTGAATTTTTATAATCGCCGCTTATATCCATTCCGATAAAAACGCCGAATTTATCATCGTGTATGCCGTAAACCACAACTTCGTTTGTCCTGGGATCCTTTTTTAACTCGGCCTCTATTTCCTGTGGATATATATTCATTCCGGCTCTGATTATCATATCGTCACTTCTACCGTGTATCTTTAACCAACCATTGTGATCAATAGACGCAATATCTTTTGTACACAACCAACCGTTTTTCAGAACCTTATCTGTTAAATCAGGCTCATTGTAATAACCGCCCATAACATTATCTCCGTGTACCCACAAAACACCTCTCTGCCCCTTTTTCACCGGTCTGCCTCTGTCATCAAGAACTTTTATACTGACCGATGCCAAAGGCACACCCACACGATCGGGTGCTTGAGTAAAACACTCGGGCGGCATAAAACTCACTCTGGGACACGCTTCTGTCAACCCATAAACATGATATATTTTGGCTTTACTAAAACCCTCGGCTATCAAAAGACCGGTTTCACGGCTCATACACTCGCCGCTTACAACAATGTGTCTGAGCGACAGATCCGCACTCTTTTTAGCATATTTTGATAGGATACTCAATAGAGTAGGTGTTCCGCAAAAAACCGTTATCTTATGATCTTTCAGGCATCGGACTACATGCAATGGATTAAAAGCACCCGACAAGAACTCGATATGGACACCATTAATAAGCGAAACAAGAAACTCTCCGGTAAGTACCGCGCAATGGTACAACGGCCTGGATATTAAAATCGAATCGGTTTTATCAATAATAAAATACTTTTCAATGTCTGAAATGTTAGCCATAATATTCTGCTCACTAAGCATGGCACCTTTCGGACGGCCGGTAGTGCCCGAAGTGCACATTATTATTGCGGGTTTAAATGTCGGAGAAATGTATCTTGGATTTGCCAATTCATTTATTTGCAACTTGACGCCAACATCGGTAACAATACAGGTCGGACTAATACTCTCCAATATTTTACAGCAATGTGCTTTTCCGTACCTATGAGATAACGGAACAGCCGTAACGCCTGCAGAAAAACACGCCAACAGAGCCAGTGCGTTATTTAACTCGGATTCGCAATTTACAGCACAACACGCTTGTCCTCGCAATTGTTTTCCAAATTTTTCGGCAAGAAATAGAAATTCTCGAACTTTAAATTTTCTCTCACCTTCCGACACGATCACATCAAAATACTTTTCTGTCCTGCTGAGCAGAAATTCCCAAAGTGTCATTTCCCCAACTCCTTTTCAACTGTTTCAACAAATCGCTGCAAAATTTTCTTTTCCTGATTTTTAAGTCTCAATAATCTTTTTTTAATTGCTGTAAGTGTTGTTTTTCGCTCCTTTATATGATAAGCAGCGTAAAGCATACGCATATGATCAGCGTCTTTGACAAGCGAAAAATAACTCTCACTAAGATCGTGCGGCAATCCCAGCACTTCCTCCACGGCTCTTAATCGTTCGAACATGACCCTTTTGTGTTCCCAGATCAGTCGGAAAACTCTCCAGTCCATACGACTATGAGGAATACTTCCGTCATAAAGTTTGTCAAGATACATGGCTATATAATCGTGTACTACTATTCCGTATGCAACATCATCAGTATAAGTCGGGTACTTGCCCAAAGATGAGTCCAGGTACTCCCTTAATTTCTTGCAAATCAATTCAGGATTTAGATCCACCGGATCGGGCTTAACGCTCAGCGCCGCTATTCGCCCATTATAACTCCGTTTAAAAGTTGATCTCCTGCCTTGTTCAAGGCACTTTTGCGGTGTTTTGAATTTTTTATAGATCCAATTTTCGTCATATGCAAAGATGCTGAAAGTTTTATCCTTTTGATCGTAACCACAGATCAGTCCATCGTGATCAAAATGACGCTTCTTGTACCAACTTTTCCCCTTTATGTAATAATCGTCAATACCTATGTACAAAACATAATACCCCTCATCCAGCATATTTTTTATTACTGCATTAAGATGTCCTTTTATAAATCGTGTGGGATACGCTTGTCTTAAGATATATGGATTTTCATGCAAATACGAGCTCACTATATTAATTTCCGGTGTTGTGTACCCGTTTAAGAATTTCCGGTTGCACTGCAGTATCATAACTTCGTTCAAATACCAATTTCTCACGGTCGGATTCTTCACTAATATAGCACCTGCGGCACCCTGAAAGTGGTATGTGCTATAAATCGGTTCACAGATCGGCAATTCAACAAAATCTTTCACTTCATCCCACACAATACCTTTCTGCCAATTTCAGCACATCATCTACGGTCACTAACTCAAACGGGTTCATATCGGACTCGTCAAGTTGTATATTAAACCTATCCTCAAGCTCCAATATCAAGGTCACCATCATCAAACTATCCAAGACAAGATTACCGCGTAAGGAACTTGATTTGTCAAAACTTTCCATTCCGCTCAACTCACTAAGGATACAGTACACTTGTTTATCTACGCTCATTTACAACCCCCCCGAAAACCGCCTGATCTCTGCAATTACTTTTTCATATGTATCTTCAACCGACGTATCAGATGAAATCAGTATTCCTCCGTTGGCGTGACATATATCAACATACTCTTTTTTAAGTTTATACTGCAGATCCATATCAATAAAACGATCTTTTTCGTCCTTACGACTTCTTACCCTCGACACCGAGACTTCGACCGGAACATCAAGAAAAAAAGCAATATCCGGCTTGACAACAGACCTTGATATTTCGTATATCCACTTGTCACCTGTATAACCTCTTGCCCTCAAATTAGCCAGGCACGAGTAGTAGTATCGATCGGTAATAACGGTCCTGCCCTTTTCGAGTTCGGGCAATATGAACTTATTAACATGTTGCACCCTGTCACTTGCAGCAAGCAACGACAAACTGCGATAATCATAAGCATCATGATCAGGGCTATCCATATATGTTCTGAAAATGTCCGACTTGCGAACGAAATCCGTCGGCTGTTTTGTAAGCATCACATCGAAATCACCCTTTAAATTTTCATTTAAAAGTTTTATCATCGTGGTTTTGCCGCAGCCATCAAGTCCGCAAAACGAAATCAACACACCGGGTGTTGTATTTTTTCTCATTTTTAAATTTTTCATTGTTTTATCTCCTCTAATAGTTTAGATCTGTCGTCAGCAAAAAAACGCCTTTTTATGTCGTGTTCGCTGTATTCCGCAATTTTTCGTTCTGCAGGCAATACCACTTTGTTGAGCAATTCCTCACTACCCGCAATATTTTGATTTACACATTCATTTAAAAACAGGTCGTCCAGCACAAATATTTCCACTGTCCATCTGACAACACAGGCACATATTTCAGACAATCCCAATTCCTTGGCCCTCTGAAAAACACCTGAAATTTCCCTATCATCGAAATTCTTTAGTATCATATAAATATCCGTGAACTTATAAAGCGTCATATCACGTTTCATTTTCACCCAAGGATAGGTCGTTGCTTCCTTATACAAATGGCAACACAAGTGGATGAAAAAGTCATATTTATCAAGAGAAATTATTTCTGCATCCCCCACGTTGTATGCCACAGCACGTGATAGCATACCATCGACCAACCTGCCATCACTGTTTTTATAATCAAGTGAGAAATTTATATCAACCTCCAAAAACCGCATATAAGGAAGATTCACTTCAATTACATACGGTACTGTCTCTCCCCTCAACATCTTAGATTCTGCTATTTCGCGCCGTGTCGCCGGTTTAAACTCACCGTTTCTCACATTACCTTGAGCAAATCCCGCCTCAGACAAAATATTTCCGATTACAGTTACATCCTTTTCTCTGACCAAGAGATCCACATCGTTTGATGTTCTATATCCTTTTGGATAATAGTCACACAATAAAGCTCCTTTGAGCATAGCAAACTTTCCTTTTGCGGGCTTTAAAAGTTCAGCCAGCATTTCAAGGCAAAGTAAGAAACTGTTGTTCTTTTCAATGTTCTGCTGATATGCTGCATACAGCGAATTTTTGAACTCCCGGTTCACTTTTCCCAGTGCTCCTGTCTGTTCTATGACTCCATAAGCCACTCCTTGCATACGATTAAAGAATAAATGACCCAAAACTGCAGGCGTTGCAAATTCCGGCAACAGCTCGTTGATCACTTTCTCATCAGGATTTATAAAATCGCAGAGCTTTAAAAATAATTCCTGCTCCTTATTGTTCATATTTTCACTTCCTTTCTGTTGGCGAATCTTGGATGATTTGAACCATAATTCACCTCAACACTTCTTTTGAACGGCATTCGGCTTTGTATAATTCTTAACAAGCTGCTTCAGTTCAGTTATTTCATCGCTTGACAGTTGGCAAGCCTCCTTTTTTTCGGCACAATCCAGCACTTTTTCCATAACCTTTGTCTCAGATCCCTTGAAATACATATTATCAACGGTATAACCATCCATAACATATACACCGCCGCCGAACCTTCCGCATTTTGTATATATAGGTTCTGTCAGACTTAAAAAATCAATATCACGGCGCATAGTCCGAACAGAAACTCCGAATTCCATCGCCAAATTCGCAGTTGTTTCATGCCTTCGCCTGCAAAGTAATTTCATAATATTGTATCTTCTGATTGCCGCATCCAAATAACTCACCCCCTTCTGCAAAGAGTATAAAGTTTAAAGAGGACAACCCTTGTCCGCGATAAAATAAAATTTCAAAAATAAATATCGGGGCAAAATAGACATAAAAAAAGCAGTGCCTATCTAATAAGCACTGCTTTTTTATTCAATTTATTTTCACACTATCCTATTTTTCCTCTCTCCGCTGAAAAAGGTTTTGATGTTCTCGGCTATTACGCTTAAGCATCGTTTGCGGGCTTCGAAGGCACCCCACGCCATATGCGGAGTAAGGCAGACGTTATCTCTTGCGAGCAACCGATAAAACGGGTGATCCTCGGAAAACGGCTCAACGCTGTAGACATCAACGCCCAAACCACCCAATTTTCCGTTTTCAATAGCCTCGGCAACCGCTTCTTCATCGGTAACGGCTCCTCGTGCGACATTGATAAGCACCGCGGTCTTTTTCATTTTGTCCAGTCGCTCAGCGTTTATTAAGTGGCGTGTTTCGTCGCTTAACGGCACGTGCAACGAGATAATATCCGACTGCTCACACAAAGTATCAATATCGGCGGCTTCAAATCTTGTTTCAGGTTTCCTTCGACATATCAGCACCCGACAGCCCAACACTTTAGCGATCTCGGCAACGCGTGTGCCAATACCGCCACCGCCAACAACACCCCAAGTAAGACCCGATATTTCGTGATAAACGGGCACAAGTCGGTTAGCGGCTTTGGATCTGCTATACTCACCGCTGTGCACAAACTCACGGTATTCAGTAAGATGTGTCACGAGCGACAACGCCATAGATACCGTCAACTGTGCCACGCTGTCGGTCGAATACGCTGGCACATTGCAGACAGCGATCCCTTTTTCGGCACAGTATTCCGTATCGATATTATCGTAACCCGTCGCCGCAACGCATATAAGCCGAAGGCTATCAGCACTCGCCAGCGTTTCTCTGTTCATTTTTATTTTATTGACCACCGCTACCTGCGCGCCATTAAGCCTTTCGGCCATCAATTCTACGGGAGTGGTCATATATTCTTTTGTTTCGCCTAATTCATATAAGGGTGAGAGATCGAGGTCATCACCCAAAGTACCGGCATCCAGCACAGCAATTTTCATAATATTCTCCTGATTGTCAATTTTAAAAATTATACCACATTGGTTCAGATAATTCAATCACAACGTAAAACCTCGGCTCCTTTAAAGGAACCGAGGTTTTAATATTAGCCTTGCACCGTCATATTATCATACACAAACTTATAAAAGTCCTCGCTCATAATATCCAGAGACATTTTATAACGGTTTTTAGTAAGTGCTATCAAGTATTGCAGATATGCCTGCTTTTGATCCTCTGTCATCGAGTCGGCCGAAGAGAACCACTCGGCCTTGCCGGTTTGAGCATTATACCGCACCTTATCGGTGACAAAGCTCTTATTATAGAGCATCGCCATGTGCGTGCTGTCAGAGAAAATATCGGTGCCGGGCAAAAGCCTTGAATCATACTGAAATCCAAAAAGATTCAAGACAGTCGGCAAAATATCAATATTACAACACGGAGTATTCACCTGCACGGGCTCCATTCCACCACACCACATAATGCAGGTAGACTTGTACTTCTCAAAATTCTGTTCCACCTTCCTGCCTGCAAGGTTATTGAAGGCAGCGGTATTAAGATAGTACGGATAATGGTCGCCTGTCAGCACGATCATAGTATTGTCGAGCTTGCCTGCAGCCTCTAATTGCCCGACAAGATAGGTCATCGCTTTTTCAAGTTCGTAGTTTGCGGCAAGGTAATAAAGTGCAGTCTCATCATATCCTTTACCTGCGGCCAGTTTGCGGACCGTATCGATATTATCGACACAAATATTGTTGGCATCGGAATACGGACCGTGACCCGAGAAGGTCATATAATAAGCATGGAAACGGTCATTATTTATGTAATCCCCTACCGACTGCTCCATCATTTCAAGGTCAGAAGACGGCCAGGAGTGAGTAAACTTCATACCGTTCTCTCCACCCATAAAGCGTGTGGTCGTATAACCTAAATTCGGGTGCGTATCCTCTCTCGAATAGTAGTATCCGCGGAAATTATGATAAGCGTAAGTTTTAACCCCTGAGTTTTCGAACATATTACCCAATGCGAAAGGTATCTGCTTATTCGACGACTGAGCAAAACTGCCGCTGGAAGAACCCGAATCGGCATCTCTTGAAACATCCGGCCAAAGACCGGTCATAAACGAAAACTCACCGTTAGTAGTGGTATTCTTATAAGAATTATAGTAATTGTTAAGCACAAAACCGCCTTGGCTAAGCTTATACAGTGTCGGTGTAACATCCGGCTCGATAGCCAGGTTGCAGAACGATTCGGCACAGATATAAATAAGATTATAGTCCTTCAAAAGACCCGTGTGCTCATTTTTATTGGTTCCGCTGACCGAAGCCAAATAATCGCAAAGAGCCTGCTTTCCCTTGTCATCGGTCATATTTTTAAGAGTCGCAAAATCCACTCCGCTCAGCGTATTGGGAACAGCGTTACTGCCCGAACCGAAACCGTCGGGAACCGACGGAGCAACGAAATCCATATCCTGCTTTTTTGAGTCGCCAAACAGCAAATGACCTAATTCGACGACCGAGTTGGTCAGAACACCAAGTCGGTTGGAAGCGGTGTCGGTATCAATATAGCTTGAAGAATAAGCGTAATAAGGCGAATAGTCGCCGGTGCCGAAAGGCAGTAACATCAACACTGCCAAAAGCCATAAGACCACCGTTTTAATCACGGCGCTGAGATGCAGCAAAGGACGGCTGCCTTTAAACACCTTTTCGGGAGCAAAAACCGAGACAAAAACCGACACGCCCACCGGCAGGAAGCAAAGAAGTATCCAGCCGACCGAGCCTTTCACGGTATCCCACAAGGCCCAGCCGAAGTTTTCAACGGCGTTAGTACCCAAGCCGATCATCGAGACCGAGAACAGAGAACCGAAAATTCTGAAATAAATCAGCTGACTGACGTAAAAGACAAAGGGCAAAAGCAACACTATTGGGGTTATGATGCGGTTAAGTTTTGGTTTCAACCAGCCCGTAAAAACCGACAAAAACATCGCTTCAGCGGGTAAAAACAGCAAAAAGACCGCCGTTGCACCCTGGAAACCGATCTGGGTTCTTAGCAACAGCTCCCAGAATATCAGTGCTATAAGATACCTTAGTGTATATGTAAGCCCCGAAAGTATCTCGGCCGTAAAGCGACCGACCGACCAATGTTTTTCAATACCAAGCTTTGGAAATGTCATTACCTTCTCCTTGAAAAATGCACAGACTTAAAACAACGTATTATTGTACCACCGCTCGCCGTAAATTGCAACCCATTTCGACAATTTACCTTTAAAACAAAAAACTCCGCATTACTGCGGAGTTTTTAGATCACTTCTTAGGATACTTATCCTTGCGGTAAGGAACCAAACGCACGACCTTTTCAGGATCGGGTTTTTCTTCTAAAAGTGTAGGATCATTTAGGTATTTTCTGAACTTTCTGAAAGCCAGAGCAAAATAACTGCCTGAACAGATGCGTTCGTCCATAACAACGCCCAAAGGTATGCACTTTTCCAAAACCACGTTGCCTTCCTTGTCATACTTTGCAACTTCGCGGCTGTTACCCAAGGTAATAAACACGCCTGTGGTTCCGAAGTTGTAAATGTGGTGGAAAATGTGATTTGTACGGATACTTGCCAGATTAGAGATCGACATACTGGTGTGGAACGGGCTGGCGTCGATGATCATTCTCGGTAAAAGTCCGAACTTATCGAGCGCCTTAAAAGCGCAAACGCCGAAACGCAACAGACCGGGAACGCTAAGCAAGACCTTTGCCAGCTTATCGGTGGCATTGACCTGGCTTTCATCACGGTTTGACTCTATGTAAGCATTCATCTTGTCATTAACATCAAAGATCGTATCCTCGGGATCGAAATTGACCTTCGACATCGTTCCGTTATCCATCTGACCGCTTTTGAGCACGACCATACCGACATTGAACTCGTTTCGGTCATAGACCGTTTTATTAGCAATAAAGCGGTTGATAAGCGGGAACTCGCCCACGATTCTCGTATACGCCGCAATAAACACCGCCAGATGACTGATATTCTTACCCTCTTTACGCTTTTGGTTAAGATACTCCTGAATAGGCTTTTGCGGAATATTGAGTTCGATCATATTAAGCGCATCGTTACGCTCAGGCATAATATGCGGAGTTATCGCATATTCCATATCAATGTTCTTAGCTCTTTTACCGTCTCTTCTCATAAAGACCCCCAACAATGACTGCCTAAAGTCGCACGAGGCAATCACAGATATAAAATATTCATTCTTATGAAATATTATACCTTTTTTATGTTGATTAGTCAATAAAAATCGAAAACTGTCAGATATTAGCAGATCCCAAACGATCTTCGGTCTGTCGTTTTTGCATCCGAAGCCAACTGTAAAAACCGTAGAGGTCGTTAACCAAAAACACCGAAAAACACACAACGACCGATAGATACGAAATATCTTTGAGCACCGCCGACACCCACAAAATTATCAAAACAATATCATTTGCCGCGTACGCCAGTGCAAAAAACGAGCTTCTTCTGAAGGTCAGGTATACCGCAATAAAACTTGTAGTGACCGAGACGGTACTAAACAACAGATTAGCTGTGGCAAATGCCTTTAAAATAAAGAAAAATACCGTTGTAACAATTATCGAAAGCACAATCAAAAACACTGTTTCACTTAGGTTTAAGCGATTGACTGCCACCTCTGCTTTATTCCCCCTATACGGATTTTTGAGCCACGAACAAAGGGCTATAACTGCCATAGGTCCGGTCATTCCAAGATAAGTTATCATCTCGCCGTAGTATCGGCATTCGAGCGAAATAATACCGTAGAAAATGCTGAATATCACCATCAATGCCTGACCGATCGGATTGCCTTTTGCATTGAAGATCAAGGATACTGCTCCGACAAGAGACGCCAAAAGGTTCAAAAACCCGGAGCGACTAAAGGTCTGACAAAGCAATATTAAAAACAGCGATGAACCTAACAACGACCACTCAAACTTAGTAAAGTAATTTAAAATCTTTCTCATACTTTCTCCTAAACTAAAAAAACATCCGTATACACATCTTCTAAGACCTAACGATGTGTAAACGAATGCTGTTACATTTCACTACCCGGTGGCAGATTACCACTATATAATACCACAGTTTTAAAAAAAGTCAAGGCGGCGGATCGCCTACACCTTGTAGGGAAGCATTTGTTTCTCGAATAAACTTTCTCATATCATTGCCAAAAGCCTCAAAAGGCGATAGCCTTTCTGCGTTTTGTGGCTTAGATACAGGAAATTTTCAATTTTTACGAAATTGCGCAGCACCTTAGAACGAAAATTTTGAGTTAGAGAAAGGCAAAACCCACCGATGACGCTGTCGCGTATTGGTGGGTTTTAACGCATTATTGCGCCAAAATTTCGCGTTTTTAAGGAAATACTGCCCTACGGGGTGTGGGCATTGTTTCCGCCGTCTTTCAATATATTTATTCAGCCTCAAAAAGCGCCTTGATCGCAAGGTAGGTCATATAAACGTCGAACTTTGAAACAACCTCAAAAGGTGCGTGCATCGAAAGTACGGGAACACCGAGATCAACAACGTCAACGCCCAGATTTGCAATATATTTTGCGACCGTTCCGCCGCCGCCGAGATCGACCTTGCCGAGCTCACCCGTCTGCCAGGTGACATTTCTCTCATTTAATATCTTTCTTATCCAACCGACAAACTCAGCCGAAGCGTCCGATGTACCACCCTTGCCGCGCGAGCCGGTATATTTGGTAATAACTGCTCCGTAGTTTATCTCGGAAGCATTTCTCTTTTCCATAACATCAGGATACGTGGGATCAAAAGCAGCATTAACGTCAGCCGAAAGACACTTTGAATTGCGGAGTGCTCTATAACCGTTGCCGCCCTGCATTCTGGCCAGATCCTCAATAAGATACTGCAAAAATGCCGACTGCATACCGGTGTTGCCGTCCGAACCGGTCTCTTCCTTATCGGCAAGGATCGACACAGTAGTAAATTTTGGAGCTGTAACCGCAAACGAAGCCATAAGGCAAGGATATGCACAAACGCGGTCATCATGGCCGTAGGAACCGATAAGCGAACGATCAAAACCAACGTCACGGGGCTTACCTGCAGGTACACATTCGAGTTCAGCCGAGAGAAAATCCTCTTCTACAATGCCGTACTTCTCGTTTAATATCTTCATAATATTAAGCTTCACAAGCTCACTGCCTTCGTCGGCCTTGAAGGGCATACTGCCTATAAGAACATTCAGTTCCTCGCCTCTTATCAGCTCGCTTGCAGGACGCTTGACCTGCTCCTGAGCAAGATGCGGCAGAAGATCGGTAATAACGAATACCGGTTCATCGGGTTCCTCGCCGATGGCGACCTCAACGGTGGTGCCGTCCTTTTTGCAGAACACGCCGTGCAGTGCCAACGGAATAGCCGTCCACTGGTATTTCTTGATTCCTCCGTAATAATGGGTCTTGAACAGAGCCAGTTCTTTGTCCTCATAAAGCGGATTGGGTTTTAAGTCGATCCTCGGAGAATCAATATGAGCCGCAGCAATGCGAACACCCTTTTCAACAGGCTCCGAGCCGATAACTACCAGCCCTAACGACTTATTACGGTTGTTAAAATAGATCTTATCACCTGCTACGTATTTTTCGTCCTCAGAAAACTCTCTGAAGCCTGCGGCTTCGGCCAAAGCGATAGCCTCTTTAGTAGCCAGTCTTTCGGTCTTGGCCTTACCCAAGAAGTCTATATAACCCTTGCAGAAAGCATCAACGGTGCCGAAATCGACAGTGTCCTTTTTAAGCCCGTTTACCTTTTCGTAGAACAGATCGGATTTCAAATCCTTTACAACATCACACATAACAATTCTCCTTTAATCACTATACTGTTGCTCAGCCTTGAGAACCTTTTTGACATAAGTAGCGGTTTCGGGAAATTCTATCTCTTCGATAGCCAGTTTCCCGTCCTCCCTCAGCCACTTTTTGACGTTGCTGAGTCCCGCATTATAAGCCGCAACAGCGGCAATTTTATCGCCCTCAAAGTATTCCAATAAAAACTGCAGATACCGCGTTCCGTATTTGATATTGGTCTCGGGGTCTTTAGCGTAAGCCTCAAATGTGACCGACTCATCATCGCCGACCTTTTTTCGCATATCCGAAAATGTTTCTTCGGTCAACTGCATCAATCCTACAGCGTCGCGTTCGGATACGGCCTCGGGATCGAATTTACTCTCGCAGTTTATGACCGCCATTACCAGTTCCCAACGAACATTATACTCCTCTCCGTAGCGTTTGGCAAGGTCTATATAATCATCGGGATAGATATGCTTCATTGCAATATTATACCCTGCAAATGCCAATATACACAACATCAGAAGACTTGCAATTACCCTAAAACCTCTTCTGAATGACTTCATTTAATCCTCCAAACTACAAAGCACCGCGTTTATATCGGCTCTGAACCGCTCAATATCCTCACTATTTACGATTATATGAGAGGTCTTCTGCTTATAAAACTCCTCTGACTTTCCTGCCGATAGCCTTATGTCGGCCTGCTCTTCGGTTAAGTTATCGCGTTCGATGATCCGCTTTCTTCTTAAGTCCTTTGGAGCAAGCACTGCAACCACGCTGTCGCACCGGGAATCCAGTCCGCTTTCAAAAAGCGTCGGAGCATCGAGAAGAATTTTTTCAACACCCGTCTCACTGCATTCAGCGATCTGATCTTCGACGACCTCTACCACCGCAGGAAGCATGATCTTGTTTAACTTTTCGGTGTTTTCCTCGCTCGAGAATGCACGCTTAGCCAACAGCTTTCTGTCTAAACTGCCATCGGGCAAAATAATGTCACCACCGAAACAGTCTGCTAAGATCTCCAGCGTTTTACTGCCCTTTTCGGTTACGAGTCTCGCCGATCTGTCGCAGTCAATGGCTGTATAACCAAAGCTTTCGGCAATTTTCGAAAATTCCGTTTTTCCGCTGCCTGTAGGACCCGTAAGCCCTATTATCTTAGGTAATTTTATGACCCTGAAGGCGGCGGCACGGATAAGTCGGTTGTAAACAGCCAATCCCACGCCCTCTAAATCGGGAACTCTTGCGAAACACAGCTTACAGCCTCTTTCGTCGAGAGTCCGCAAAACATCGAAAAGCAAGGCCGCTTGTGAAGCGGCATCGTCGCGGCGACCAAACAGCACGGTCGGCACTTTAAAACCTTCCTCACCCTCGAATTTAAGAGCAAAAACACCTTCTTCAGCGTTTTTATTTACAAAACTTTTGAATTTTTCAAACCCGGCATCGACCAAAACCACCCGGGCTTTAGGTGCGTAGTGCTTGTATTTCATACCGGGAGAAGCCACAGTCGCACCCTTTTCGGGTTCGGCCAGAACGGCTTTATCGACCGCAATATCGGGCAAGACTTCTCTTAACTGTTCAACCGTGATGCCGCCGGGTCTTAAAAGCTTCGGCGGCTGACAGCAGAGCGAAACAACGGTCGACTCAACGCCGACCTCTGATTTATCCGAAATGATGACCGCATCTATCCTGCCATCAAGATCGGACAGTACGTGTTCGGCAGTTATGGGGCTGGGTGAGCCCGAAAGATTGGCCGAAGGAGCCGCTAAAGGCAACCTGCTGCGACCGATCAACTCGCGTGCTACAGGGTGAGACGGCATTCTGACTGCTACGGTCTCAAGGCCTGCAGACACTTCTTTCGGTATCTTCTCGCCGCGAGGCATTATTATTGTGAGCGGACCGGGCCAGAATTTTCCGGCCAACTCGAGTGCTTTTTCGGACACCTCACTCACAACATCTTCCAACATCTCCATATCGGAAATGTGAACTATCAAAGGATTATCCTGCGGTCTGCCCTTGGCTTTAAAAATATTGGCAACTGCTTCTTCGTCAAAGCATGATGCCGCCAGACCGTAGACGGTTTCGGTCGGAATACCGACCAATCCGCCGTTTTTCAAAATTTCACAAGCGCGGTTTAAATTATCACTGTCTTTTTCCAAATCCAGCACTTTAAGCCTTTCGGTCAGCATTCGTTCCACTCCCTTCTACTGCTCGTCACCGCTTTGTTTAAGCATCTCGGTGCGGTAATATGTTATCAACGCGTCGACGATATCATCAATATCGCCGTTCATTATCTGATCCAATTTATAAAGAGTCAGACCGATTCTGTGGTCGGTCATTCTTCCCTGCGGGAAATTGTAGGTGCGGATACGCTCGGAACGGTCGCCTGTGCCGACCTGTGCCTTACGCTCGCCGGCAATGGCTTCGTTCTGCTCCGAAACCATTCGCTCGTAAAGGCGTGAACGCAGAACCTTCATCGCCTTGTCCTTGTTCTTATACTGGCTTCGCTCGTCCTGACATTCAACGATAAGTCCCGTCGGAATGTGGGTGATACGAATAGCCGATTCGGTCTTGTTAACGTGCTGACCGCCTGCACCGCCTGCACGGTAAGTATCTATCTGCAGATCGGCGGGATTGATCTCGATCTCAACCTCTTCGGCTTCGGGCAAGACCGCAACGGTCACGGTCGAAGTGTGGATCCTGCCTTGAGTTTCGGTCTCGGGCACACGCTGAACGCGGTGAACACCGCTTTCGTATTTAAGCCTTGAGTACGCACCCTCACCCTCGACCATAAAGCTGACTTCCTTAAAGCCGCCGAGCTCGGTCTCATTAACGCCGACAAGCTCGACTTTCCAGCGGCGGGATTCGGCATACATAGTATACATTCTGTAAAGACTGGCGGCAAAAAGTGCCGATTCCTCGCCGCCTGCTCCACCTCTGATCTCTACCACGACATTTCGGCTGTCGTTAGGGTCTTTGGGCAAAAGCAGTATCTTCAGTTCTTCCGAGATCGATTCTACAGCGGCTTTTGCGGTGAGCATCTCTTCCTCGGCAAGTTCCTTTAACTCCTTATCGAGTCCGCCGATTTCGAGCATTTCCTTAGCTCCCTCAAAATCCGACTTTGCCTTTTTATATTCTCTGTACTTATCAACGATAGGCTCGATCTCGCGATGTTCCTTCATAAGGCTCATCAAGAGATTACTGTCACCGATGACCGTCGGATCGGTCATACGGGTTCCTATTTCTTCATAACGGCGTTCGACCGCCTCCAACTTATCAAACATCTTCAGTTTCCTTTATTATCTGTTTAATATTCTTTTCAACCTTGGCTCTCGGCAACATAACTTCGTGACCGCAGCCGTTGCACTTTATCTTAAAATCCATACCCACGCGCAACACCGAAAAAGTGTTGCAGCCACACGGGTGGCTTTTTTTCATCAAGAGCTTATCTCCGACCGCTACATCCATAATATTACCTCGCTTTATATAGAATAACACAAAAAAGGATACGGCAAAAGCGCCGTATCCCCAACCTTAAAATGTGCAGGCTGACGGCGAATTCTTCGTCACGCCTTCTATTAAATTGATTCCGACTGCGAAGCGTTTAACTTAACCCAAACGTCCGTAAAGTTTGGTACCGTCGGTCTCCTTCGGCTTTGCATTTTCAACAGCATCACTATGGTTTGCCGACGACTTCTGAGGTCTGTTGCCACCGCGCGAGCCGTTACCGCCGCGACGGTTATCACGGCCGCTGTTAAGTCTTACAGGCTTGCCCTCGGGACTGATAACGACCCTTCTCGAAGGACCGTCACCGATAGACATCGAGGAAACGCCCTCAATACCCTGAACGGTAGTGTGGATAACACGTCTCTCATAAGGATTCATCGGTTCCAAAGAGCGGCTGCGACCGGTGCGAAGCACCTGGTTTGCAGTTCTCTTAGCCAAAGCTTCAAGAGTGTTCTCTCGCTTTTCACGGTAATTGCCGATATCGATAACAATACGGTAATAGTTTCCGCCACGCTCATTGGCGACTAAAGATGCAAGATACTGCAACGCGTCAAGGGTCTCACCTCTGCGGCCGATGATCACGCCGAGCTTGTCATTTCCTTCGAGAGTGATCTTGGAACCGCCCTCAACCTCGGAAATGGTAGCGCTGACATCGGAGCAGTCAAGCTGTTTTAAGATGGTAGCAAGATATGCATACGCTCTGCCGGCAGGGGAAGACGCATCGACCTGGGACGCGGGAACACCCACAGTTTCCTTGATCTCCTGCTTTTCTGCCTTTACTTCCGGCTTCTTTTTATTGGTTTCAGCACTTTTCGCGGTGCTCTTTTTATCATTGTTAGATTTCTTCTTATTCTTTTCCTTGTGAACCTTCTTAACCTCATCCGGAACCTCGATATAGGCACGGACCTTGGCTTCGCTTCCGCCGAAAATGCCGAGCATCTTCTTTTTAGGAAGGGCTAAAGTCTCGGTCTGGACATTGTCCTCAAGACCGGGATCTAACTGGTTCATTGCGTCTTCCATTGCAGCCTCAACGGTACTGCCGACGCCAATAACTTCCCTTAATATCAATTTTAAATCCTCCTTGGGATCCGATCATTATTCAGAGATGTCTTCTCTGCTCTTTACACGTTCAATTTTAGCACTTTCAACCTTGGCACGGGCTAAAATGGTCTTCGACTGCTCACGGGCGACCATGGCATTAGGTCCGTAAGTGAGCTGAATTACCGACTGAATACCGCCCGAAATAACGTTCGAACAGGCCCAATAGAAACCGACGGCACCGGGTACGCCAAAAGCGATAACCAACGAAATGATGGGCATAGTAAGCATCATTCCTGCCATATTAGGTGCATCAGGGTTGGCCTTCTTCTGAATCTTCATAGAGATAAGGCTGGACAATATTGCCGTTGCAAAAGAGAGTAACGGAATGATCCACAGCGGCTCAAAGTTTTTAAAATTCCAGCTGAACTTCGGAGTCTTGGCAAGGTCCAAACCGAACAGATGGAAATCGATCTCACTCATTTTTTCGATATCGCCGCCAAATGCTTTGAACTTTGCGACAACAACGCTGTTGGGTGCCTCACCGGTCAGCACATCAACGATCTCGACCTCTCGCATAACCCTTTTGCCTTTAAGCGAGTTTTTGATGGCGTCACCGGTAACTTTACCTTCGGCAACATCCTCAACCAGCAAGACCTTAGCCATATATTCGACGTCACAACCGTGCGCAGCGGCTTCCGAAACGGTAAAAGGATCAGCCTTGACAGACTCGATGCCAGCGGCATTCCAGTCAATGGCAGGATCCTCGGCAACTCTTACATAAGATGTCCAGACCTTAGCTGCATTGATAGCACCGGTATTGATATTGACAACATAAGTAAGCGGACTTACAACCGCCCAATAAACGCCCATCATAACCATAAGACGAACGATCATCGGCAGACAACCGCCTGACATTGACACATTTTCCTTGGCATAGAGCTCGTTAACAGCCATGCTGTATTTCTGCTTGTCATTACCGTACTTTTTCTTCAACGCATCCATCTTGGGCTTGATCTTAGCCTGCTTTGCAGTCGACTTCTGCGACTTGATGGTAAGCGGCAACATAATAAGATTGACCAGCACGGTGAAAATAAGCACCGACAAGGCAAAGTTATTACTGCACAGCTCGCTCAAACGAGCCAGAATCCAACCCATAGGTTTACTAATAAAGTCGTACATTATTCGTTCCTTAGCTTTCCTTTTGCTTTATTTTGCAAAAATAGAGAATCTTGGGTGTTTTTTGAGGGTCTTTTCTTTATCGGCACGGGATCATACACGTCACCCTTATAAAAAGGATGGCATTTTAAGAGCCTTCTTACCGTCAGATAAAGACCGACAACGGCTCCTCTTGCCAAAAACGCTTCCAGAGCGTACTCCGAGCAGGTCGGTTTAAACCTGCAACAAGGAGTTTTAAGAGGAGAAATAAATTTCCTATAAAACCTGATAACAGCAATAAACAGGTATTTCATTGAGAGTCACCCTTGATAAGACCGCTCGATCTGAAATGGTGCATCATAGCATTCGCAACATCCTGCGATTTGGAGAAAGGCGTTCTCGACCTTGCAACGAAAACGATATCCGCACCGTTGCAGTCGACCGACTTCAAACACTCCCTTACAGCAGCCTCGATGACTCTTCTTGCGCGATTGCGCAAAACGGCACAGCCAACCTTTTTGCCGGCGGTGATGCCGTATCTCACTTCACCGCGTTTAGTAAACATCACATAGGTAACGAGCAACGGGTGAACGAAACTTTTTCCGCGACCGTAAAGCCGTCTGAAATCCTTATTAAGGTTTAATTTAGAGGATTCCATACCACACTTCCGTTCGTAAAAGATTAGGGTACTACTGCACAAAACGGTCGCGACAAGCGCGACCGCTCTGAAGAAAGTTAAATATTATTAACCGTCAATCAGGCAGTCAGGCTCTGTCTACCCTTAGCTCTGCGGCGAGCAAGCACCTTGCGGCCGTTAGCAGTAGCCATTCTCTTGCGGAAACCATGCTCCTTAGCACGATGGATTTTCTTGGGCTGATAAGTTCTTTTCATTTCTTTGACCTCCTTCATCCGTACGTCATGATTATGTCCCGAGGAAACTGCGACCAACGGAATGTCGCCGTAATAAGAAGATAATATCAGACATAACCTATCAAGTTTGAATTATACCTCAAATTGGTGTCAGTTGTCAACATAATTTTGCGAATTGACTCCAAGATATTTCATAATTTTTGCAAAACACAACCGCGCTGTCAACGCTGTTGTCAACCCTCCAGCACAACATTGCTGATAAATTCGATGGCTTTAAGCAGTTTTTCACGGCTTTCTGCATTCATTACCGCACCGTTCAGTGTTAAGACCTCGCTGTTCGTGACCCTGTCTTTGAGTTCGGCCAAAATTTCGGTCGTCTCACAGCTCTCTTCCCTGACACCAAGAAGACTGTCGGTCGAAACTCCGAAAAGCTCACCCAACCGGATTATCATTGCCATATCCGGAGTTCGCCTTCCCTGCTCATACATTCCAACCGTACTGGCTGATATTCCACCTAATTTTTCAGCTAACTGTTGCTGGGTCAGCCCTGCCTTGATCCTCAACGCCCTGATTTTATCGCCAATGAAACTCATTTTATCACCCTTAACCCTTTTTAATACTCTTAGTTTGCCTTGCGGTGTCATTTTAACACAAATCGTGTGATATTTCAATCACTAATTCCATTGTTTTTAGATAAAAGTTGCAGAAACATTCGTGCAACTTTTGTAAAATCACACGAATTGTGTGATTTTCGACAAAATTCCCTTGATTTTACACACGTTAAGTGATACCATTTGCTTTGCAAAGTGCGAAATTTGACATATTTTGCCGAAGCAAGCAGGTATTTGTCAGCCCGCTAATTCACACAAATTGTGTGAAATTTCAACCAAGAGGTGACCCAATGACTCTGACAGAATTAAGCAACCAATACTTAGCCACCGCAAAGGCGTTGACCAAGCGTTCGAAAAGCCTCGGTATGCTGGTCGACAGCCTGCCACCAAATCAACGCATCATTATGAAGCGGCGGATAAATCTGCTGTGCTACGATGCCGCAGAATGCCGCAGATGTGCCAAAATACTGAACCTACACTGCACAAAGGAGAATGATTTATGAACAGAGCCACCTTTAGTTTAGAGATCTTCGGCGACCGCTTACCCTTAGGAGACTATTACAGCAGCGGCGACAACAATAAAAAGATCCAGCAGATGAAAAAAGCATTAAGTGAGGCAATAAAGACCGAACTCACCGACCGGCAGCGAATGATGGTGACCGAGTTTTACTACGAAGGACTGAGCGTCACCGAGATCGCCCGCAACCACGGACTTTCAAAGTCAACAGTATCACGCCACCTTACCCGTAGCCGCGAACGTCTTAAATCAGCTCTTCGATACGGAATGTATACCTTCTGGAGTAATTAAAAAACCGTTCGGAATACTCCGAACGGCAAATTTTAAAGAAGATAGAGGCCGGAATCAAGAACCGCCAGTTCTCGGTTACCGAGTTTCATATATTTATGCACCGGCTCTTGGAAAGCGGCGTGTTCTTTGACCGTATAGGTCTTGATATTGACCTCTAAAATATTCTGTGCCTTATTGTTGCAGACATAAAGCTTATCGGCCTTTTCATCGATCCAGAGACCCTTCGGACCCGAAAACGAGGAATCGTTCGATCCGCCGATGCGCAGTTCTTCACGCATAGTACGAAGATTAAACCGAACCAACGTATTGTTTTCATAAAACGAGGCCCACAGGGTATGACCGACGCTGGCAATACCGATCGGTCCCTCGCCCTTATATTTTATCCAACCCTGCCATTCAACCTTATTGCGTGCATTATAGATCGTGGCCTCACCGCCGTCACGAACGACAAAAAGACCGTCATTTTCCAATTCAACGCAGTTGCAGGTTATAAAGCCACCTGTTCTCAGATCTTCGAAATCGCGGTTGCCGCCGAATTTTACAAATTCGTAATCAGCCCTGGTACGCGGGGTCACAACGCCGTCATCCAAAGACACCGACTTATAAGACACAACTATTCCATCCTCAAATTCAGGCCGTCTGTAAACCGTTATAAACCCGTCAGGAGTCTTTAAAATATCAAAAATTTGCTCGGGGAAGAGCTGTTTCACAGTATCCCTCTTTTCAATCAATCTATATCCTGTATATTGTATCGTAAACCGCGGCGTTTTGCAATGCCGGTTTCGAAATTTGTCAAAAAAGTTTTTATTTATGATGAGATCAGCCCAATTTTGGACAGCCTGCATAAAATATAATAAGCGAATGTTTAAACCGACCTTATGACGGCAAAAATAACATCACAGCAAAACAAACCTGTTTCTTTTAGGAGAGTGAATTTTCAGTGACCGTAAAAAGAGGAGACATTTATTACGCGGACTTGAGTCCGGTAGTCGGCAGCGAGCAAGGCGGCATCCGTCCTGTACTTATAGTCCAGAATGATATAGGCAACAAGTTCAGCCCAACGGTGATCGCTGCCGCGATCACGAGCCAGCGGGATAAAACCAATCTGCCGACCCATATCAAGGTCGATGCCGACGGATGCGGTCTGTCGAAAGACTCTATTGTTTTACTTGAGCAGGTACGCACCATCGACAAGCAACGGCTAAAGGAAAAGATGGGCAGTCTGCCCGACAGTGCAATGAACAAAATTAACGAAGCGTTGTCAGTAAGCTTCGGTCTCGGCGGTCTTTGACCGCCGTTTTTATTTTGCTTCGGTCTTTTTATGCTTCTTATAACGGTCCTCTTCACTGAATACACAGCCGCAGTATTTCTGCATATAAAGTCCCAGTTCACGGGCCTTCTCCTGACCCTCTTTAAACAATGGTCTGAAATCACGGTACAAAAACTGCACACCGTATTTCTCGGCCGCCTTTTCAGCTATCGCCTTCATCAACTCGTGATTTTGGTAAGGACTGATAAAGAGAGTCGAGGTAAAAGCATCAAAGCCTTTTTCCTTGGCAGTAGCGGCCGTCTTTTCCAATCGGTCGCGGTAGCAAAAGACACAGCGATTATCAAAATTCGGAAAAATACCCTCAATAAAGCGTCTCAACCCATACTCATTTTCAATTATTAGCTTGATCTTAACGCTTGACGCATACTCTGTAAGCGTGTTCTTCCGCATTTTATATTCCTTTAACGGATGAATATTGGGATTGAACCAATAAAGATTCGGCTCTATTCCCTCTTGCCGCAAAGACTCGATACACATAACAGAACACGGCGCACAGCAAGTGTGCATAAGTACCTTCATTTTCACACCTCTCGTAGTTGCGGTTTCGCAGTCGGCGCACCGACGAAATGCAGAGCATTTCAAAAAAATCTCCGATTTTTTTGCGAAACCGTTATATTATGAAATTATTATACTATTATTAAAACCTTTCGTCAATAACTACAAAGTCCCACAAAAAACACAATTTCAACCGATTGCTTGTTGATTTTTAAAGTGTTCTGTTCTATATTAAAGAAAAGGACGCTTTAAAGGAGGAAGATTTTGTGTCAAAGTTCACCTTCAGTAAAACAAATTTATCAAAATACTGCATTGTTTATCCAAAATACAATATGTCCTATCTTGTAACTTTGGAATTAAACAAACTTATAAAGGCCGCAAAGAAGATCACGGGCAAGGATATGAAAATGTATCCCGATAACAAGGAACACATCTACGAGATCGTGGTCGATAACTCCTGCCGCGACGGTGTTGAGACCCCAAAAGATTACGACACTTACGTTATCGCACCGGTGGGTAACAAGATATTTATTAAAGGCGGTCGACCCTATTCAACCGTTGCAGGTGTAAAACGATTTATTAAACTTTTGAAAAAGGGTCAGCCGATCACAGACACCGTAACGGGCAGTTATGAAAAGGATAAAAAAGGCTTCGGTAATGATTTCAGACTTACCTGGAACGATGATTTCGACGGCAAGTATATAGACGAAACAAAGTGGGAGATCTACTACGAAAAGAAGCTTTGCTACTGCGAAGGCTTGAACGGCAAGCAGACCAAGCGTTGCCGCATTGACCCTCCGAACACTTATCAAAAGGACGGCAACCTTTACATCTGTGCGACCGAGACCGAGGACTCTTATTACGGCGGCATGCTCTGTACCCACGGCTCAATGCGTTACCAATACGGTTTTATTGAGATAAGCACCGTTCACCCGAAAGGTGCCGGCTTCTGGACTGCACTCTGGCTAAACGGCAACAAGGGTAAAAACGGCGACTGGTATGCAGAAATAGACGTCGACGAGTGCTACGGCAAAGGCGGCGATTATGCACTTGGCAACACCTTTGCCTGGCCCACAAAAAAATGCAAAGAGGAAAAAGACGGCAAGCTCGTTCATCACTGCAACCGTAAGAACGCCGACGAACGCGGTTTTTGGCAGGATTTCCACACCTTTGGGTTTTTATGGAACGAAAAACGAATGGTCTTTACCTGCGACGGCCTCCCGTATAAGACCCAGAATATAACAAAAGACCCTGCCGAGGTCGAGGCATTCAATATGCCGTTTTTCCTAAGACTCAGTATGGCTTTGGGCTACTCATCAAGAAAGGAAATTACCGAAGACCCCGATGAATGGGCAAACACCAACAAACTGATAGTCGATTACATCAACATCTACCAAAAACCCGACCAAAAAATATTCTTAAACGAGATCTTCGGTTGGGATGTGTACGAATAATAAAGGAGCACGGCGATGCTTGAAAGATCCTGCGGAACAATACCGTACACCATAAAAGACAAAACTATTTATTATTTGTTGATAAAGACTAAAGACGGTAGGCATTGCGGTTTTCCGAAGGGACACACCGAACCGGGTGAGAGCGAGATCGAAACTGCCTTCCGCGAAACTTTAGAAGAAACATCTATAGAACCCATCATTGATCACGAATTTCGTTACGAAATATCATATCAAATGAATAACGGCAATAAAAAAACCGTCGTGTATTTTTTAGCCGATTTCGGAAAACAGCTTCCCAAGCGGAACAATAACTTTGAGGATTTCCACTATCTCATACTTCCGTTTGAAGAGGCGTATCAAGAGCTGACCTTTGAAAACACAAAAGAGATGTTAAAAATCGCCGACAATTATCTAAATGGCACACTTAATCAACAGCCTTCTCCTACTGGAGAAGGCTAATTATAACACTTACGCTTATAGCAAAAAAAAAAAGCACCGCAGTCAACTGCGGTGCTTTTGGTTTAATATGTAATAAACCACATATTCAGATGATGAAAATATCACACAACCCGAAAGGTAGCACAAGATATCCAACCACGAAAAGGTCGTACCTATGATAATCCCCAAAACCGTGTCCTCAACTCCCAAAAGAGTGGCGAGATGGAGATACTGCATCCACTCAACAAGGATGCTGAAAGCGAGTACTATCGGTGACACCCACAAGGATCTTGTAAAAACCACTCTGGCCAGTGCGCAAAGCAAAACAGTCACCAAAACATCGCCGAAATAAGAACGAATGAATCCGGGCTTGCAGTATAATGCTATTAGCACTTCTGACAAGAACAGCAGAAATGCCACCGTACCATATATCAGCCTCTTTTTACTCATACCCAACTCGGCTCGTCGTCTTCGGTACGACCGGGACGGCTCATAAGATTGTGAATCGCCTCTTTTACCGGTGCGTTTTCATAAAGGATACTGTAGCACTCCTCGATTATCGGCAGTTCAACACCATGCTCTTTACCCAATTTTACGGCAATGGCTACAGCGTAATAACCCTCTACAGTGCCGACAACTCTCAACGCTTCTTCAGCCGAAAATCCGGTACCCACAAGGTTGCCGAATCGGTTGTTTCGGCTATGCTCCGACATACAGGTAACGATGAGGTCACCCAATCCCGACAGACCCATAAAGGTCTTTAAATCAGCACCCATTGCTGTTCCCAAACGTGCGATCTCGGCAAGACCGCGGGTAATAAGTGCCGCTCTTGTGTTGTCACCGACTTTAAGCCCATTAGCAATACCTGCCGCTACGGCAATAACATTTTTAAGCGCACCGCCAATCTCAACACCGCAAACATCGGTGGCGGTATAGATTCTGAAAGTGCTGTCCGACAGCATATCCTGCACGGTTTCAGCCGCGACAGGATCTGTCGATGCGGCGACAACGGTGGTAGGCACGTGCCGCGCAACCTCTTCCGCGTGCGAAGGACCCGAAAGAACTACGATCGGCGTATCCTCTATTTCATCAGCGATGACCTCGGACAAGGTCTTCATTGTATCTTTTTCGAAACCTTTGGCCACGTTTACGATAATT
This sequence comes from Oscillospiraceae bacterium, assembly GCA_015066395.1. Classification (GTDB taxonomy): domain Bacteria; phylum Bacillota; class Clostridia; order Oscillospirales; family Acutalibacteraceae; genus UMGS172. Next base: position 27,186 of record SVOL01000008.1, on the reverse strand, counting down.
CCGCAATTCAGTTTGCTGATTTTTGCCGCGGTTTCCCTCACAGCAAAGGAAGGCGTTGCGATGATAGCAACATCCGAAAACTGAGCCTTTTTAAGATCGGTCGTGATCTCGATCTCATCGGGTATAATGATTCCTTTCAATAACCGCTCGTTGGTGCGGTTATTCAAAAGACTGTTTACCTCTTCCTCAAACGGCGACCAAAGCAGGACCTCGAAGCCCTTTTTATAGGCGTGGATAGCCAATGCTATGCCCCAACCACCGGAACCTAAAACGCTTACCCTCTGTTTCATTTTTGCTCCTTTTGTTTCTTTACAGCGAGTTTTTTCTCCTCGCCCTTGATAAGTCTTACTATGTTAGTGCGATGCATCCAGATAAGGTTCAATGCGACAAGTGTTATCAATCCAAACTGTACCCACTTAGAACCCGGTGCACCGGCGGCATCGGTCATAAAGATCGCCGCAAAAACAGGAATCGACACTCCTGCTATAATAGAGCTGAGCGATACGATACGGCTGACAGCCATAACTATCAAAAATGTCGCAAACGCGAGAAGTGCCACGTGCCAGCAACAGACAAAACCTATACCCAAAGTAGTGGCGACGCCCTTACCGCCTTTGAATCCGAAGAACACAGGGAAAATATGTCCCAAAAGGCAGAACATTCCGCAATAAATAGCGGCGTACTCGGGTCTGAACACCTCAAATCCCGTTTGTGCAAAAATATAAGGGAAAACCAAAAATCTTGCCAAAAGGCAGGTAATAGAACCCTTTAAAACATCAATTATAAAGGTAAGCAGTCCGGGGACAAAGCCCATTACCCGCATCATATTGGTCATTCCGGCATTACCGCTTCCGTAGTCGCGGACATCCTTTTTGGCGATCAGCTTGGAGATAACGACCGCTCCGTTTATACTGCCCAAAAGATACGAACCGATGATTGCCACTGAAAACAAAAAATATGCCATTACAATACTCCTTATGCAGCGCGGCTGCTTATGCTTTTCGGTCTCCGCGTTCGCGGATAATAAACCGAACGGGTGTACCCTCCAGACCAAAGGTCGAACGGATCTGATTTTCCAAATATCGCTGATACGAGAAATGGAAAAGTTCCTCTCGGTTGCAGAAGCACACAAATGTCGGCGGCTTGGTCGAAGCCTGGGTCATATAGAAAATTTTAAGTCTCTTACCCTTATCCGACGGCGGTTGCACGCGCGCGGTAGCCTCAGCCAATACATCGTTGAGCATACCCGTCGAGATACGCATGGTGCTCTGAGTATGAACAAACTTGATAAGTTCAAAAAGTCGGTCGGTCCGCTGACCGGTCTTAGCCGAAATAAAGATAATGGGGGCATACGGCATAAACGAGAAATCCTGCATCAGCTGCTTTCTCATTGTATCCATCGTCTTACCGTCTTTTTCAACAAGATCCCACTTATTAACAGCGATAATAGCGGCTTTTCCTGCCTCAACACTAAGTCCTGCGACCTTCGAATCCTGCTCGGTAAAGCCTTCGGTCGCATCTATCATAATAACGCAGACATCGGCGCGCTCTACAGCCATTTTGGCACGCATAACGCTGTATTTTTCGATTTGATCGTCGATCTTGCTCTTTCTTCTGATACCAGCGGTATCGGTGAAGTTGAACTTCTGACCGCCGACGGTAACAAGCGTATCAATGGCGTCACGCGTAGTACCTGCAACGTCCGAAACGATAACTCGTTCCTCGCCTGTAACTGCATTTATAAGCGACGATTTGCCTGCATTCGGCTTGCCGATAACGGCAACATTGATGATATCCTCGTCCTCTTCCTCAAAAGCAGACTCGGGGATATGTTTGAACACCTCTTCCAGAAGGTCACCTGTGCCGTGACCGTGAACACCTGATACAGCGATCGGATCGCCGAGACCTAAATTATAGAACTCATAAAACTCCATCGGCAATCCGCCCGGACGGTCACACTTATTAACACACAAAACTATAGGCTTACCGCTCTTTTGAAGCATTGCGGCAACCTCACGGTCGGAAGCAGTCACACCACTCTTTAAATCGGTCACGAAAATAATGACCTCAGCGGTGTCTATGGCCAGCTCGGCCTGAGCCTTCATCTTCTTTAAAATAATATCGTCGGTTTTCGGCTCAATACCGCCTGTATCAATAAGCAGAAAATCCTTGCCGCACCACTCGGCATTTCCGAAAATACGGTCACGGGTAACACCCGGTGTGTCATCGACAATGGATATTCTCTGTCCGACAAGCTTGTTGAACAGCGTTGATTTGCCGACGTTGGGGCGACCCACAACGGCAACTACGGGTTTTGCCATAGTTTACCTCCTTTACTCTCCTTTAAGTGCACCGACCAGCGCATATCCGTCACAGCCGACCACTCTCACCTTGATATTCAAGGTCTTTTCCAATTCCTCAACAGTCACATCGTCAAGGAACATATCCTTCTCGTGTCTGAGCATTGCTTCGGGAACGAGCAGTTCGGTCCCTAAGTCCAGACCCTTTAAATTCATTATAATATCGGTGCCGGTAACGAGTCCCGTAACGGTGATCTCGCCACCGAAAAAATCATTCTTTATAGCATACACCTTACATTCAAGATTATGCCATTTTTCAGCCGCATTGTCAACAAGTTTTGATATAAGACTATATGCCGCCTCGCCCGTAACGCTGGTTATTTTTCTGTAAGTTTCGGGTGCTTCGGACTGCTCCAAAGCTTCGCAGAACTCGGTCTCCATCATCGTCCACATTCCGACGCCGTTTTCCAACTGCAAGAATTCGCCGTAGGAATCATAGTTCGGCATCGGTCGCTCAGCTAAGATATAAAACTCATCAGCCGCAAATACACGGCGGTTTCCGTAAAGCTTTACTGTCTCGTCACCGAATTTTTCAATAATATCAATGGTTGCGGCGGCCGATTCTTTGTTGAACGGCTTTAATTCGGTCAATCCCTCTCTATGACCGCTGAGTCCCACGGGAACACAAGCCACGCTCTTTATCGACTCTCGGCAGATAAGATCGGAAAGGCTCTTTTTCAAAGCCTCGCCGTCATTAAAGCCCGGGCACAGAACCAACTGGCAGTTGATATCAAGCCCAGCCTCGCAAAATCTCCACAGCACATCGAGCGCTTTGCCTGCAAAGCGGTTGTTAAGCATTTTACAGCGAAGCTCGGGGTCGGTAGTATGAACCGACACGTTGATAGGACTTATGTGCATATCAATAATTCGCTGAACCTCATGCTCGGTTATGTTGGTAAGCGTTATATAATTGCCGAAAAGGAAAGACATTCTGGAATCGTCATCCTTAAAATACAACGATTCGCGCATACCTTTCGGCAACTGATCTATAAAGCAAAAAACGCACTTGTTTTTGCAAGAACGCTGTTTATCCATAAGATAGGTTTCAAACTGAAAGCCTAATTCTTGGAACTCATCTTTCCTTACAGTCTTTTTACGCTTTTTGCCCTTATGATCTAGGAAAGTCACCGTGACCTTCCTCTCGTTCTGATAAAATCTGTAATCAAGAACGTCCATTATCTCATTGCCGTTTAATTCCAGCAACTGTGATTCGGGACCCAATTTCAGTTTGCTGACAGGTGAACCCTCGTCAACTCCGATTATCTTTACAGCCACGCTTGCCTCTCCTTTCCTTTTCAAAAAAATAAGGGAGGATTCGCCCACGCCCCGTAGGGAAGCATTTGTTTCTCGAACAAAATTCCCCGCATCGTTGCCAAAAGCCTCGAAAGGCGACAGCCTTTCTGCGTTTTGTGGCTTAGATACAGGAAATTTTCAGTTCCTACGAAACTGCGCAGCACCTTAAAACGAAAATTTTGAGTGCAAGAAAAGGCAAAAACCCACCAATGACGCTGTCGCGTATTGGTGGGTTTTAACGCATTATTGTGCCAAAATTTCGCGTTTTTAAGGAAATACTGCCCTACGGGGTGTGGGCGTTACTCCTCCCCATTTGTTATTCGGCCTCTACCTTAACGACCTCGCGGTTGTTGTAGTAACCACAAGCAGGGCATACTCTGTGAGCTCTCTTGTACTCACCGCAATGATCGCACTTAACTAAAGTGGGTGCGCTCATCTTCCAAACCTGTGAACGTCTCTTGTTCTTTCTTGCTTTACCGGTTTTTCTCTTAGGTACTGCCATTTTAATAGCCTCCTTAAAATCTTCAGTTATTCTTTAAAAGTTCGGACAATGCAGCCAGTCTCGGATCGACTTGTTTGGTAGCACAGCCACATTGACCGTCATTCAAATCTGTTCCGCAAACGGGGCAAAGTCCCTTGCAATCCTCACTGCATAGGTGTTTAGTCGGCATGGCCAACACAATCGACTCAAACACTAATTCGTATAAATCCAGTTTAAAATCCTGCAGGAGAATCATTTCGTCATTCTCATCGTTCTGGATCTCACCGACAAGAACACGTTCGATCGGCACGATGTAATGCTTGACCGTCTCTTTACCGCAGCGGTCACAAGGAGCGGTATACTCGCAATCACATTCGACCGACAATGTTACGATGCCTGCCCTGCTGAACGCCTTTCCCTTGACGGGGATGGGTGCCTTCAAAGGCTTTTCACCAAAGAAGTCTACCTCGCTCAGATCAAAGCGGCAATCGATGGGATAAGTGGCCGAATCATTAACAAAAAGTGTCCTTAAATCAATAATCAACGCACTCACCTCATTTTGTCACACAAATATTATATATACCTAACCCCTTTTTGTCAAGACAAATTTTTGTGAAACCGCAAAGAAAAAGCGAGACCGACAAAATCGGTCTCGCTAAAGATTTAAAGGTGCGATTAAATCTTCTCAGCCATTTCCAAAATAGCGGCGGGAAGTTCACTTTCATCGGCCGAAACAGTGAAAATAAACTCGGTGCTGCTCTCTTTAGAAAGCTCAACGACCTTAGCGAAGAATGCTGCCAAAGCATCATAATCTCTCTCGCAAATACGGAGAATAGCATCAACACAAATATGAGTAACGTCATAGTTACCTGCACAGATTCCGCAAAGGAAACCGTAGAAAGCATCGTAACCCTTTACACCGTAATGATCAGCGTCGATGAGTCTTACACGGTGAGTAATATTGTAGGTAAGAGTGTCGCCCTTTTCGATGCAGACAACATTACCGTTGGAAGCATCAGCCGCTGCTGTAACAGCATCGATAAGCTTCTTGGTCTTGCCGCTGCCCTTTTTGCCGATAATAAGTTTTAACATAGTAACAACTCCTTTATAATCTAACCGCCTTAGCGGGTATTTCCTTTTTTATTTCAGTCTTGCTTCGAGCTCGGCTCTCTGCTCCTCGTAGCCCGGTTTACCGAGCATAGCAAACATATTCTTCTTATAGCTCTCAACACCGGGCTGGTTGAAGGGGTTTACACCGAGCATATATCCCGAAACGGCACAAGCCTTTTCGAAGAAGTAAATGAGTCGGCCAAGATCCTCTTCCGAAGCCGAATCGACCTCGATAACAAGATTGGGAACTCCACCGTCGGTATGAGCTAAAACAGTACCCTCAAACGCCTTGCGGTTGACAAAAGACATCGTCTTTCCTGCCAAGAAATTGAGACCGTCGCCGTTCTTCTCATCCTCTTTAATAACGGTATCCGAACCGCAATCACCGATGTTCACAACGGTTTCAAACATCAGTCTTCTACCGTCCTGAATATACTGACCCATCGAATGCAGGTCAGCCGAGAAGTTGACAGACGCCGGGAACAAGCCCTTCTGATCCTTACCCTCACTCTCGCCGTAAAGCTGCTTGAACCACTCAGCCATCATTGTAAAACGAGGCTCATAGGCTACCAACAATTCAATAGACTTGCCCTTGCGATAGAAAGCGTTGCGAAGAGCGGCATACTGCAGACATCCGTTGGTCTCAACGTTTTCATCCATATACTCTTCGCGTGCCTTCTGAGCACCCAGCATCAACGCGTCAATATCAGCACCGCTGACAGCGATAGGCAACAAGCCAACAGCAGTAAGCACCGAGAAACGACCACCGACATCGTCGGGAACAACAAAGCTTTCATAGCCCTGCTCGTCAGCCAACTGCTTCAAGGTACCTCTGGCCTTATCGGTAGTGCAGTAAATACGCTTGACAGCCTCCTCGTGACCGTAACGGTTTTCAAGATACTCTCTGAAAATTCTGAAAGCGATAGCAGGTTCGGTAGTAGTTCCCGATTTAGAAATAACGTTGACCGAAACGCGCTTGCCCTCACAGATCTTCAAAAGATCCTGAACCGAGGAACCGCTGATATTGTTACCAGCGAAATAGATATCAGGTGTGTTTTTAGGTAAATTGTTGTAAAGCGGAGACTTCAAAAACTCGATAGCGGCACGGGCACCCAAATAGGAACCGCCGATACCGATGACGATAAACACATCTGTGTCGCTGATGATCTTTTCAGCCGCCTTCTTTATTCTTGCAAACTCTTGCCTGTCGTAATCAACAGGCAGGTCGACCCAACCCAAAAAGTCGTTGCCGAGACCCGACTTCTCATTTAAAATCTTATGAGCAGCGGCGATCTGCGGTTTAAGACCTTCGATATCATCTGCTCCTAAGAACGAAGCGGCATAACCGCTCTTGAACTTAATAGCCAATCTTTATTCTTCCTTTCAATATAGAAACGTAAAACCACGCCAAATCACACTAAAAAACGGTGTTATGACCGTAAAATACCGGATTTTCATTCATATTATACAATAACCGTATCATGTTTTCAACCAAAATTTAAAAACTTTACATAAAAAATTGCAAATTAATGAGTTTTTTAAATGCTTCGGCAAATGTCATCGCCTTGACCGAGTTGCCTGCAAGAATCTTTACGGTGCCGATCTCCTCACCGCCTGCCAGCACCCGACAAACACCGATCTGCTGTCCTTTGACAATAGGTGCCTTTAAAACTTCGGGCAGTTCGGTCACGAGTTCTATGGTTTTGGTCTTGCCCTTGGGCAACAAAAACGCTTTTTCGCCCTCGGATACGGGAGTGATAACATTCGACACGCCGCCTTTTATCTTTATCGGCACAAGGTCCTTCGGCTGAGGGCAGACCTTGACGGTAGTCCAGTTGGCAAACCCGTAATCGAGCAATTTTCTGGCTCCGTTAAAACGGTCATTACTGGTCGGCGAACCCATTACAACGGCCACCAGTTCCATTCCGTTACGGCAGGCAGTAGCGGCAAGGCAGGCACCTGCCTTTGAGGTCGTTCCGGTTTTCAGCCCCGTGCAACCCTCATAAAATCTCACGAGCTTATTGGTGTTGACCAGTTCCGACTCACCGTTTCTTAAGGTATCTATCCACACAGTCGAATAATTCTTTATAAGCTCGTGCTTGATAAGTTCACGCGACATCACGGCAACATCGTGAGCGCTTGTATAATGCCCGTCGGCATCGAGACCCGTTGCGTTGATGAAATTAGTGTCAATAAGTCCCAACTGGCTTGCCCGTTCGTTCATCATCGCAACAAAGCCTTCTCCGCTTCCTGCTATCGCTTCACCCAGCATTACGGTCGCATCGTTGGCACTGCCGATGACTGCGGCCTTTAGAAGATCGTGGACCGACATCTGCTCACCGGGTTCGAGCCATATCTGCGAGCCACCCATAGAGCAGGCGTACTCGCTGGCTGAAAGCACTGTATCCAGCGTCAACTGCCCCGCCTCAATAGCTTCCATCGTGAGCAACAAGCCCATCACCTTAGTGACCGACGCCGGCGCCAAACGCTCGTGGCTGTTTTTCTCGTAAAGAATCTCACCCGTCGACACGTCCATCAGTATGACCGATCTCGCCGATATGTCAAGCTCGGTGCCGATAGCCGCCACAGTTTCATTAGCGTCAAAGATTATCGGATCGGTTAGGTCAGCGGAATTGTACTCGGTAACTATATTATTGTCCAATTCCTCTTTAGGTATTTCGTCAGCCCAAGCAAAACACGGCACAAGACTTATCACAACCGCCAATGCACCGACAGCCACCGATTTTAAGAATTTCATATTCATCACACCTTTCATTGATGAATATGCCGAACAACAAAAAATAAGACCCTTGAGTTGGCGTGTTCTCCGTTAAGGATAACACGCCAACTCAAAGGTCATCAAATCACTTCTTAGCGGCGATAGCCTCTTTTGCCTTAGCGGCAATGTCTTTAGCTCTGAGACCAAAGATATCCAACAGATCATTTGCAGGACCGGACATACCGAATTGGTCATAAACACCGACCTTGACAACGGGTACAGGGCAAGTTTCGGTAACCACCTCTGCAACGGCAGAACCCAAACCGCCGATAACCGAGTGTTCTTCAGCGGTGACGATGGCACCGGTCTCTCTTGCGGCCTTTTCGATTATCTCACGGTCGATCGGCTTAATAGTTGCCATGTTGATGATTCGGGCACTTATACCCTCAGCAGCCAACAGATCATAAGCCTCCATTGCCTCTTTAACCATAAGTCCGGTTGCGATAATAGTAACGTCGGTACCGGCTTTCAGCTCAACACCCTTACCTATCTCGAACTTATAGGTCTCATCAAATACAACAGGCACAGCCAAACGACCGAATCGCATATAAACAGGACCTTCTATCTCGGCGGCGGCCAGAACAGCCTGACGAGCCTCGACAGCGTCGGCAGGGTTCAAAATCGTCATGCCGGGGATAGTGCGCATAAGTGCGATATCCTCACAGCACTGGTGCGTCGCACCGTCTTCACCGACTGAAATACCTGCATGAGAAGCACCGATCTTAACATTAAGGTGAGGATAACCGATAGAGTTTCTCACCTGCTCAAAAGCGCGGCCGGCGGCAAACATTGCAAAGGAAGATGCGAAAACCATCTTACCCGTTGCGGCAAAGCCTGCGGCAATACTCATCATATTTCCTTCTGCGATACCGCAGTTATAGAACATTTCGGGATGCGCCTTTTTAAAGACACCTGTCTTGGTTGCACCTGCAAGGTCAGCATCCAAAACTATAAAGTCATTTCTCGTTTCCGCCAACTCGCAAAGAGCCTTACCGTAAGCTTCTCTCGTGGCTATTTTAACTACATCTGCCATTATTTTCTCCTCCTTACAGTGCGGCGATCTTCTCGTCGAGTTCCTTCAAAGCCTTCTCAGCCAACTCATCATTAGGACCCTGACCGTGCCATTCAACGGCGTTTTCCATAAACGAAACATCCTTGCCCTTTACGGTCTCGGCAATAATAGCGGTCGGCTTATCGGTGCACTCCTCAGCGGCCTTGACGGCGGCTTCGATCTGCTCGAAATCGTGACCGTCGATAACAATTACGTTCCAATTAAAGGCCTCAAATTTCTTGTCAAGCGGCAACGGAGAATTTACCTCTTCAATAGTGCCGTCGATCTGGAGATGGTTGACATCAACGAATACCGTAAGATTGCTGAGTTTCTTATGAGCGGCAAACATTGCGGCCTCCCAAACCTGACCCTCCTGCGACTCACCGTCACCCACAATGGTGTAAACACGGTAATCGTCACCGTAATGCTTAGCCGACAGAGCCATACCTGCGGCGGCTGAGATACCCTGGCCCAAAGAGCCTGCCGACATATCAATACCGGGAATTTTTTTCATATCAGGATGACCCTGGAGCAGAGCATAAGGTTTTCTGAGCTTTTCGATCTCCTCTACGGGGAAAAAGCCTTTAAGTGCCAAAACTGCATAAAGTGCAGGTGCGGCGTGGCCTTTAGACAGCACAAACCGATCGCGGTTGGGGTCTTTCGGCTTTTTGGGGTCAATATTCATCTTATCAAAATAGAGATAGGTAAGGATCTCTGTGCAGGACAGCGATCCGCCCGGGTGACCCGATTTAGCACGGTTGGTGCCGATAATAATTTGTCTTTTTGCTTCGAGAGCGAGTTTCTTAAGCTCTGTTCTTCTCTGCTCGTTCATATTAGAGCCTCCTCTATTTAAATGGGTTTTAGCTTTGATTTAAAGCGCTTGAAGTATTCAGGCAGATCGACCGAAAACTCCATATATTCTTTACTTTCGGGGTGTACAAAGCCGATCTTGCCAGCGTTTAAACACTGACCATCAAGCTCGGTTATTATCTTTTTGGGTCCATACAAAGGATCACCTGCCAGAGGATGTCCCAAATACGCTGAATGGACCCTTATCTGATGTGTCCTGCCCGTTTCGAGTCTGAATCGCACGTGCGAAAAACCCTCAAAACGCTCCAGAACCTCATAATGAGTAACGGCCGGCTTGGAGTTAACAAACACCACCGCCATTCTCTGACGGTTTTTAGGATCACGTCCGATGGGAAAATTGATAGTACCCGACGACTCTTTAAAATTGCCGTAAACGATAGCCTCATACTCACGGGTAAAGGAGTGTTCCTTTATCTGTTCCGCTAAGAAATTGTGAGCTTTATCGGTTTTAGCGACCATCAAAAGACCGCTCGTATCCTTATCGATCCGATGCACGATACCGGGTCTCATAACGCCGTTGATCCCTGAAAGTTGACCTTTGCAATGGTACAAAAGAGCGTTTACCAGCGTTCCGTCGGGATTCCCCGGAGCAGGATGCACCACCATTCCCTTGGGTTTATTAACTACCAGAAGATGAGCATCCTCATAGACAATATGGAGCGGAATGTCCTGAGGTTCAGCCTCGGGCTCCATAAGGTCAGGCATCGTTACCGACACGGTATCACCCATACCCACCGCCGCCTTTTTCTTGGCTGTTTTACCATTCAGCAACACATTTCCGTCTTCGATCAAAGTTACGGCCAGACTGCGTGAAAGACCGAAATTCTGCGACACAAACGCGTCAAGTCTGACGCCGCCAACTTCGGCAACAACAGTTTTTTCTTCCATTACTGTTCTTCTTTGTCGGCAGGTTCCGACTGCCTTTCTTCATCAGAAACCGCAAAGTCAACATTTGCCAACTCGGCACGGCGACGCCAATCGGCGATAAAATCGACGATAAAGTACAAAACCATCATACCTGCACCGACGCAAACCGCGATGTCAGCAACATTAAAGACGGGAAATTCGAAGAAACCGAACTCCAGAAAATCAATAACATTGCCACCTCTTGCCACGCGGTCGATAAGATTACCGATACCGCCGCCGAGTACTAAACACAACGCCCAGTACATCAGCTTGCTGTCAAAGGTCTTTCTGATAAGCAGTCCTATGCAGATGATCATAATCAACGCGGTGACGGTGATGAGGAACCAGGTCTTACCCTCTAAGATTCCGAAAGCGGCACCGGCATTTGGGGTTATTCTGTTTAAATTCAGTATTCCGGGGATCAGCTTTATTACCTCGTTAACGTCCATAAAAACCGTAACGAGGTATTTTGTAAGCTGGTCAACAACAACCACGAGAACACCGCAAATGATAGCCAATAAAGCGGACATTTGTGTCCTCCTTTGGAAAACTATAATTATTTACCGATGATAGCGGCGCAACGACTGCAAAGAGTCGGATGCTCTGCACTGTGTCCTACGGTCTCGGAGTAGGTCCAGCAACGCTCGCACTTCTCACCTTCGGCGTGACGGACGGTAACACCGATACCCGTATCACCCTTGAACTCGCCGCCGACTGCGTTTTCGAGCTTCACCTTAGATACAATGAACACGGTCTCGAGCATATCTTCGGCCGACTTTAAGAAGTCATACATTTCGCCTTCGGCATAAACTGTGACCTCACTCTCCAAAGATGCGCCGATAACCTTAGCGGTACGGGCGATTTCGAGAGCCTTCTTGATGTCGTCACGAATGCTGTGGATCTTATCCCAACGAGCCATAAACTCGGCGTCTACGACACCCTCTGCCTTGGGAAACTCATTGAAGATGACATTTCTCTTGTCGTCATTGGCTCTTAACGGCATAAATTTCCAGATCTCATCCGAAGTGAAAGCCAGAATAGGAGCAATAAGACGGGTAAGAGTATGCAGAACCTTGTAAATAGTAGTCTGAGCCGCGCGGCGGGTGGCTGAATCGACAGCCTCAACATAAAGTCTGTCCTTAGCGGCATCGAGATAGAAGTTAGACATATCGAGCACGCAGAAATTGTGGATAGCGTGGAAGATAAGGTGGAACTCAAAGCTCTCATAAGCCTTGGTGCATTCTTCGACAAGCTCGTCAAGACGCATCAAAGCAAACTTGTCCATCTCTTCGAGATTTTCGTATGCTACTGCGTTCTTATCAGGATCAAAGTCACTAACACAACCCAAGATAAATCTTGCGGTATTTCTGATCTTTCTGTAGACCTCGCTGAGCTGCTTTAAAATATCCTTAGAAACACGAATATCTGCATGATAGTCGGACGAAGCGACCCACAAACGAAGAATATCGGCACCGTACTGGCTCACAATATCATCGGGATTAATGGTGTTGCCGATAGATTTCGACATCTTTTTGCCTTCACCGTCAACGACCCAACCGTGAGTAACAACGGTCTTATAAGGAGTTTTGCCGTAAGCGGCGACCGAGGTCAGCAACGAGGACTGGAACCAACCTCTGTACTGGTCGGCACCCTCTAAATAAAGATCGGCGGGAGAACTCAAATCCTCACGCTCGTCCAAAACTGCCGCATGAGAAACACCCGAGTCGAACCAAACGTCCATAATATCGGTTTCTTTTTTGAAGGTCTCGCATCCGCAAGCACACTTAACACCCTCGGGCATAAGTTCCTTTTCGGAAAGCTCGTACCAGGCATCAGCACCCTTTTCACGGAAGATCTCAACGATCTTGGCAATCGATTCGGGAGTAATGAGCTCCTTACCGCAATCGGTGCAGTAGAAGATCGGAATAGGAACACCCCAGGTACGCTGACGGGAAATGCACCAATCAGAACGGTCCTTTATCATACCGCTGATACGGTCCTCACCCCAACCGGGAACCCATTCTACCTTCTTGATCTCTTCGAGTGCTTTATCGGCAAAGGCCGAGATGGAGCAGAACCACTGCTCGGTAGCACGGAAGAGAATAGGAGACTTACAACGCCAGCAATGCGGATACTGGTGAATGATCTTTTCTAATGCAAACAAATAGCCGTTTTCGTCCAGATTGATAGCGATAGCCTTGTTTGCAGCATCGGTGGTAAGACCTGCAAAAGGACCTGCCTCAGCAGTCAAAACACCCTTATGGTCAACCGGAACGACCATACCGACTTCCGGGTAATTACGGCAGACCTCAAAGTCATCGACACCGTGACCGGGAGCGGTATGAACACAGCCGGTACCGCTTTCCAAGGTAACGTGGTTGCCGACGATAACCAACGAGGTGCGGTCGATAAACGGATGTGCGCACTTGATATATTCAAGCTCAGAGCCCTTGATAGTGCCCATAAGCTCATAATCTTCGATCTTAGCGGCCTTGAAAGAGTTTGCGGCCAGTTCGGTTGCCAATACATAATACTCGCCGTTTGCCTTGTATACACCGTAGTCATAATCAGGACCTACGCAGATAGCAAGGTTAGCAGGCAAAGTCCAGGTAGTGGTAGTCCAGATAACAAAGTATGTCTTACCCTCTTCTGCACCGAGAGCGGAAAGCTTTCCACAATCGTCAGAAACTCTGAATTTAACATAAATGGAATGGCAGGGATCCTCAGCATACTCAATTTCAGCCTCGGCCAAAGCAGTCTGACACTCAGGGCACCAGTAAACGGGTTTGAGACCCTTGTAGATATAACCCTTCTCAGCCATCTTGCCGAAGATCTCAACCTGCTTTGCAACGTATTGGGGCTTCAAAGTGAGGTACGGATTTGCCCAGTCGCCCAAAACACCGAGACGCTCGAACTGACGGCGCTGATCTTCAACAAAACCTAACGCAAACTCACGGCAGATCTTGCGAAGTTCCAAAGCCGAAACAGCGGCAGTCGAGCTGACACCTGCCTTTTTACGGGCCTTCAATTCGGTCGGCAGACCGTGTGTGTCATAACCGGGAACATAAGGAGCCTTAAAGCCCGACATATTCTTATAGCGAAGAACAAAATCCTTAAGCGATTTATTAAGAGCGGTACCCATGTGGATAATGCCGTTGGCATACGGAGGTCCGTCGTGCAAAACATAAAGAGGCTTACCCTCGTTATGCTTCATAAGTTCTTCATAAGTATTGCTGTCCTGCCACTCTTTCAAAGCCTCAGGCTCTCTTACAGGAAGACCTGCTCGCATCGGAAATTCTGTTACCGGCAGATTAAGTGTCTCGTTATAGTTCATTTCAATAAACTCCTTTAGTTTGCTTTTATCTCTATCACGTCTTGATCCCGACAGTGCAAAACACCCTCGGGACCTTTCACGTTATTTTTTCTTCTTTTTAAAGAAGAAGCCTTCATCATCCTCGTCGTCATCATCGTCATCATCGTCACCGAAGCTGATCCTGCCCTTCTTTATAGGCATTTCCTCAGCTTCATCCTCAATGACAAACTTAGGCTTCTTATCAACTGCTTTTTCAAGCTTTATTTCGGGTTCGACCACCGACGGGATCGACAAGGTGGCCTCATCAAAAGAAAGCTGATACTCATCACGTTCAGTGTCGGCAACAGGAATATCCACCGCGTCGGCAATGACCGGCATAGCAGGCATTGCCGATGTAGAAACAACGTCCTCATAAACGGTCTCTAAAATAGGTGCGGTCTCGGTCTTTACCTCGGGTTCGACCGTTACCTTCAGCATATCGACCTTAAACTCTTCTTTTAAGGGTTCGTCTGTGAGTTCAATGGGCTCCTCTGCAAATTCAAATTCTTTTTCCTTAACAGCCGATTTAAGTAACTCGGCAGGATCTGCGAATTTGACCGAGAAATCATCAGTGTCGGCAACCGCAATCGGTGCCGCGTCGGGAAGATCAGAGAGCAACTCCTTAACAGACTCAACTTTTAAGACCACATCCTTCTTAAATGCGGCGACCTCGGCTTTTAAGTTTTCGTAAAGTTTCTTCTGTTCTTCAGCACTTGTCTTAGAAGCGGCAGAAAGTTCCTCAGCCTTTTTAACGGCTTCGGCAACAATTTTGGTGGCCTCTGCTTCGGCAGTCTTGCCAAGCAATGAAGCATTCTTTTCAGCTTCGGATATGATCTCCTGTGCCTTGATGCCGGCTTCGGTCAGCTTTAAATTAGCGTCGGCAATAATTGCCTCGGCGGTTTTTCTTGCATCATCGGTCAACTGCTCGGCAACACGCTGAGCGCTGACAAGCACATTCTGAATTCCGGCCGATGACAGAGCGGCTTCGGGAGCCTTTTTGTCGATCTCCTGCAGCTTGCGGTCAGCCTCTAACTTCTGTTTCATCAGCACTTCTACCTGAGCTGCCATCTCCTCCAAAAAGAGGTCAACATCGCTCTTCTTGTATCCTCCCACAGGAGAAGACTGGAATTCCATGTCACGAATTTGTTCCGGTGTTTTCATAATTCGCTCCTTCTAAAATCAAGTGTATTTTCTGTATTTAAGTATGATACGATCTTTTTTAGACCTGTCATTTATAGAATCTATTTGAAACTTACCGACCCTGCGAACGGAAATAACATCGCCCGCAGTAACGGTTTTAGTGACCTTCAGGACCTCAATACCGCCAACGGCAACCAAACCGTTCTCAATAAGTTCAGCTGCCCTTCCCCGCGAAGTTTTGGCAAGAGACGCAACAACACAGTCAAGCCTTTGAGACGCTACGGTATCGCTCAACTCCAAGAAACTGCCGCCAAACGGCAGAAAATCGGAAGCATCAACCTCAACCGACACACCGCAGTTGCCAATCTTATCTACTGACAGCAAAATATGTTCGGCAACACTCGACGCGACAAACACTACCGAGCAAGGGTGAGATGTTAGAATATCGCCCACGGTATCCCTTTCGATTCCCTGAGCCATCAGAGAACCCAAGATATCCCTGTGCGATAGCGGTCGGTCACTTTTGTTAGTGATCTTTAATTTTGTGACAGGAAATAAGTCTTTCTCACCGTTGCTCCATTCAGGGAGTGCGGCAAAAAAGCACCTTTCGGCCTCTTCGTAACCGCCGAAAAATGTAAACCTCGCGTTAAGATGCTTAGCCTCATTCTCAGCCACGGCCATAGCCGAAGAATCCAAAAAACCGACAAAACGTAAGGCATTCCTCGTAAAGGATTGCCTTACGGCGTCTTTAATTCTGCTTCTTAAAAATTCCTGTTCGCGTTTATCCATTAATTGTAGTAGGATTCGGTGTTCTCGATCTCATCGAGTAACAGCTCACCCATTACATCAACGTTCTTCGGAGTAATGATAAAGGTGCTGTTGGCAACCTTCTTGATGCGACCCGAATGAGCATAAGCGGCACCGCTCAAAAAATCGAGCAGTCTGCGCTGAGTCTCACGGTTGGCGGCTTCAAGATTCAAAACAACAGTTCTGCCCTCTGCCATGTGGTCGGCAATAGCAGTTCCGTCCTCAATTCTCTCCGGCTTTACCAAAGCGACCTGGATCTGAGAAGCGGTACGGATGGTGCCGATATTCTTCGAACCCTTGCGGTCACTGGGAAACTGAGTGGTCTTTTCCTTTACTTCGGTTCTGCTGACAGAAGAATAATACTCCTCCTTGTCGGCGGTTGCAGTATCCATCTCTGCAAAATCGTCTTCATCGGTTGCGCTCATAATGTCCTTGATCTTATCAAAAAAGCTCATAAGTAATCTCCTTTGCTTTATTTTTTAGTATAATCTCTTGCCCCGAAAAGGCAGGTTCCAAGCCTTATAATATTGGCTCCGTGCTTGATAGCTTCCGAGTAGTCACCCGACATACCCATAGAAAGATACAATATATTTACATTATCCAACTTTTTGGCCTCAATGTCAATAAACAGTTTGCGCATTTCGGCAAAATATTGCGATATTTTTTCACTTTGTTCGCAAATCGGCGGGATCGCCATTAATCCTTTGACACTTACATTGGGCAATTCGGCAATTTTTTGCACCGCATCACCCACTTCGCAAGCCTTAAAACCCGATTTCGATTCCTCATCACCGATATTGACCTCAAGCAGTATATCCATCTTCTTTCCGAGTTTTGCACACTGCTTGTCAATTTCCTGCGCCAGCTTTAAAGAGTGGACCGAATGTATCATCTCGACCTCACCCACGATATCCTTGACCTTGTTGGTCTGCAGATGACCGATAAAATGGCGGTGCACATTCTGACTTAATTCATCTTTTTTCGACAAAAACTCCTGCACCCTATTCTCGCCGATAAATGAAATTCCTTCATCTATCGCGTGGTTAATAACACTCACAGGCACTGTTTTTGTGGCGGCAAGAACTATTATTTCATCCTCACTGCGGCCTGCTTCGGCACAAGCCTTTTTTATGTTTTCCTTGACCTCTTTATAGTTTCCGTCGAACCATTCAATACGTTTTAACTCATCACTTGATAATCTTTCCGTCATGCAAATTCTTTCCCTTAACTATTATCTCATCATAAAGTCTTAAGACATTATCATCCGAAGCCTGCTTTTCAACTATCGAGAAGTTTTCGCCACTCCACAAAACGTTGATCGGCACAAAATGCACCTGCGACGCCAACAGAACATAAACTCCGGTAACACCGTTGACCTTGCGGATCGCACGGTTATCGACCTTCAAGCCTTGGTGCTGACTGTATACTACCGTAAGATCCAAAAATCTCAAAGCCGCCAGCTCGGTATTCATAGTATCGCAGGAGAACACAACGACCGCATTCTCACCGACCGATTCCTTATTGACCGACTGAACTGTGACCGACAATTCGGGGACCGAAACAAGTTCGGTCATCAAGGTCAGTTTGCTTCCTACTTTCAAATTCAAAGATTCGTCAAACGGCATCTGCACCGCAATATACCACTGATAGTCGCTGACTATCTTGCAGACCGCTTTAGTATCAGCGACGGTCGGGCTGACACTCGCCAGACTTTCGGCATTAAGCGAAGCGATATCCTCGGGTTTTATCACATTTTCATAACCGTCGACCGTGCAGACAACATAACCCGACTCGGGAGATTTTATAGTACCCTTACCCTGGGACATTGCCGACTCCAAAGCCGCTTTCTCGGCTTTTAGCGATGCTATCAGCGAATTGAAGTTGCTGACCTCACCCGTAATTATCTGCTTTCGGTTGATAAGCTCCAGCAAGGCATCAAAATCACAATCGCTCGACACCGCACCGTTTTGCGTACTGCCGACAACCGACATCAAAGCCGAATGTATCTTATTACTTAGAGTAGGCACATCAGCGGCATTGACATCATTATAACTCTGAACCGTCTCAAGTGTCTTGATCTGCTCACCCAAACGGTCGATCTTCAGCTGTCGGTCGGCATCCTCGCTGTTGGAATATACAACGGCAACCGTGCCGCCTTTAGCCACTCTTCCGCCATCGGGTACAGCATAACTCAAAGAACCCGAAATGCTGTTAGTAACGACCGTTTCGTTGCGGATAATATATCCCAGTCCCGAATAACCCGAATAGGTCGAATAACTATAGACAGTATCGGTCGTGACGGGATCGATGAAAACCGAATAAAGCTGGGTAAACAAATAAAAGACCGCAAAGATAAGCCCCAACCATTTAAAAATATTCACAACGCTTTTGTTCATCTTCCGTCACCACTCTTTCTAAAAATCCTTTAAAATTTCCCTTGCCGTCTCGGCTACGTTTTGAACCTCGTCGGCATATATCCAGTTTATCTCTTCATTCCGTCTGAACCAGGTCAACTGACGTTTGGCATAGCGCCTGGTCGCCTGCTTCAAATTCTCAACCGCAACGGATAAGGTGATCTGACCCTCAAAATAAGGAAACAGCTCCTTATGACCTATCGCCTGAACAGCGGTATTGCCAACACCCGCTTTAAAGGCCGCTTCGGCTTCTTTTAACAAGCCGTTTTCAACCATAATATCAACACGCCTGTTGATCCTATCATACAGTTTTTCGCGGTCGCGGTAGGTTATCCCTAAAATGAAAGGTTTAAAAACCGAACCCGACAGCAAGGATTCCTCATTAAGCTCGGTCATAGTTTTACCGTGAAGAAAATAAACCTCAAGCGCTCTTATGATCCTCTTGCGGTCGTTTAGGTGCAACCGCGCGGCTGTATCGGGATCGAGTGCTTTAAGCCTTTCAAAAAGCACCTCTATCCCTTTTTTATCGACCTCTGCCTCTAGATCCCGCCGCACCTTGGAGCAATCCTCATCATTAAAGGTTATTCCCTTTAACAAACTGTCGATATAAAGTCCTGTGCCTCCGACGATTATCGGCACCTTGCCGCGGCTCTTTATATCCTTGGCCTTTTCGGTGGCCAGTTTCACAAACTCGGCTACCGAAAATTTTTCACAAGGCGACAAAAAACCTATCAAATGATGCGGTATCCCTTTGGTCTCCTCCAACGTCGGAGCCGCCGAGGCTATCGGCATTGAAGTGTACACCTGCATCGAATCGGCCGAAATAACCTCTCCCGACAAGAATTTCGCAACCTCTACGCCTAAAGCCGTTTTACCCGAAGCGGTAGGACCCACAATAACAACTACGGGGATCTTTTCTTGCATCTTATACCCTTCCGAACTGCTTTTCGATCTCACGTCTTGTGATCTCAACAGCCACAGGCCGTCCGTGCGGACAGTACATAATGTCCCTGTTCGACAGCACGGTTTCGGCTAAGACCTTCAATTCCTCATCAGAAGAAAGATTGCCTGCTTTGACCGCGGCACGGCAAGACATGGTCTCAAAAATACGTTCCAATTTTTCTATTTCGACCGCCGCTTTGTCAGACAAATTACGCCCCAATTCCAAAACAAGGTCGGTCACATCTTCACCCGTCAAGGCCGCCGGAACGGCACGGACAAGCACCGTGTCATCACCGAAATCTTCAATTTCAAAGCCTGCGCGGTTTATTATTTCAAGATTATCAACGACCGCCTGATGATCCTCCTTCAAAGCAACCTGCTGAGGTACAAGAAGCATCTGCGGATCGACCGATATCTCGGATTTAAACTTGTTAAAAAGTATTCTTTCATGGGCGGCGTGCTTGTCGATCAAAAACAGTCCCTCACCCATCTGTGCCAATATATAGGTACTAAAAACCTCGCCGATATAACGAATAGGTTTCGGCTGGTCATCCTCCGCCACCCGACACACCGGCTCTTCTACGGGTTTCTCATCGAATTCAATATCTTCCAACTGCTTCTTTATCCTCTCGGCCAGCAGTTCGGTGTAGTTTATCTCGGTTTCGGGTTCTGCACTTTTAGCGACGACCTCTTCTGGCTGCTCGGCATGAGGTTCCGCCAAAGTAGCAGGAACGTAATGCGGCGGTTTATCCTCCTTAGGTTCTACCGCAGTTGACGTTCCAACATTATAGGAATTTACACTCTTCGGAGCGATGTCCGAAAACGTAGGTCTTTGAGCGTTTTTAGCGGCTCGCTCAAGCATTTTTCCGTAAGTTTCCAATGTTTTATCAGCCGATTTTGCCACTTCGGGGATAACCGTCTGGCGATATTCCTCGGCCGTCATTCTATACTTATATCCGCCTTGGGAAAGGTTAGCCTGCGGTCTCACATCACCCGCAGAAATAGCGTTTTTAACAGCGAAATGCACGCAGTCAAAGATCCTTCTCTCGTCAGAGAATCTAACCTCAGTCTTAGCGGGATGAACATTGATGTCGACCGCACCGTAAGGCACTGTCAAATGCAACACAGCCGCAGGAAAACGACCGACCATGGCCGAATTTTTATACGCCGTGTCCAGAGCAGTTGCCACCGTTCCCGAACGGACATAGCGACCGTTCAAAAAAACAAACTGAGCATTCTTTTTAGGTCTGCAATGAACAGGCTTGCAGGTGTAACCCGTGACACGAATACCGCCGAGTTCACCCTCGACGGGAATGAGCGTCGAGGCAAACTCCCTACCGCAAACGGCGTATATGGCCGACATCAGTTTGCCGTCACCGGGAGTTGTGAAGACCGACTTTCCGTCACGGATAAAGCGGAATGCAATCTCAGGATGAGAAAGTGCAATATGTTGAAGCACAGCGGCCACAGCGTTACCCTCGGCAACGTCCTTTTTCAGGAACTTCATCCTCGCGGGAGTGTTAAAAAACAGATCACGCACAATAATGGTCGTGCCGTCGGGACAACCCGCGTCCGCAACGGTAATATTATTACCGCCTTCGGCTCGGTAAAGAGTGCCGACCGGCGACTCTTTTGTTTTGGTCAGCATTTCGACCCTTGAAACAGAAGAAATGGCCGCCAGAGCCTCACCTCTGAAGCCTAAAGTCATTATCTCGTTAAGATCGTCCTCAGTGCTGACCTTGCTGGTAGCGTGGCGTAAAAATGCCGTTGCGACATTATCAGTCGCTATTCCGCAACCGTTATCGGTCACACGCATAAACGTGACACCGCCGTTCTGGATCTCGACGGTTATCATAGTGGACTTTGCGTCAATAGAGTTTTCAACCAACTCCTTAATAACCGACGCAGGACGTTCTACTACCTCACCTGCGGCGATAAGTTCCGCCACCGCTTTGGGTAACACCTTGATCTCAGGCATTTTGCCACCTCCCTTTTAAAAATTAAAATTTTTAATTATTCGTCAAAAGCCGATACGAGCAATTCCTCGAATTCTTTGACCATCGGCTCGGCAGCCTCCTGCTTTTCGTTGTAGCCTATAAGCGAGAAAAGACCGAATGCCGAAATGAGCAAAAGCGGAATATAGAGGGTAAGATGCATCAATTCACGCATCTTGAAGTAGAAGTAAACAAAGCCTGCTGCTGCCAAAGGCACTGCAAAGCAGATAGCCGACAAGATCCTTGTATACCAGCAGATAAAGCGGTCGTACACAAAGGCATATTCTATCTTAGTGGTGCCGTCTCCCTTGTCCTTGACCTGAACAAGAATGCAGTAGGTCTCAAAGGTATCCTTCTTGTCGGGATCCAACTTATACTCGATCTTAAAAACACCTGTCTCGCGGTTGACACTACCGACTAATCTCGAATCAGAGCCGAGGTTTGCAATAGCGTTCTCAAAGGTGTCCAAAACCTCGTCATACGGCATATCGAGCTTGGCAAAACGCTTTTTGCCGATGACCTTATATCTTGCGTTGAGTTTCATAATTTTTCCTCCTGCAATAAAATCACTGTATTTCTTTGGCTTTTCTGACAAAATCATTAAGTACCGTCATACATTCGATCGGTGTCAACGTATTGACATCCGTGAATTTTAACTCCTCCAACAGCTGTTTGGCTCCGTGCAGTTCAATGGTCATCTGCATCTCAGCCTCATCACCCGTAATGGAAGCTTTACCCGTTCCCTCGCCGTTTTCTAACGAATAGAGAATTTCCTTTGCACGGTCGATGACCTTAGCGGGAATTCCCGAAAGCTTGGCAACCTCGACACCGTAGCTGTCGTCGGCGCCGCCGCGAACGATACGGCGTAGGAAGGTAATATCGTCACCCCTCTTTTTGACCGCGACGTTGTAATTTTTAACACCGTCGATAAGGGTCTCAAGAGTGGTCAACTCGTGATAGTGCGTGGCAAAAAGAGTTTTCGCACCGATCTTACGCTTGTCGTTAACAAACTCCAGAACCGCACGGGCAATCGACATTCCGTCATAGGTCGACGTACCTCGTCCGATCTCGTCTAAGATCAACAAACTCTTAGAGGTCGCATTCTTTAAGATGTGCGCAACCTCACTCATCTCGACCATAAAGGTCGACTGGCCCGAAGCCAAGTCATCCGACGCTCCGACACGGGTGAACACCGCATCGGTGATCGGCACCTCAGCCGACTGAGCCGGAACAAAGCAACCTATCTGTGCCAATATTACGATGATCGCGACCTGCCTCATATAGGTCGACTTACCTGCCATATTAGGACCGGTGATAATCGCACAGCGGTTGTCACCGCAGTCAAGCACCGTGTCATTCGGCACAAAAGGTACAGAACTCAAGAGTTCAACAACAGGATGACGTCCTGCAACTATATTGAGATTGCCGTTGACATTAAGTGTCGGTCGGCAATAATTGTTCTCGACCGAAACTGTGGCGAAAGACGCCAGAACATCAATAAGAGCGACCGCATCGGCAGTTTTTTGCACCCTCGGCAGAGCTTCGGCAACCGTTTTTCTTATACCGTCAAATATCTTGTACTCAAGCTGAACACTGTGCTCTTTAGCACCCAAGACTCTCGCTTCGATATTTTTCAGTTCCTCGGTGATATATCGCTCGCAGTTGGTTAAAGTCTGCTTTCTTATGTATCGGTCGGGCACCATTTCTTTAAACGAATTGGTGACCTCGATATAATAACCGAAAACCTTGTTATAGCGGACTTTAAGTGTCTTAATACCGGTCTTTTCACGTTCCTCGGCTTCTATGGCGGCTATAACGCTCTTGCCGTCGGTCATGTCCGAGCGAAGAATGTCAACGTCTTCGTTATAACCGGGTCTGATAATTCCACCCTCACGCACCGAAAACGGCGGATCATCAACGATCGCCTTGTCGATAAGTTCGCACAGGTCATTGAGTGTATCGATATTGCTGACAGCACCCGAAATTATACGGCTTCGGCAATCAGCCAACAGTCTCTTTATTATAGGCAACTGCGACATCGTAAAGCTGAGAGAACGAAGTTCTCTCGCACCGGCGGTACCGTAGACGATACGGGTCATCAGTCGCTCCATATCGTGAATACCGCTTAAAGCCTCGCGAAGTTCGGCACACAGCACCGTATCCGAACACAACTCATCTACGCCGTTATACCTTGTTTCGATAGCCATAACGTCCATCAAGGGCTGTTCAATAAACCGCCTTATTAAACGCTTACCCATCGCAGTCTTGGTCTTATCAATGACCCAGAGCAAGGAACCTCGCTTTGACTTGCCGCGCATAGTTTCCATAAGTTCCAGGTTCCGCATTGCGGTAACGTCAACACGCATATATTGATTGTCGGTATAGAGATTGACAGCAGAGATTCTCTCCATTCCGCCCATCTGCGTCTTTTCAAGATAATCAATAGCCGCACCCAAAGCACGCAACGCTATCGACCCTAAAGACAGACCGACCTCATTAACATTTTTAACATTAAACTGACGGCAAACGGCCGCAGCGGCAATACCGCTGTCAAATCTTTCATCGTCAATGATAGTAACACAGCAGGGTATTCTGTCCTTAACAAAGGAGACTATCTCCTTTTTCTCGGCGAACCCTTTGACCGTGATGATCTCCTTCGGTGTGAAGCGACCAAGCTCCGACATCACTCGGTTATTCACGTCACTTCCCGTTATCTCGGTCACATTTACAGATCCGGTCGAAGCATCTATAAAACAAAGACCGAAATCCTTGCCATCAAAAATAACGGAAGCCAGATAATTATTCCTCGATTCGTCAAGCATCGAGTCTTCCAAAACCGTACCCGGAGTTACAACTCTGATAACGTCACGGCGGACAAGACCTTTGGCCGTAGCAGGGTCTTCGACCTGCTCGCAAATAGCAACCTTGTAGCCCTTTTCAATGAGCCGTGCAATATAACCCTCACAGCTGTGGTACGGAACACCGCACATCGGTGCCCTTTCCTCTAAACCGCAATCTTTACCCGTCAGCACCAACTCCAACTCGCGTGAAGCGGTCACGGCGTCGTCAAAAAACATCTCGTAAAAATCGCCGACACGGAAAAACAGCAAAGAGTCCTTATTCTTTTCTTTTATTTCAAGATACTGTCGCATCATCGGTGAAAGTTCACCCACAAAGCTCACCTCCAAAGGCTTGTAAATTTAAAATCAGTGGCAACCGCCGCAAGTGGCACAACTGCCGCTGCAACCCTCTGAGGGTTCGCAGGTCATAGGATCTTCGCCGTTCATCGACATCTCGATAATAGCGTTAACCTTGTTCATAACAGCGTCAAAATCCTTCTTTGCCTCGCTGTAAGCCATCATACTGTCGGTACACATAATTTTACCGTAAAGCTGACGCATCGAAACATTAAATTCCTTGATCTTCTCCTCGTTGCGTTCTTCTTCGGGCTTATTGAACTCGTTGTCAATAGTCATACGCATAAGGTTAAACTCACTGATAAGCTCCTGCAATGCAGTATCGCTGTCATTGGCCTTGCTTGAGACCATGACCTTCTTGTATCTTTCATCGGCCTGAATAGCCGCACCCAACTGTCTTGCTGCTTCAATAATATCCATTTTAAAAATCTCCTTTTAGATTAATTTTCCGTGTAATTTTCCGTCGAAATGTGTAATTTCGGCATCAACAAATTCGCCCAACGGCAACTGCTCACCATCCAAGATCACAACATAGTTTTCGCTCGACCTGCCTACGGCTCGTCCGTTGTCCTCGTCTTCTATAAGCAGCCGAACCTTGCGGCCGACTGCTGCCTTGTCGATCTCTTCTGCGATCTTCTCCTGAACCTTCAGCATCTCAGTAAACCACTTTGATTTTTCTGCCTTGGTAGCAACCTCGGGCATTTTTGCCGCAGGAGTACCCGGTCTCGGTGAGAAAATAAAGGTGAACAAAGCGTAGTACCTTACCTCTTTAATGAGTTCCAGAGTGCACTTAAAGTCCTCATAGGTCTCACCGGGGAAACCAACGATTATGTCACTGGTAAACTCAATGTCGGGCATCAGCTCACGCGCTCTTCTGACAAGTGAAAGATACTTCTCAGTATCATAAACTCGGTTCATCGCTTTTAATATCCTGTCCGAACCGCTTTGAACAGGCAGATGCAAGTGTCGCTCGACCTTTTCGCACTCACTCATCGCAACCAACAGCTCTTCCGAGCAATCTTTTGGATGCGAGGTCATAAACCTGATTCTGAAATCGCCGGGCAACGCGTTTATAGCTCTCAACAACCCGGCAAAATTCATCTCGCACTTGTTTCCCTTGCCGTAGGAATTGACATTCTGACCGAGTAGCATAATTTCCTTTGCACCGTCGACAATAAGCATTTTCGCTTCCCTTAATACTGCCTCGGGTTCACGTGAGACCTCACGACCTCTTGTATACGGCACGATGCAGTAGGAACAGAAATTGTTACAGCCTTCCATAATCGGCAACCACGCCTTAAAGGTGCCGTCACGCCGAAGCGGAACACCCTCTTTAAAAGGAATGGCACCGTCGGGATTGCAGAAAATTCTCGGCGAACCGTTCAAACGCTTGTAAACAAACTCGGGCAAACGGTGACGAACATGAGTACCAAACAGAATATCAACATACGGGTAGCTTTTTTTGATCTTCTCGGCAACCTCGGGCTGCTGAGCCATACAGCCGCAGACGATAATGAGAAGATCGGGATTCTCACGCTTTAATGCTTTCAAGATGCCGACGTTACCGAACACTCTGTCCTCAGCATGTTCGCGAACGGCACAGGTATTATAGAGCACCAGCTGAGCCTCGCTCAACTCCTCAGTAAAGCCGTACCCCATCAACTCCAAAAGACCTTTAAGACGTTCAGAATCACTGACGTTCTGCTGACAGCCGTATGTATGCACAAAAGCCAAAGGCTTAGTAGAATATTTAGTTTTTAAAATTTCAGACACGCGCAAAGCGAACGAAAACTGCTCTCTAAGTTCCGCATCGTCGGCCATAAAATTTCCATTAAAATCCAACATAAAATCTCCCAATAGACATACTGACCCATATTCTAATTTATTATAACTCAAAATAGTTCTCAATTCAAGTAAAATATGCGAAAATTGACCACCTATTAAACAATATTTTTTCTAATAAGGTGTTGACAAGTGAGGACATTTGTGTTAAAATCTTTAAGCGTCGTTAGTTACGACACTCGAAACACGGAGAGGTATCGAAGTGGTCATAACGAGGCGGTCTTGAAAACCGTTTGGGGGCAACCCCACAAGGGTTCGAATCCCTTCCTCTCCGCCAGAAAAGTTAATAAACGGCAAGCTTTAATGCGAACCGTTTAAATATAAGGCACTTATGGAGTAGTACTCAAGTGGTGAAGAGGCTCCCCTGCTAAGGGAGTAGGTCGGGTAACCGGCGCGAGAGTTCAAATCTCTCCTACTCCGCCAGAAAAAGGACTTTCGAAAGAAAGTCCTTTTTCAGTTAAATCCACCCTTTCGGGTGGGCTAAATCGCCTTCGGCAGTGAAATTGCCCTGCGGGCAGTGAAATCCGCCTCAACGGCGAGTGGGTGGATTTAATTTCACTTGATGCGTTAGCATCAAATTTCACAATTCACGAAGTGAATTATTTCATCGTGAGCGCAAGCGAACGATTTCACTAAAAATTATGAGAG
>SVOL01000007.1 GCA_015066395.1 Oscillospiraceae bacterium | reverse complement strand
CCTAAGTTTTCGCTTACAATCTTTCGTGCTTTCTTTGGTCTTTCTTGCAACGCTTCGGCGTAGGTTCTTTGTGCGTAGGTGTGGCGTAGTCCGTGCCATGAAATCGTCTCGGTTCTTTTCTTTTTACCGTCTTCGTATAAATCCTCACGATTTTCTGCTATAAAACTTTTTCGATTATAGCTCATCCAATTCTGTAACGAGCGCTTTTCTCGTTGAACGCCGCCCTTTTCGCTGCCTGAGATTAAGTAATCTCTTGGATATTTGCCTGAACACCTGGCATAGTTCAAATTATCGGTAATAATACTGCGTTGCTTTGCACTTAAATCGATAGCCCTTGTCTGACCGCCTTTGCCTTTTATGACGAGCTGACCTGTTTTTAATGCAGACATAAGGTATTCAACTCTTAGCGTGCAAATCTCTTCAAGCCGTAGACCAAATTTACTGGCAAAGTCTATGCCAATGACCGCATCCTGCCGACCTTTTTCGATAGCCAACTGTCGTATACGGACAAGTTCTTTATCTAATAGTGAATGGTCTTTAACGCCTGTTGCACGTTTAGGCAGTGATAGCTTACCATTTTTAGAAAGTCTATTTTTACTGCCTAATTTTCTATGGAAATAACGAATGCCGGATAGATCGGATTGAATTGTTGCGGCTGAGTTGTTTTCTTTCAGGTGTTCCACATAGGCTTTAAAGTGCCGATCTTCCACGTTCTTAAAGTTTTGCAGACGAAAATTATCGGCTAAAAACTTACAGAATCTCTTTGTTGCTTCATAGTAACGAGCTCTTGTTTTAAAACTAAGCTCGTTACTGTGCCTATAGATAGACTCGACTTGAGCAAGCAAGTTCTTATACAAGCCCGGATTTAGCACTGTAATATTATTAGAATCTGACATAGCAAACCGTCTCCTTTCTCTAAAAATTTTATTTCAACGCAAGGCTAGGGACCAAGCATTGCGTAAAAAACTGTGTACGAAAATAGTAATAATAGATGCATTTTCGTCAATAAAATATCTGGGTTTTTTCTGACGAAAATAATTTTGTGTACGAAAATTTTACCCCCTCATTTCAAAATGACAGTCATAAAGCATTTCAAAATGTAAATAGGACGCTTTTGCTCATTTCGAAATGACAGTCATATATCATTTCAAACCGAAGAGCATCAAAAATCTTTTTGCAGATTGTGCTGACCTGATATCGAAAAGTAAGTAATCTCAAACGGACGGTCAGCACAATCCTTTTTTACGGGAATGAAAGTGATTTCGAAATATTCTCTCGAAACTATAATCATAAAACATAGTGCAGGGACACATTTCTGAGGGCTTGTCCTTACAGTTAGCCCTGTGCTCATCATATTTTCTTTGAGCAAGCTCAATAGCCGATAATTCATCACCAAAATGATTCAGCTTATCGTATATTTGGCGATCCGATTTCACATATTTTTGACCAGATGCTTGCTCAAAGGATCGGCCGAATCCTGTGCAGCACGACACAGAATCTTGGTATGTAGGCATACTGCCGAAATAGGCAGAAAACCATGCTTCGGTACACGGGTTCGTCCATCCGACTTTTATGCCTTTGGCTTTTGCTTGAGATATTATTTCGTCGAAATCCTGTACTTGGTCTCTGTCGAAAATAATCCAAGTTTCACCATATTGAGGATTCAAGGAAGCAAGATTTATTGCCTCTTCCACAAGGTTTTTGGTCTTGGTTTTAACTACTTTTATAACCAACTTTCCTTGAAGCTCTTTTGGTATGGAATCCCTCAGCCCATACATATAATTTTGTTCGGTTTCTTTGGTATCCGTAACAATAAAATAGTAGCCGAGCTTAGGAACTCTTTGATTCGCTAAATGTTCACGGGGTTTTCTATTTCCGGTTCTTTCGTGTCTGGGCATTTATTATTCCTCCTTAAACATATCGAAGTGTCTCAAAGAAGGAATTGCTCCATACTTTCCTAAAAGATAGTTCTTTTCGTAGTTTTCATCCTTGCGAATCTTCACACCATCCTCATCTACAAAATCTGCTAATGAGTACAAATTTGAAACTCCATCAAGGTCTTTTTCTGCAAACCAAATCTCATCTCTTCTCAAAATATTTCCATTCAATTGCCAAGAATCGTGAGAAGTAAATATAAGCTGAGCATGCTTTGTATTGATGTCTGGATCAAGGAACGTAATGATGAACGCACGTACTAGCAACGGATGGAGTCTTGCATTCAACTCATCTATGAACAAAACACCACCAGTAGAAAGAACATCCTCCAACATAGGATACATTGCAAACATTTTAAGCGTACCAGCCGATTCATGTTGTAATGGTATAGATGTTGTCTTTTCAGAATCAATCATTTTATGAATTGCATCTATTTTTAAATGTTCATCTTCATCATCGTTATCCGATTTTAAAACCTCAACATTAAACCCGATAATAGAGGGATCAAAAGTTGCAAAATAATCAACTACCTTTTGGCGAACCTTTTCATCTTCTGCAAATCCATCAGGTATTAATTGCGATAAAAAGAAGTTTTCAATTGGTCTACCAAAATCCGCGAAATCATTATTGATAAACCAATCTCTAATAAACTTGAGTTTTGCTATTTTAAGTTTTGCGCCTAAAGATACTATCAATGTTTCTTTTTCTAATGCAATCCTAAGATTTTCTTGGCTTTTTGTTGGTATACCAGAAAAATCATATTCATCATCATGACGATAAAAAATAGTTTTGAAATTACCCCTTGCGGACTTAGCTTTACAATTCAACCATTCTTCACGAACACCGGTACTATCAATTGTAAATCCATAATTATATGTCTTTGCACCATTTTCTTCAGAATCAATAAAATAAACTTCGAAGGATGATTCGGCAGTTTTACTGTTATTATCAAATAAAAATGGAGTTGGCCTAAAAAACTTAGACTTCTTCTTCTTTGAATCTGACTCGTCACCATAATCTAATGAGTTAATAACATACATAGACATATATCTAAATGCTTCTTGAACATTCGATTTACCACTTGCGTTGGCTCCAAATATGGACGCAACCGGCAAAATTCTTTCATTAGATATAGAAATTACATGATTATTAAATTCGGATATTTTTGTTGCAGTTAAATCTAATGTTGTATCGTCCCTAAAAGATTTGAAATTTTTAAAATTAAATTGAAGTAACATGATCCAATGTCTCCTTTTCTATCTCTACACTATATATTATATACACTTTTCCCAAAAAGTCAACACCTAATTGAGAAAAAATCTCAATTAGGTGTGTATTTTCAAAAAATAACTGTTTTTCTTTTAAAAGATATAATATATGACAAAAGCGCCGTGCAAAATGCACGGCGCTTGATCTTTAGTCTATCATAGTGACTTTTCTTTGCAAATTTCTTTGTGAAAATTGGCGTAGTAGTTGGCGTAGTGGCGTGGTTTTTCAAGACTATCAACCACCCCAAACCCGCATAACTACTGGGTTTCTTTGAACTATATTAGTCCAAAGGTTTCATCGTGGGGAAGAGGATGACGTCGCGGATGGCGGGTGAGTTGGTGAGAAGCATTGTCAATCTGTCAATGCCGTAGCCGATACCGCCTGTTGGGGGCATACCGTGCTCCAAAGCGTTAAGGAAGTCTTCATCGGTGTGGTTGGCTTCCTCGTCGCCTGCGGCAAACATCTTCTCCTGCTCTTCAAAACGCGCTCTCTGATCGATGGGGTCGTTAAGCTCGGAGTATGCATTGCACATCTCCCAACCGTTACAGAACAGCTCAAAACGCTCGACATAATCGGGGTTCTCGGGCTTGCGCTTAGTAAGCGGTGAGATCTCAACCGGATGGTCCATAACAAAGGTCGGCTGAATAAGATTATGTTCAACAAACTCCTCAAAGAAGAGGTTCAGGATATCGCCTCTTTTATGGCGATCCTCATAATGTACATTATGGCTGTCGGCCAAAGCCTTAGCCTCTTCGTCGGTCTTGACCTCGGTAAAATCAACGCCGGCATATTTCTTAACAGCGTCGATCATAGTCAGTCTCTCAAACGGCTTCGAGAAGTCGATCATATGCTCGCCGTAAGGAATAACCTCGCTCTTGCAGACCTCATTTGCCAAGTATCTGAAAAGGTCCTCGGTCAGGTCCATCATACCGTGATAATCGGTATAAGCCTGATAAAGCTCCATCAAAGTGAACTCGGGGTTGTGACGGGTGTCGAGACCTTCGTTTCTGAAAACACGTCCGATCTCATAAACTCTCTCAAGTCCGCCAACGATAAGTCTTTTGAGATAAAGCTCCAGAGAAATTCTGAGCTTAACATCCTCGTCAAGAGCGTTAAAATGAGTCTCAAACGGACGGGCAGCAGCACCGCCTGCATTGGATACGAGCATCGGGGTTTCGACCTCTAAGAAGCCACGTGCATCCAGGTAGTTACGGATAGCACGGATGATGTGCGAACGCTTAATGAAAGTGTCCTTAACATCCTGGTTCATGATAAGGTCGACGTATCTCTGGCGATAACGCATATCGGTATTGGTAAGTCCGTGGAACTTCTCGGGCAATACCTGCAAACTCTTTGAAAGCAGGGTGACAGAAGTGGCGTGGATACTGATCTCACCGGTCTTAGTTTTAAAAACCTCGCCGACGATACCGACAATATCACCGATATCCATCTTCTTGAAATCAGCGTAAGACTCTTCGCCTAAATTGTCTCTTGCAACATAGGACTGGATAGAGCCTTTAAGATCCTGCACGTTGCAAAAGCTGGCCTTACCCATAATACGCTTAGACATCATACGTCCGGCAATAGAAACGGTCTTGCCCTCCATTGCCTCAAAGTTTTCCTTGATATCAACGCTGTGATGGGTCACATCGTATTTAGTGATCTTAAAAGGATCTTTATCGGCGGCCTGAAGGTTTGAGAGCTTTTCGCGTCTTACCTTCAAGATCTCGTTAAGGTCCTGTTCCACTGCCTTCTGAGTGGCATTATTGTTGTTTTCCATAAGTTTACCTCCCGATTAACGAGCGACGGAGATTACTTCAAACTGAATGTGACCTGCATCGGTTGCAACAGTTACAACATCGCCTTCAACGTGACCGATAAGAGCGGCACCGACAGGCGATTCGTCGGAAATTTTGAACTCGTTAGGATCGGATTCAGCCGAGCCAACGATGGTGTAAATGAGGTCCTCGTCGAACTCAATGTCATGGATCTTAACGGTGCAACCAATGGAAATTTTACCGTCAGCAGCATCAATTTCATCGATGACCCGAGCGTTTTTGAGCATGGTCTCGAGCTCTACGATACGAGCTTCGATCTTGGCCTGCTCGTTCTTTGCCTCATCGTATTCGCTGTTTTCAGAAAGATCGCCGAAACCGCGAGCGATTTTGATCTTCTCGGCAATTTCGTTGCGGGTTACTGTTTTAAGATTTTCCAGTTCGTTCTGAAGAGCCTTAAGACCCTCAGAAGTCAAAAGAACTGCCTTTTGCATTAAATTCTCAACCTTTCAATTTGGTGGTTCACACCCTTGTGGGCGTACCACGCCATAGTAGCCAATACATTATATTAGAAACCGACTGTAAAGTCAAGAAAAATTTGTTGTGTGATATTTAAATTTTTGTGAAATGAGGTTGGGGCGTCGAGCGGCAGGCCCATGCCTACCGCGTCTCGGCGCTCGCGAAACCGAGTGAATTGAAAACAAAAGCATTTTAAACAGCGAGCGCCAAAGGCTGAAACGAAACCGTTTCAGCCTCGACGCCCGTTCGCGGCTCCTTTCAAAATTCTTAAAATGATAACTTCATAATGCTGTTGACAATTTATAAAATTTAGGGTAGAATAATAAAAAAGAATGGAGGAATGTGAAATGAAAGCAAAACATGTTTTGTGGTTGGTTGGAGCTATTGCCGCCGTTGCCGCTTTGGCCGCAGGCGTTGCAGTTTTTGTAAACCGTTTTCTTGCAGAAGAGGACGAGGAAAACTACGTTGAGTGTGAGGTCGTAGAAGACGACGAATAATTTGCTCTAAAATGAAACTCCTCAAGGTCACCCTTGAGGAGTTTTTATCATTTAATAAATGTTTTATTGTAATTTTCAATAGCCGATTTAATGGTCTTCACAGCGATTTCCTTGTTTTGCACTTCGTCGACTGCGGTCGATTTGTTTTCAAGGTTTTTGTAGACTTCGAAAAAGTGCTTCATTTCGTCAAAAATGTGCCTCGGCAACTGGCTGATGTCTTCATAACCGTTGTAGGTCGGGTCGTTGCAGGGAATGGCAATGATCTTTTCATCGCCGCGTCCGTTGTCGATCATATTGATAACACCTATGGGACGGGCACGTACCAAGGTCATAGGCTCTAACCGTTCGGAGCAGAGTAACAGCACATCCAACGGGTCATTGTCGTCACCGTAGGTTCTCGGAATAAAGCCGTAGTTGGCAGGGTAGTGGGTCGAGGTATAAAGGATCCGGTCAAGAATTATGTAGCCGGTTTCCTTGTCCAATTCATACTTTTTCTTACTGCCCTTGGGGATCTCAATAACGCAGATAAAATCCTCAGGGGTAATACGTTCGGGTGAAATGTCGTGCCAGATGTTTGCCATTTTTCATCGCTCCTTTTTAATTAATATATCACATCCAACACAAACATTCAATGTAAAAGGGCTGTTTTTTATAAATTAATTGCAAGAATTTGTCATTTCCCACTTGTTACATAGTTTCAAATATGTTATACTAAGATGTAAAATAATGCAGTCTGTCCCGGAGACGGTTGCATAAATCTTAAAAACCTTTTAGGAGGAAAAAATATGTCAAGATTCGAAGAGGCCGTAAAGCTTTACGGCGATCTCGGTGTTGATGTCGAAAAGGCACTCGACACTCTGAAAAGTGTCCCTGTTTCCATTCATTGCTGGCAGGGTGATGACGTTATCGGTTTTGATAGCAAGGAGGCTCTTTCGGGTGGTATCCAGACTACCGGTAACTATCCCGGCAAGGCCACTACTCCCGAAGAACTGATGGCCGACCTTGATAAGGCTTTGTCCTTGATGCCCGGTAAGAAGAAGCTGAATCTTCACGCAAGCTATGCTATTATTGATGACGGTGCTGACCGTGATTCGATCGAGCCTAAGCACTTTGCAAAATGGGTCGAGTTTGCTAAAGCTCACGATATGGGACTTGACTTTAACCCCACATATTTCTCTCATCCGATGGTAAAAGACGGTCTTACTCTTTCGTCTCCTGATGATGAGGTTCGTGCTTTCTGGGTAAAGCACGGTCAGGCTTGTATTCGCATTGCCGAGTACTTCGCCGACGAGACCGGCGTTCCTTGTGTAATGAACATCTGGATTCCCGACGGATATAAGGATATTCCGGCTGACCGCTTGGGACCGAGAGCAAGATTCAAGGATTCGCTTGATAAGATCCTCAGCATTCCTTATGATAAGACGAAGGTATACATAACTCTTGAGTCTAAGGTTTTCGGT
Source organism: Oscillospiraceae bacterium (assembly GCA_015066395.1). Lineage (GTDB taxonomy): Bacteria > Bacillota > Clostridia > Oscillospirales > Acutalibacteraceae > UMGS172. The sequence continues at coordinate 66,264 of SVOL01000007.1, read as the reverse complement.
ATCGGTGTTGAATCCTATACCGTTGGTTCCGCCGAGTTCACCCTTTCTTACTCCACCAAGAACGGTCTTACTCCGTTGATGGATAACGGTCACTATCATCCGACCGAGGTCGTTTCCGATAAGATCCCCGCTCTTCTTCTTTTCAGTGATAAGATCGCTCTCCACGTCACTCGTCCTGTCCGTTGGGACTCGGACCACGTTGTTCTTTTCGACGACGAGACTAAGGAGATCGCCAAGGAGATCGTTCGCAACGACGCGCTTGACAGAGTATTTATCGCAACCGACTATTTTGATGCTTCCATCAACCGCTTGTCCGCTTGGGTAACTGGTGTAAGAAGTGTTCAGAAAGCTCTTCTGTTCGCTCTTTTACAGCCGAATGCAAAGCTTAAAGCATTGCAGGATGCAGGCAATATGACCGAAGTTATGGTGCTCAGCGAGGAAATGAAGTCTGCTCCGTTCGGCGATGTTTGGGCAGAGTACCTGAAGCGTCAGGGAGTCGAGAACGACTACCTCACCGTTATTAAAGATTACGAACAGAAAGTTTTGGTGAACAGATAATGAAAGATATTTTAACCGCACCTTTTGTCAAAGAAATGATGGAGACCACCGCTAATATGTACCGTCTCGGTTGGGACGAGCGCAACGGCGGTAATATCAGCTATATGCTCGATACAGATGAGGTAGCAGAATACCTCGACCTCGACAATGTTATTCGTACTATTCCTACCGGCTTTGATGCTACCGAGCTTATCGGTAAGATCTTTATCGTTACCGGTACAGGTAAGTATTTTAAGAATGTTGAGAAGGATCCCGAGACCAACCTCGGTATCATCCGTATCGCAAAGGACGGCACTACCGCCGAGTTGCTCTGGGGTTATAAGGACGGAAGCAAGTTTACTTCTGAGCTTCCCGCTCACCTTATGAGCCATATCGCACGTCTTAAGAAAGATCCTTTGAACCGTATCGTTATGCACACCCACCCGACCTACACCTTGGCTATGACTCATGTTCATGAGCTTGACGATAAGAAGTTTACCCACACCATTTGGGAAATGTGTACTGAGTGTATCGTTGTTTTCCCCGATGGTATCGGTGTTCTTCCTTGGATGGTTTGCGGCAACAATGAAATCGGTGTTGCAACCGCTAAGAAGATGGAGGACTACAGATTGGTGGTTTGGGGCTTGCACGGCATTTACGGCGCAGGTAAGGATATGGATGAGACTTTTGGTCTTATCGAGACGGTTGAAAAGGCCGCTCAGCTTTATATGCTGACCGCTCATATGCCTCACGTTAACACTATTCTCGACACCGAGCTTCGTGATGTTATCGAAGCCTTCGGCCTGCCCTACAGAAAGGATTTCCTTAATCTGTAATAATGTAATGAACAGCATTTAAAAAGGACGGATAGCACCGCTATCCGTCCTTTTTGTAACCTGTAATTATTTAAATAACTTTTGTAAAAAGCCTTTCTTTGCATACTCCTCGGTCACGGCCGAAATAAAAGTGTAGCCTGCCTTTTCGACGGCGGCTTTGACCGTCTCTTCGGCGATCGGCTCATTTGTGATGATGACCGATTCCTTTGCCTTGTGCGAGGATTCAACGCTTTCTGCGGCAAACGCCGCTTTAAAACCCTCGTTCATGTGCTTTTCGCACATCGGGCACATCAGGCCTTCGATCTTAACGGTTGTCTTGTACATAAATCATCTTCCTTTCAGTTAGCGGTTGCAAACTAAAATCTTTTAAATACTGCCGAGTGTGATCTCGGCAGTATTGTTTTTTAGAATATACTGAATCCCACTACCAGACCTGCAAATACGATGGATACCATCGAGAGCAGTTTGATGAGGATGTTGATAGCAGGGCCGGAAGTATCCTTGAACGGGTCGCCGACAGTATCGCCGACAACGGCTGCCTTGTGGTTCTCAGAACCCTTGCCGCCGTGAACACCGCTTTCGATGTACTTCTTAGCGTTATCCCAAGCACCGCCGGAGTTGGACATAAAGATGGCCAACAGGAAGCCTGTTGCGGTGGCACCTGCCAACATACCGACAACACCGGTACAACCTAAAACAAGACCGACGATAACGGGAACGACGATAGCAACGATGGTGGGAAGGATCATTTCCTTAAGGCTCGATTTGGTGCAAAGGTCAACGCACTTTGCATAGTCGGGATCAGCCTTGCCGTCCATAAGACCTGTGATCTCTTTAAACTGACGGCGAACCTCTTTTACAACACTCTGCGCGGCTCGGCCGACAGATTCCATAGTAAGCGCCGCAAATACGAACGGCAGACAAGCACCGATGAACAGGCCAATAAGAACGGTCGGGTTCATAAGGCTCAAATTAGCGATCTTCTCGGCGCCGCCGTCTATGGTGTTGACCTTCTCAATGTAAGAGGCCATCAAAGCGAGAGCGGTGAGAGCGGCAGAACCTATCGCAAAGCCCTTACCCGTTGCGGCGGTCGTGTTACCCAAAGCGTCAAGAGCGTCGGTACGCTCACGGACAGAAGGCTCAAGACCTGCCATCTCGGCAATGCCGCCTGCGTTATCGGCAACAGGACCGTAAGCGTCGGTTGCAAGAGTAATACCCAAAGTAGAAAGCATACCGACAGCGGCCAGAGCGATACCGTAAAGACCTTTAGATGCGCTGGCAGCACCGTCTGATACAAAGTAAGCAACCAAAATACAGATCGCGATAATAATAATGGGAAGTGCGGTCGAAAGCATACCGAGCGAGAGACCGCTTATAATGGTTGTAGCCGAACCGGTTTCGGATGAAGCGGCCAACTTGCGAGTAGGTTTGTAGGAATCAGAAGTGAATAGTTCGGTAGACTGACCGATAAGAACACCTGCAACAAGACCGGCAAGAATAGCGAAATACATCATCCAGTTTTCTTTGCCGAGTACAAAGTATACAAGCGGGAAAGCGGCAATAGCGATGAGGATCGCTGAGAAATTGGTGCCGCGGCTGAGAGCCGAAAGCAGATTTTTCTGGCTGGCACCTTCTTTAGTGCGGACAAGGAATGTGCCTAAAATCGAGAAAACGATACCGACAGATGCTATGAGCATAGGCAGGGCCAGAGCTTTAAAACTGCCGAATGCGGCTACACCCAGAGCGGCGGCCGAAATAACCGAGCCGACATAGGACTCATAAAGGTCAGCGCCCATACCTGCAACGTCACCGACGTTGTCACCGACGTTATCGGCAATAACAGCGGGGTTTCTGGGGTCGTCCTCAGGGATACCGGCTTCAACCTTACCGACAAGGTCAGCACCGACGTCAGCAGCCTTCGTGAAGATACCGCCACCGACACGGGCAAACAGAGCCATCGAAGAAGCACCCATACCAAAGGTGAGCATAGCGCCGGTAATATCGGCGGGATTAGTTAATTTAAACACATATCTCAAAAGAAAATACCAGAGAGAAATATCCAAAAGACCTAATCCTACAACGGTAAAGCCCATAACAGAGCCTGCAGAGAAAGCAACTCTGAGTCCTCGGTTTAAGCCTTCGCGGCAGGCATTAGCAGTACGAGCGTTGGAGTAGGTGGCTATCTTCATACCGACAAATCCCGAAAGGGCAGAGAAGAAGCCGCCGGTGACAAAGGCAAACGGAACGTAGAAGGTAAGCATTCCGGCAAAAGCCATCGCACCCAAAACTATAAACATTGCCGCAAAGAAAACAGCAACGATTATGTACTGACGTTTCAGATAGGCATTGGCACCCGACTTTATTGACCTCGAGATCTTTTTCATCTCGTCGGTGCCCTCAGAGAACTTGAGAACCTTTCTTGCGGTGAATACCGCAAACAAAAGAGCAAGCACTGAGCCTATAAATGTGAATAACACTAAGTATTTTTCCATAAAAGACATATCCTTCCTTTATATCTGAATTCAGATATAATTATACAATATATTATACACTTCTTGAAAATGGATGTCAATAATCATAATTCGAAATTATTTTAACAAAAACAGCATTTTATTTAATGTTTTATAAAATTTGAGGTGTAATACCTTAAAAAATTAAGAAATGTTGGAGTTTAAAAATTTTCCGAGAATAAAAGAATAATAATCGCCTTGAAAATTCAAGTGATATGTGATATAATTCTAAAGCATTTTCGGTGCTTGGATTTTTTAACTTATGATGTAAGGAAGTAAATTATGCCCGGTCAGAAAAAAGACGGTTTGGTTGAGGAGCAAAGAAAAAGACAGGCCGAACTCCTGGAATTGAAACGTAAAAAGCAGGAGTTTCAGGAAAATATTGATGAGTTTGTACCCGAAGGACCCCGTGAAAGTGTACCGCTCAAAGGTATGGCAAGGGTGGAGAATTTCTTTCACTATGCCAAGGGTACTATAATCGGCGTTCTGATAGTGGCGGTAATACTCACTGTTGCGGTGGTTCAGTGTGCGACAAGAACGGTTTATGATTGCACCGTTGTGCTTTATATGAAGCAAGGCGTCAACAGTACGATGGTGGAAAACCTTTCGACCGTACTTGAAAAGTATTGTGAAGATAAAAACGGTGACGGCGAGGTCAACGTGCTGGTTATGGACTGTGCGATAACCGATGAACAGCGAATGAGCGACCTCGGTCAGTCTAAATCGACGCGTTTGATGGCTCAGTTTGCGAGTGAAGAAGCGATCGTTTATATTGTGGATAAAGCGGCGTTGGAGGAATTGATTGCTCTTGACGACGGCAATTTTGTCAGCAATTCTCTTCAGCTGCCCGCCTATGACGGCAAGGCATATCCGCTTAACGGAACGATTTTTGACGCGGCGTTTGATGTTGTGCTTGAGGATCACAGTAAGGGCTTTGAGTACTATATTATAAAGCGAAATGTTGCCGGCACCGCCATTGAGGGCAAAAAGGATGTCGCTGAGTTCTCACAACAGGCGGATAAATTGATAAGTAATATTATCGCTGATCCGAATTTGGAGCAACAGCAAAAACCCGAGCTCGATAAAATTGAGGTCAGCAGTAAATAAAAGAAAGATTTGTTATCCTGAACGCAAGTGAAGGATCTTAAAAAGATTCTTCGCTCTGCTCAGAATGACACACCTAAATTCTAAAACTTAATATCACCGCTCGTGGCGAAGTAGGATTAGCATTAGATTCCGAGTTTGAAGGACGGGGTGCGAGGATTCGTTACTTTGCAAGAGATTTTTAAAACTTAATATTACCGCTCGTGGCGAAGTAGGATTAGCATCAGATTCCGAGTTTGAAGGACGGGGTGCGAGGATCCGTTACTTCGTTCATATATTTAAACTTAATATTACCGCTCGTGGCGAAGTAGGATTAGTAGCAGATTCCGAGTTTGAAGGACGGGGTGCGAGGATCCGTTACTTCGTTCATATATTTAAACTTAATATTACCGCTCGTAGCGAAGCTGGATATCGCAGCAGATTCCGATTCTGAAGGACGGGGGTTCGAATCCCTTCGAGCGGGCCAACAAACACAAGGCACACCGAAAACGGTGTGCCTTGTGTTTGTTATTCTGTTTTACAGAATGAAGGGATTCGAACAAGGAGGGAGCAAGTCGAAGACTTGCGGAAGAAAACAGTCCGGGGGACTGTTTTCGCCGACGTGGGTAACGAGCCGTAAAACGGCGCGGCGACAGGCACGACAGTGCCGGGAAAATCCCTTCGAGCGGGCCAGAAAAAACGACTTGTTTCGACAAGTCGTTTTTTCAATGAAATTCGCCTTACGGCGAGTGAAATATTACTTCGTAATATGAAATAGCTACGCTGTGAAATATTTGCTTTTCAAATGTTTGGAGGCGAATTTTATTTTACTTTCTGCATTAGCAGAAAATTTCATAATTCACGATAGTGAATTATTTCATATTTTCCGCAAGGAAAATATTTCATTGAATATATGTATCGGTTCGAACACATCGGTCAAAATAAAATTTAACTAACACGTTTAAAAAGCCTGATTTGTCATCTAGACAAATCAGGCTTTTAATGGAATTAAACTGTAAACGGATCCCAGAAAGGCTGGGTGTTGAAGGTCAGAAGATCGGGGTAGGAGTCCATAATAAAGTCATACTCGGTCACTTCGCCGTTGATAAGCCAGGTCTGCGGAGTGTTGTTCCAGGTCCAGTCGAGCGGCTCGGCCACATCGGTCTGAATCGAGTTTCTGCTAAAGGCCTCGATGAGGTCTTTTTTCATTTCTTCTGTGACAGCTTCGGGCTGAAGCGAGACGAACAGCGGAGAACCGCTCTTTGATAAGATATCGAGCCACTGCTTGTTGAGTTTCCAGTCAATATACTGTCTCAAAACACCTACGCAGTCGGCATCGACCTTGTAGAAAGCGTTGTTCTGGCACATACGGAAAGCGAGCGAATTTATACCTAATGCTCTGGTTCTGCTCCAGCGTTTTCCGCTTGTGTCGTCGCCTGTACGCTGGATCTCAACCAAGCCTGCGGCAAGGTGAGAAACCGTGTTACAACCGATGATGACAACGTCTTTTAATTCCTCGCGAATGAGTCTGTAGAAATCGAGGACTATCTCGGCGCTCGTTTTGGTTTTGTCAAAGAACGCCCAGTTTTTCTTGATGGTTATCATACCGTTTAAAGAGTAGCCGAAATCACCGAACATATCGAAGGTCGAAAAATCGTGCTTAACAAGCTCATAGCCCCAACCCTTGATACGTCTTAAAATATCTCGGAGATATTCCTTGACCTCGGGGTTTGAGGGATCGAGACCCTTTTCATCCGGACGTGCGATCAGCCATTCGGGATGGTTATCACGAGCTTCCTTGTCAAGCAAGGGTCTGAACCAGATACCGGGTTTTACACCCAGAGCCTTGAAGTCGTCAGCGACCTTTTTCATATCGCCGTAAGCCTCGTTTGCGACCCACGGACCGTCACAGCTGTTAGGCTGCCAGCCGTCGTCGATAACCATAAAAGGCTTGTTCTTATTCTGACCTGCAAGCTCAGCGATGAGCTTTGCATCGGTCATTATCTTTTCGTAAGAGCTCTTGCCGTAGGCATAGTACCAGTTGTTACTGCCGTAAACAGGTTCTTTGGGAAGGAGCGGGTTAGGACACATCACTTTGCAGAAATCAACCGCGGCGGTGAACTCTTTAGTATCCTTATATTCCTTGCAAACGAAGGTGCAGGCGTGTAATGTACGACCTTGGAGTTCTACACCCATTGCACCGCAACGAACGTCTACCCAAGCGGTGACACCCGAAGCGTCCTGCTGGAAGGAGACAAAGCTGTTGCAACCCGTCATAACACCGCAACCGACGGTGTCACGTCCGTTAGAACCAAAGAAATACCACGGCATAAACAGTTCGCCGTTGAGCGAATGCCAGCCCATATCGCTGTAGCCGCGCTCCCATTTGTCACCCATAATTCGTGTGGGTTCTACTGTTTTATGATTCCAACGCAGAACGATAAATGTCGGTTTCGACCCGTTTGCGGTGATGTAAAGTTCCAATTTGTCGCCGTTCAACTTCAACTCAGCCACGGCATCGGTGTTTGCACCCTGGCAAAGAACTTTGATATCGTCGGGTGTTCTCAAAATATTTACCATAAAAAAGCCTCCTTCTTATTGCCCTTTGAGCGTTTTTGAGGTATAATCTCATTATAATCATTGTCATTCTTCAAGTCAAGGTAATATTTAGTAGAAATTACGGAAGATTCGGAATAATATAATTAACGAAAATAATGCTTTGGAGGTATTTATGGATATAGTTATTTTGACAGCGTTAGGCGTCGGCGGTGCTACGATGTTCGGCGCGGCGATAGGCTTTATTTTTAAAAAGCTGTCGCACGCGTTCAGCGATATAATTTTGTCCTTTGCGGCCGGTGTAATGCTCGCAGCATCGGTTTTGGGACTCATTTTACCGTCTATTGAATACGGTGGAGAAAAGGGAATAATCGTTACGGTTGCGGGTATTTTTGTCGGTGCCGTAACGATAAGCCTTGTTGATAAACTTGTGCCTCACCTGCACAAATTTGCAAGTGACAAAATCGAGGGTGGAAACGGTAAAACAAAGGTCGATAAGGTCATACTGTTTGTTTTGGCGATCGCAATTCATAACCTGCCCGAAGGAATTGCCGCAGGTGTCGGTTTCGGTTCGGGTAATACGGGTGACGCTCTGATGATAGCCGGAAGTATCGCTTTGCAGAACATTCCTGAGGGTATGGTTATTATAGCTCCAATGCTTGCGGCAGGCATCAGTTCTAAAAAGACCTTTATTTGCGCATTACTTACGGGAGTTGTTGAGGTCGTGGGTACGTTTTTAGGGTATTTTGCGGTAAGTGTTGCCTCGGCTATACTGCCGTTTGCTTTGAGTTTTGCCGGCGGTACGATGCTTTATGTAATCAGCGATGAGATGATTCCCGAGACCCACTCCGACGGCTATGAAAAGGGTGCGACATACGCTTTGCTGGTCGGTTTTTGTCTTATATTGGTTTCGGATGTTTTGCTTGGGTAAAAATTTACAAAAATTTAAAGCTGATAAGAGTGATTGTAATTGACTTTATCGGCTCTATATTGTAAAATATAGGAGTAAATAAAGTCTAATATTTAAGGAATTAAAAAGGAGCGGAAAGTATGGAGCCCCAATTTAAAAGAATATTATTGAAATTGAGCGGTGAGGTCCTTGCCGGCGAGCAGAAGACCGGTATCGATTTCAATATGGTCGAGATCGTCTGTGAACGTATCAAAAAGTGTGTGGAACTGGGTGTCGAGGTCGGTATCGTTATCGGCGGCGGCAACTTCTGGAGAGGTAGATCGAGCGGTAATATGGACCGCACCAGAGCCGACAGTATGGGAATGCTTGCGACGGTCATCAACTGCTTGGCGCTTTGCGATACTTTGGAGCAGATGGGTGTTAAATCTTCGGTGTTGACTGCCGTTGATATGAATAAGATCGCCGAACCGTTTACGGCACGCGGTGCAAAGGCTCACCTGGAAAACGGCGAGGTAGTTATCTTCGGAGCAGGAACGGGAAGTCCCTTCTTCTCGACTGATACGGGTGCCGCTTTGAGAGCTGCCGAGATCGGTGCAGACGTTATCTTCAAGGCCACTAATGTTGATGGTGTTTATGACAGCGATCCGAGAACCAATCCCGATGCCAAAAAGTATGATACTTTGACCCATTCCGAGGTCTTGGCAAAGGACCTTCACGTTATGGATGCTTCAGCCGCTTCGCTTTGCCGTGACAATAATATCAATATTCTGGTGTTTAATCTTAACGATCCCGATAACATCGTCCGTGCAGTTATGGGCGAGAAGATCGGTACACTTGTAAAATAATCGGAGGAAAGATATATGAAAACAGTTATTGCTAATGCAGAAAGTAAAATGAATAAGACGATGGAGTCGCTTGCCCGCGAGTTTGCTGCGGTTCGTGCGGGCCGCGCCAATCCTTCCGTGCTTGACAGAGTATCGGTTGACTATTACGGCTGTCCGACACCTGTTAATCAGCTCGCCGCCGTATCGGTTGCCGAGGCAAGAGTGTTGCAGATCCAGCCGTATGATGCAAGTGTTTTGAAGCCGATTGAAAAGGCTATTCAGACTTCGGATATCGGCATCAATCCTCAAAATGACGGTCGAGTTTTAAGACTTATTTTCCCGCCGCTTACCGAGGAACGCCGTAAAGAGCTTGTTAAGGATATCAAGAAGATCGCCGAGGAAAGCAAGGTTGCAGTTCGTTCTATCCGCCGCGACGCTATTGAAAAGCTCAAGGTTTTAAAGAAGAATAATGAGATCACCGAGGACGATCAGACCAATGCAGAAAAGAAGATCCAGACTTTGACCGACAAATTCTGCAAAGAGGTTGACGACACCACCGCTTTAAAAGAAAAGGAAATTATGGAAATCTAACAGTATTTTGAGCCCATCGGAGTTATCTCTGACGGGCTTTTTGAAATGGTGATAAAATGTTTAAATCAAAAAAAAGCACCGTTGAGCGTTTGGTGCCCAAACACATCGGCATCATTATGGACGGCAACGGCCGCTGGGCAAAAAAAAGAATGTTGCCGAGAACCGCGGGTCACGTTGCGGGGTCGGAGAACTTCAAGACCATCGCCCGTTACTGCAATAGGATCGGTGTAAAATATCTTACTGTTTACGCTTTTTCGACCGAGAATTGGAAGAGACCTAAAGAAGAGGTCGATGCTATAATGGATCTTTTGCGAAAGTATTTAAAGGATTCGACCAATTTTAAGGAAGAAAACATAAAATTGAGATTTATCGGCAAATTGTCCGAGTTGCCTGAGGATATAAGAGAATTGATGGCAAAGGCCGAGGAAGATTCCAAGGAAGCCACCGGACTTACCGTTAATATGGCGGTCAATTACGGCGGACGTGAGGAGATTTTGCACGCCGTAAAGTCTATCGGTGAGGATATAAAGAACGGCAAGCTGAACCCCGATGAGCTTACCGAAGATGATATTTCCGAAAGAATCTATACCGCCTTGCAGGATGAACCCGATTTTATTATCCGACCCAGCGGTGAATACAGACTGTCCAATTTCCTTGTCTGGCAGTCGGCCTATGCGGAGTTTTGGTTCTCCGATGTTCTCTGGCCCGATTTTTCGACAAAGGATCTTGACAGAGCTATAGATGCATTTAACAAAAGGGATCGCCGATTCGGCGGTATTAAGGTGGAAAAGATATGAAAACCCGTATTATTTCCGGTGCCGTGGGAATAGTTTTATTTGTAGCGGCTGTGTTTGCGTCGGTAAAGTTCAGCAGTCTTATTTTACTCGGCTTGCTTGTAATTATCGGTTGTATTGCCGTTTACGAGGCTTTGGTTACAACCGGCTACGCAAAATCAAAGTTCATAGCCGCGTTGTCTATCGGCTACGCCGTCGTTGCTCCTGTTGTTTACAGTTTAGAGAGCGGAATGCTCACATTCTTTAAATTCATGCTCAGTCACGAAACGGTGATAGTGTTATACGGTCTTACCGTTTTCGTCGCCGCAATGTTTATGCACGAAAAGGTCACACCGACCAATGCCGCTTTCAGCTTTGCCGCAACAGTTGGTATTACCTTCTGCTTCTGGTCGCTGGCGGCAGTTTTCTGCTCAAAAGACGGTCACGGATTGTTCTATCTTATAATCGTCGTCATTGCCGCCTGGGCTTGTGATACGGGTGCATATTTCAGCGGTTATTTCTTTGGCAGGCATAAGATGGCTCCCGTTATCAGTCCTAAAAAAACGGTCGAGGGTGCTATCGGCGGCGTTATCTTTGATATGCTGGCAGTGCTTGCGGCTTGCATTATTTTCAATCACTTCAGCAATGCTACTGCTAACATTTGGTTGCTTGTGGGACTTACTCCCGTATTAGCGGTTGCCGGTATGTTCGGTGACCTCGTTTTCAGTTACATCAAGCGTGCATGCGGTATCAAGGACTACGGCAAGATAATGCCCGGTCACGGCGGAGTGCTTGACCGTTTTGACAGCGTTGTTGCCGTAGCACCTTTGGTTTACTTAATAGTTGCACATTTCCCGATAGTTGCATAAATGGGTGATTTTATGGGTAAAAAGATAGCTATTTTAGGCTCGACGGGTTCTATCGGAACTCAGAGCTTAGATGTAGCGAGAAAGCATAAATTTGAGGTTTGCTCTCTCGTGGCACACAGTAATATCGACCTTTTGGAGCAGCAGATAAGAGAGTTTAGACCTAAAACAGCTGCAGTCTTTTCGGAAGACGCGGGTAAAATTTTAAAGCAAAGAGTTGCCGATACCGATACCAAAGTGACTTTCGGTGCTGAGGCGGTAGTAGAACTTGCAGCCGAAACCGAAGCAGATACTGTTATCAATGCTATTGTCGGTATTGCGGGTCTTAAACCTACTTTGGCGGCCATCAATGCTAAAAAAGACATCGCTCTTGCTAATAAGGAGACCTTGGTCACGGGCGGTGAGCTTGTCAAAAAGGCGGTCAAAGAAAACGGTGTTAAGCTGTTGCCGGTTGACAGTGAGCATTCGGCGATTTTCCAATGTCTGCAGGGTGTGCCTGAGGGAGCACTGAAAGGTATCCTGCTCACAGCATCGGGTGGTCCTTTCTTCGGCAAGACATGTGAGGAACTTAAAAGTGTAAAGCCTGCCGATGCACTCAAACACCCAAACTGGGATATGGGTGCAAAGATAACCATCGACTCGGCAACGTTGATGAACAAAGGACTTGAAGTTATTGAAGCGGTGCATCTTTTTGATGTTAAGCCTAAGGATATAACGGTCGTTGTTCATAGGCAAAGTATTATCCATTCGGCGGTGGAATTAGTAGACGGCGGTGTTATCGCTCAGTTGGGAGCACCCGATATGCGTCTGCCGATCCAGTATGCTTTGACATACCCCGAAAGGTTTGAATGTCCGTGCCCCGATCTTGACATTTTTAAAGTCGGCACGTTTACGTTCGAAAGACCCGATATAGAGACTTTCACTTGCCTTGGATCGTGCATCAAGGCAATCAATGACGGCGGTTTGAAGCCGACTGCTGTCAACGGTGCAAACGAAGCGGCCGTACGACTGTTTTTGGACGGCAAAATAGGCTTCCTTGATATCGGTGAGATCGTGGCAAGGGCTCTGGAAGCACAGTGTGTGGTCGACACATTTACAGTTGACGACATCTTCGCAGCTGATAAGGCGGCACGTGAGCTGGCTTATGATTTTGCCGCAAAACTTTAATTGAAAGGCAAACCAAATGATAATTGCAAATGTATTTTCCGCAATAGGTGGATTTCTGGGATCGGTCTGGCCGTATCTTGTAGCAATTCTGCTCTTCCTTGTGATGATATTTATTCACGAATTCGGTCATTTTATCGCCGCAAAGCTGATGGGCGTTAAGGTCAACGAGTTCGCGATCGGCTTCGGTCCGGCACTTTTTAAAAAGCAGGGTAAAGAGACGCTTTACGCCGTCCGCGCTATACCCTTTGGCGGTTTTTGCGCTATGGAGGGTGAGGACGAGTCGAGTGAAAACGATCGAGCCTTTTGCAATAAGCCTGCCTGGCGTAGGTTTATAATCATCGTCGCCGGTGCGTTTATGAACATCGTGTTGGGACTTATTATCGTGATGATAATTATGGCACCGTCGGTTTACAGAGGTAATTATTACGGCACAACGAGGATACATTCTTTTCCCGAGGGCTCGGTCAGTGCTGATTCAGGACTCGAGGTCGGCGATAAGATATTAGAGGTCAACGGCCGAAGAGTTTACACCTATATGGAAATGAATTACTGTTTCTCGAATGTCAAAGAAAGCTTCCTTGATTTGGAAGTTTTAAGAAACGGTAAACGCGAGCAGGTAAGATACACCTTCCCGACCGAGGTTATTGACGGTATAAATTATGTCAAGGCTGACTTTGTGCTGGTCGGTGAAGAGAAGACCTTTGGCAATTATATAAAGCACGGTCTTGCCACTACTGTGTCTTACGGCAGAATGGTCTGGTTTTCGTTAGTGGATCTTGTGACGGGTAAGTTCGGTATCAGTCAGGTTTCGGGTCCCGTCGGTGTTACACAAGCTATCGGCACGGCGGCTAAAACAGGATTGCTCGATCTTTTGCCGATGATCGCACTTATTACGATAAATTTGGGTATTTTTAACCTTTTACCGGTGCCCGCATTAGACGGAGGAAGAGCTTTCTTTTTGATTATAGAAATGATAATCCGCCGTCCTATCCCTAAAAAGTTCGAAGCGGCCGTCCACGCGGCAGGTCTTGTACTTTTGTTGGGATTCATCGCTATAATTACAGTCAAGGACGTTATTGGATTGTTTTAAGTTTAGGGGAGTGATTTTATGCTCGATGTAAGACAAAGCAGGCAGGTCAAGGTCGGCGATATATTGATAGGCGGCGGTGCGCCTGTGTCGGTCCAGTCGATGCTCAACACTCCGTCGTATGATATAAAAAAGTCGGTTGCTCAGGCTGTTGAATTAGAAAAGGCAGGATGCGATATTATTCGTGCCGCTATCCCCGATATGGAATCCGTAAATTTGATTCCCGCACTTAAAAATGCGGTGAGATCACCCATTGTTGCCGACATTCATTTTGATTATAAGCTGGCTTTAGAAGCAGTCGCCGCAGGAGTTGATAAAATTCGAATCAACCCGGGTAACATCGGTGGTGACGCTAACGTCAAGTTAGTAGCCGATGCCTGCAGGACACATAATATTCCTATTCGCATCGGTGTTAATTCGGGCTCGGTCGAAAAGGAGATTTTAAAGAAATACGGTGCGCCGACGGCTGACGCTTTGGTCGAGAGTGCTATGTACCACGCACGACTTTTGGAGAAGTTCGACTTTAACGATGTTGTGATTTCAATAAAATCCTCGACGGTCAAAACGATGTATGAGGCGTATTTAAAGGCGTCGACAGTCTGCGATTATCCGTTGCATTTAGGCGTTACCGAGGCAGGAACCGAACGAAGCGGAATTATTGCTTCGTCGGCAGGAATAGGCGGTCTTCTGCTCAGAGGTATCGGTGATACCATTCGTGTGTCATTGACCGATGACCCCGTAAAAGAGGTTTATGCCGCAAAGGATATTCTAAAGGCAGTAGGTTTAAGACAAGGCGGTGTTAAATTGGTTGCTTGTCCTACCTGCGGCAGAACAAGGATCGATCTGATAGGTCTTGCAAAACGCGTTGAGGATGCGTTAAGAGACTGCGAAAAGGACATAACGGTTGCCGTTATGGGCTGTGTTGTCAACGGACCGGGTGAAGCAAGAGAGGCCGACATCGGTATCGCAGGTGGTGACGGTTGCGGTCTTATTTTTAAAAAGGGCGAGATCTTGAGAAAAGTCCCCGAAGAAAAACTGTTGGAAGAATTATTAAAAGAGATTGAATTGATTTAATGCCGTATGTCGGCATTAAAATAGGAGTTTAAAATGCCGATCATAAACGATGTTTTTGAAAAAGCGATAAAAGGATTTTCAAACGAACTGAAAAACGGACAAGTGTTGTCCTGTTCGGTCGACCCCGATACGAGAACGGTCAACCTCAAATGCCACTTTAAAGAGCTTGTGCGCCGCGAGGAGATAGTGCGTTTTAAGAGCGCGGTTGTGGGCTTTGCCGATATACATAAGCTTTGTTTCAGTTATACATTTGATGCCGCTTGTTATTCTCCGTCAGCCGCTGAGGATATCGTTGCGGAGCTTCGTGCCGAGGATGTTCGTTTTAACGGTTACTTTAACGGTGCTGATTTCAGCGTGTCAAACGGTGTCACCGAGATCACATTGAAACTCGGCGGTCTTGACACTATTAAAAGTTGCGATTTCGAGCGGTTGTTCTGCCTTAAAACGGTCAAATATTTCGGTATTTCGACTGAAATACGTTTCGGTGGCGAACTGGGTGAGGTCAAGGTAAAAGCACCTGAGGAAACACCCAAGGTCTTTAAGCCGACACCCATTACGGACGAGCAATCCGCACCTGCACCGGTACCCGCACCGCGTAAAAGAATGTCGGTCGCCGATTCCAAACCCCGAGAACCCAAGAAGATCATCGATATGGAGTTGCCCGACGGTTGTCCTTTGCTTGCTGACACGGTCGAGCTTCGCTACGGCCGTGATATTGCGGGAGAAATGATTTCTTTGGAAAACCTTGCACCCGACAGCGGTGACTGCTTAGTATGGGGCGAGATATTCTTTAGCGAAATAGTCGCCACAAAAAGCGGTAAAGGCTACCGCGTCAAGTTCCAGATGTATGACGGCACCAATTCGGTGACCGCCAAAAAGGTCATCGGCAACAATCAGTTTGACACATTCAGTGAAATACTTAAAAAGGGTAATTGCGTTATCGTTAAGGGCAGTTACAACATGGATGATTGGGAAAAGGATTATTGCCTTGATCCCGTTGCTATTGCCACTGCGAAAAAAGCTCAGCCTAAAGGTGATACCGCCGAGAAAAAGAGGGTCGAACTGCACCTGCACACCAGTATGTCGCAGATGGACGCGGTCTGTCCTGTAAAGCAGGTCATAAAGCAGGCCTTCAAATGGGGTCACAAGGCGGTTGCCATTACTGACCATGGCGTTGTTCAGGCGTTCCCTGATGCCATGGAAGCCGTCTTTGATGTGAGACGCGAAGAAGGCGGAGAGGATTTTAAGGTCATCTACGGTGTCGAATGCTATTTTGTCAACGACGTTGATGGCTTTGACGGTAAGGATATAAATTCGGGCGTTGAGTCGACTCAGTTGACCCGTTATCATCAGATTATTTTAGTTAAAAACCAGCAGGGGCTTAAAAATCTTTATAAGCTGGTTTCGTTTGCACACCTTAATTACTACGGTAAAACATACAATAAAAACAATCCCGATAAGCCCCGTCCTGCGAGACCGCTTGTTCCGAAGTCGGTGTTAGCCGCTCACAGAGAGGGACTTATCATTGGCTCTGCTTGCGAGCAGGGTGAGGTTTTCAGAGCGATCTTTGAAAACAGACCGCAAGAGGAACTTGAGAAAATCGCCTCGTTTTACGATTATCTTGAGATTCAGCCGCTGGGCAACAATGAGTTTATGGTGCGTGACGGCCTTGTTAATTCCAAGCAGGATCTTATCGATCTTAATATGAAAGTGCTGGCTTTGGCGGACAAGCTCCAAAAGCCGACGGTTGCAACGGGTGACGTTCACTTCTTAAAGCCTGAGGATTCCAAACTGCGTACTATTTTGATGGCAGGTCAGGGCTTTAAGGATGCCGAAATGCAGGCACCGTTATACTTCAAGACCACCGATGAGATGCTTGAAGAGTTCAGTTATCTGGGTGATAGGGCGCAAGAGGTGGTTGTCGATAATCCTTGTAAGATCGCAGATATGGTCGATGCAAGCGTCCGTGCGGTTCCCGAGGGCAATTTCCCGCCTAAAATAGAGGGCTCTGACGATATTTTGACCGAAAAGACCTACAGAAGAGCACACGAGATATACGGTAACCCGTTGCCCGAAATTGTTAAAGAGCGACTCGAACGTGAACTTAATTCTATCATCAAAAACGGCTTCTCGGTTATGTATGTTACCGCACAGAAGCTGGTGGAATATTCCGAAAGCCGAGGATATCTGGTAGGCTCGCGTGGTTCGGTCGGCTCGTCGTTTGCCGCAACGATGGCAGGCATTTCCGAGGTCAATCCTTTGATGCCTCACTATGTTTGCCCCGAATGTAAAAATTTTGAATTTATAACCGACGGTTCTATCGGTTCAGGCTTCGATCTGCCGCCGAAAAAGTGTCCTAAATGCGGTGCCGATTATAACCGCGACGGTCACGACATCCCGTTCGAGACTTTCTTAGGCTTCGACGGCGATAAGGTTCCCGATATCGACCAGAACTTCTCGGGTGAGGTGCAGCCTTTTGTTCACCGCTATACCGAAGAGCTTTTCGGCAGTGAAAACGTGTTCAAGGCGGGTACTATCGCTACGGTCGCTGAAAAAACGGCGTTCGGATATGTCAAGCATTATGCCGAGGATTCGGGCAAATTGATGAACAAGGCTGAAGAAGCCCGTCTTGCCGCGGCTATCAACGGCTCGACCATAAAGAGGACCACGGGTCAGCATCCCGGCGGTATGGTCGTTGTACCCAGAGATAAGGAAATATACGATTTCTGTCCCGTTCAGCATCCTGCCGACAAGACCGATTCCGATATGGTCACGACTCACTTCGATTTCCATAAAATTCACGATAATATATTGAAGCTTGACGAACTCGGACATGATGTGCCGACCATTTATAAGTACTTGGAAGAGTACACTGGCATTTCGGTGCTGTCGGTCTCGATGAGTGACCCTGACGTTATGAGTCTTTTCGGTTCACCGGCCGCTTTGGGCGTTACAGAAAATGAGATCGGCTCAAAAACAGGCACCTTTGCTCTGCCCGAGCTTGGTACAAAATTTGTTCGTGATATGTTGGTCGAAGCGAAACCAAAAACCTTTGCAGACCTTTTGCAGATCTCGGGTCTGTCGCACGGTACCGACGTTTGGATAGGCAATGCTCAGGATCTTATCCGCAATAACGTCTGCACCATTTCTGAGGTTATCGGTACCCGTGACAATATTATGACCTACCTCATCTATAAGGGCGTTCCCAAGAAGATGGCTTTTAAGATAATGGAAATTGTCCGTAAAGGTAAGGCTAAGAAGCTGCTTACCGAAGAGCATATCAACACGATGAAGGAGAACAACGTGCCCGATTGGTACATTGATTCCTGCTTTAAAATTAAGTATATGTTCCCGAAGGCACACGCCGCGGCGTATATGATCGCGGCTTTGCGACTTGGTTGGTATAAGGTTCACCGTCCTGTCGAGTTTTACTGTGCCTATTTTACCGTTCGTCCCGATGATATCGAGGTTGATACCATTTTAAAGGGTAAGGACGCTGTAAGAAATAGGATAAACGAGCTTCGTGCTCTCGGTAATGCCGCAGGTGTTAAGGAGAAGAGCGTTCTTGATAACCTTAACATTTTCAACGAGATGATGAGCCGCGGAATCGAGGTCTTGCCTATAGATATCCGCTACTCCGATTCCAAAAAATTCAAGGTCGAAAACGGTGCAATGCGTCTGCCTATAGGTGTTCTGCCCGGTGTCGGCGAAAAGGCCGCCGCAGATTTAAAGCAGGCAATAGAAGAGGGCAACTTCCTCTCGGTTGACGACCTGCAGATGGAGTCGGGCGTTACAAAAGCAGTCATCGAGGCGTTGAGAAATGTCGGTGCTTTGGAATTTTTGCCCGAAACCAACCAGATGACCTTGTTTTGATCGCGCTTAAATGTCGGAATGCAGGTCAGCGTTCCGACGTTTGAACTTATTTTGATTAACGGTGGTGAGACCGATGTATCAGTTTAGCTTTTCTCCGTATCCGATAATTGAGACCGAACGGTTGATCTTGCGAAAGCCTACCTTAAGGGATGCTGAGGAAATTTTTGAACTTTGCCGAAGACCGGAAACCTCGCAGTATTCCTATTGGAGACCGCACAATAATATAAACGAAACGCGCGAAATGATAAAGCAAAAGCTGAGCAGCATTCGTCAGGGCAAATTGCCGCCGTTTTTCTCGGTCGAGGAAAAGGAGTCGGGTCGCGTTATCGGCACCTGCAGTTATGTGTCGGCCGATGAGTTTTATAAATCGGTCGAGATCGGATACAGTATTTTGAGCGACTGCTGGGGCAACGGCTTTGGTACTGAGGTCGCCTGGGGGTTAACAGGCTATGCCTTTGACCGAATGGAGGCTCAAAGGGTGTATGCGAGGGTGTTGCCGGACAACATCGCTTCGTTAAATCTGCTTCAAAAACTTGGGTTTACATTTGAGGCTGTGTTGAAAAAGGACTTCTTTTTTGAAGGTAAAGTGTCGGATGTCGCAATTCTTTCGATGACCGACGATGAATATTTTGAAATTATTGAAGAAACCGAGTGTGAACAAAATGGAACTCAAGAAAATAGCTAGCTTTGAGGTCGATCACAATACCTTAGAAAGAGGAATTTATACTTCCCGCATCGACGGTGACATTGTGACCTACGACATAAGACTTAAAAAACCGAACGGCGGAGATTATCTTAAAAACGGCGCGATGCACACCGCTGAGCATATAATTGCGACCTATGTTCGAAATAGTGAGCATAGTGATAAAATAATCTACTTCGGACCGATGGGTTGCAGAACGGGATTTTATTTGCTTGTCCGTGATTTAGACCCGACAGCCGTGATCGAGCTTTTGAAAAACGCCTTCAAGTTTTTAAGAGATTTCGAAGGTGAGATACCCGGCGTTTCGGCTGTTGAATGCGGAAATTATTTGGAACACGATCTTGAAACAGCCAAGATGGAAGCCGAAAATTACCTGCCGTGCATTGAAAACTGGACGGTCGAAAATCTTAAGTATTGATTCAAAATCATGGAAATTCACCCTTTTTTGTTGAATTTTGCTCACAAGTCAGGTATAATGATTACCGTTAATGATTATTGTGAGTAAAATCTTGAATAAAGGGTGAATTTTTTGTTTAACAGAGTATTGCAAAATACTTATAAATCGTTTAAGAATACTGTGAGAGCACTTGGTTCGTTTGTTGGAAGTCTGGCCGCTACCCAGAAAGCGGGAATTATAGCGGCGGTCGTTTTGAGCGTTGCCGCAGCCGTATATTTCGGCGGATGTAAAATGGCGGTTGAGGTTATATATAACGGTCACGTGTTGGGGTATGTTGCTTCGGCAGAGCAGGCCAAAGCAATCGAATCGGCGGTGCTGGCGGATGTTAAAAGAAAAGGCACGGCTGATGTGAACTTTACATTCAGACAAACGGTTGTAAGAAAAAATGATATTAAAAAGGTCGATTTGATGGCCAAAACAGCTATGAGCCATACGGTCATCGTCGACTCGAATCTGCAAGTAGCAGGTCTTTATCTTGACGGCGAGCTTGTGGCGGTTGCCGATAATGCCGAAAAAATGCAAACAATATTAGACGGATTGAAGCAGAAATATACCGTTGACGGTATGATCTTCGACGGTTTCTCTAAAGAGGTAAGCATTGCGGATCTGACCTTAAAGCAGAGTGACTGCCCACAGTTTGTCGCTACTGTTGACGAGCTGTTGGCATCGTGCGCCGATCTGGGTGTTAAGACCTACCGCACCGAGGAATACGATCAGACCGTAAAGTACACGACCCAATACACTTATGACTCTTCCAAGGATAAGAGTTATAAAAAAAACACCAGGGAAGGTCAGAACGGTCTCAAGCATATAGTTGCCAAGGTCTATTACCTTAACGGTGAGCAGGTCTCGTCGGAGACTGTGTCGTCAAAAACACTTAAAGAGGTCGTAAATGCCAAGGTCACGGTCGGCAGTAAAAACTCGACCTTCAGCGATATTAAGGAAAGATTGGACAAGCTCAATGCCGAAAATGACGGCAGTAAGGTCACCTTTATCTTCCCGTTGGAGATAAGGTCATCGGGCTATATAAGTTCGTACTGGGGTGATAACCGAGGTCATAAAGGTATGGATTTTGCGTCTCCCAAGGGCACCGATATCTACGCGGTTGCCGACGGTGTTGTAACCATTTCAACCTATTCCGACAGCTACGGATATTATATTGAGATAAAGCACAAGGATGGCTCTAAGACCCGTTATGCCCACGCCAGTAAGTTGCTGGTGAAAGTCGGGCAGACTGTAAAGCAGGGTGACCATATCGCCGAGGTAGGCACTACCGGAAGATCGACCGGCAATCATCTGCACTTTGAGGTGCTGATAAACGGCACACGCGTCAATCCCGCACCGTATTTGGCAATAAAATAACAAAAAACGCTTCGGGGTTTTGATATAATCCCCTTAAAGTAGACACTTGAAAAAGCAAAAAGATTTCAAGACTACTTTAAGGGGATTATATCATTGCTCTGCGGTTATTGGAATTTTTGTGTTTGTCTGTTTATGCACCTATTATCAAAATCAGGAAAAATTGATTCTATAAATTTTCTTAATCCGTATTGGTCGTTCAATATCAGCTTAACGCCTATATCCTCTGCATGTTTTATAAGCGTATTCTTACGCATTTTATATTCTTTAAACGGATGAATATTGGGATTATACCAATAAAGTATAGGCTCAATATTTTCTTTTTTGAGTGTTTCAATACACATTACGGAGCACGGCGCACAACACGTATGCATCAAGAGCTTCACTGCTTTCACCACCTATTAAAACATACGTTTATTATACAACCGACCGTTTCACTCGTCAACTGTTATATAGGCCTCTTTTTATTGAAGTTTATGGCCTTTTAGTGTTGACTTTTTACCCGGTATATCATAAACTTGGTTTGAATAGCTGGCTATATCAATATATATTAAAGGTACTAGCAACAATTAAAAGTAGTCTGGACTAAAATAAAACTGCATTCACTTAAAGGACGGTGTTCTAATATGTCAAACTATTGTACAAAAATCAAGTTAACAGAGCGCGTAAGGGTTGACCTTTTCACCCCTACCATGTTTAGACTTCGCATCGCAAAATTTGAAACAAACGGAATTCCCGATTGCTATGATATCCCGTTTTGCGTAGGCAAAACAACCCCCTGGGATGAAGTTAAATACGAATTAGAAGAAGTCGGCAACGTTTTTGTCATAAGAACAGAAAAAATCAACATTTTCATCAATAAAAACTGCTTCTATATCAGATATTTCCGCTTTATCGTAGAAGACAAGCAAGGCAACCGTCTTTATCCGAGTGATAAGAACCAATACGGTATGTTCAGCAACAAATGTATTGCTTTTGACAGTGCTAACTTTTTCGAGGAAGATACCAGCTGTGACCGTCACGCCAAATGGTTCTATAATCCCGAAACAAAAGAGTATGATATTTTCTTAAAAGACAATTTATTAGACCGTTACTTTATTTATGCCACTACTTATAAAGAGGGCTACAAGCAGTTTACCGAGCTTGTCGGCGCGGAGCCTATGCTTACCCGCAAGGGCTACGGATATTATCAAACTCAATACCTTGCTAATAACGGAAGCTCTGAAAGCCTTATTAAAACAGCCAAGACTTTACGTGAGAAGAATATCCCTTGTGACACACTGATTATCGACCTTGACTGGGGCGACGGTGTTATCAACGGTCAAAACGTTCGTTGGGGCGACGGCATTGATTGGGATACCGCATTTACAAGTCCTATGAAGCCTAAGGAATGGCTCGGCAAATTGAAGGACGACGATTTCGAGGTTATGATTATTCACCATTCTATTCCCAACTATGAGAACCGTTGTGACGAATCATGGGTTCAAACCGAACATGAGGCAGAGTTCTGGTGGAAGAAACTGAAAGATAAGTTTGACGAAGGTATTATCGGTACCTGGCAGGATACCAGAAAGAACGATATTACTGACGCCAGAATTTATAAAGGTATGCAGGATTTACTGGGTGACAAAAAGCGTTGTACCCTTATGGGCAACTATGAGCTTTGGCAGGATTGCGGATGGACCAGAGACTGCAAAATGACCCCCATTTTCCAAAAGGTTGGCGGCAGAAGATATCCGTTTAAATGGACCGGCGATATGGACTGCAATAAATGGGACGAGCTTGAGTTCCAGATTAAAGGTGTCACAAACCTTCAGGGTGCGTTAAAGGGTGTTTCTTACATAACCAATGATGCATCGGTTAACTTCGGAACCGACATCGCTATAAGAAGTATTCAATTCTTGGCATTTAACTCAATAACACGTTCTCATAATGCTAAGCCTTGGCAAGATGAATGTGTCGGCCATACTTTGTCTGACATGATGGCCATTACCGGTAACGAGGGTAACGGAAAGTGTGCAGATGCAGCAGATATTGATAAAATCATAGGTCTTCTTGACCAAGACTCCGTAAAAGAAGAAGGCATCAAAAAGGTGCTTGAGCTTCGTTATCGCTTAATGCCTTACATTTACACCTTAGCACATGAAACCTATGCTACCGGTGTTCCCTTCACCCGTCCTATGATGGTTGAATTTGAAGATGATGATTTCTGCAACGAAAACCAATTCCCGCTTCAATATATGTTCGGCAGCGAGTTGCTTGTAGCTCCTGTTTATAGCGCCGCCTCTTCCCGCAAGGTTTATCTGCCGCAAGGCTATGATTGGATAGATTTCTGGACCGGCGAGGTAATTAAGGGTGGACAGATTATAGAGGTTGATACTACCGACCTTATGAAGTTCCCTTTGTATGTAAAATCCGGAAGCATTATTCCAATGCAAAAAGAAAGCACCAGCCTTTCTCATGGTGAAAAGCTTGATACTCTTTATCTCAATATTTATCCCGGAAACGATTATTCCTACGAGCTTTATGAGGACGACGGTATTTCGTTAAACTATCAGAAGAATATTTTTGCTACCACAACGATTAGGACACAAAAGAATGACGGTATCACACTTAACATCGCATCACCTGTTGGCGAATATAAGGAATTGCCGCAAGAGCGCAAGATTGTTGCTACCTTTATAAACGAGGGTGGTAAGAACTACACCGTTTCCGGTGCAGACGCTACCTGTGAAACTATCGGAAACGACCTCAAGGTCACCTTTACAATGAAAACTCAAGACGGAGCAACAATAACTCTTAAATCAGGTGATTTTATGAAATACTAATTTCTAAGATTTCCAAACGGCAAAGCAAAAGCCGTCACATTTAGCTATGATGACGGCTTAACCTCTGATATTCCTCTTGCAAAAACCCTCAATAAATACGGGATAAAATGCACCTTTAACTTCAACAGCTTAGAACTGCGCAAGGATTCATATCCTTGTGACGAAGACGTTAAACAGCACATTCTGTCACAAGGTCATGAGATTGCCGTTCACGGTAAATTTCATCGAGCTTCCGGTCTTATAAGATCGATTGAAGGTATCAGAGACGTTTTGGATTGCCGTATTGAGCTTGAAAACAGGTATGATAGAATCATTAGGGGTATGGTATATCCGGATACCGGTGTTTTAAAGTTTTGGACCGACAATTCTTACGAAACGGTTAAAGGCTACCTTAAAGATCTCGGAATTGCTTATGCAAGAATCCTAAACCCTGATAATGAGGTTTCGTTCGATTTACCAACCGATTGGTATTCGTGGACGCCTACAGCCCGTCACGCTAACCCCGATATAAAAAATATTGCAAAACGCTTTTTAGAACTTGATTCAAATAATTGCTATTGTGCTTCTCGTTCGCCTAAGCTGTTTTATCTTTGGGGCCATAGCTATGAGTTTGACCGAGAGAATAATTGGGAGCTTTTAGATGAATTATGTCAGTTGCTTGGCAACAAGGATGATATATACTATGCAACAAACATCGAAATTCACGATTATGTAAAGGCTTATAATTCACTTATTTACAGTGCTGACAACCATATTGTTTACAATCCCACGATAATAAAAATATGGTTTGTTATTGACGGCAAAAATTATAGCATTGAGCCGAGAGAAACCATAAGAATATAAAATTAAACACACCTGAAGGTGATATAATCCCCTTAAAGTAGACACTTGAAAAAACAAAAAGTTTTCAAGACTACTTTAAGGGGATTATATTATTTCCCGAAGCGTTTTTACTTTGTTTTTATTTAGCCTAACAATTCTCTGAGCTTCTTGTCTGACTTGTAGTTGTTTACTGCGGCTAAGCCTGCTGTTTTCAAGAACTGCCAATCGGCAAGATAGGTGTTGGCTAATTCCAGATATTCGGCGGTGTTGCCCTTGAAAGCACCTGCTAAGATTACAGTGCAGATCACGTCACCGACGATCGCTTCGCCGTCATAATGCATTGCTCCCAGCATATCAAAATACTTTTTGAGCTGTTTTTTGTTTTTGGCTTCGTCGGCTTTTAATTCGCACATCTTCTCAACGGCATATTTTTTGAAAAATTCAACATAAAGGAAGTCACCGTATGTGGCGATCATTTCCTTATAAGCATCCTTGTACTGAGGGAAGAGAGCCAGGAATTTTCCTGCAAAGGCCTCAATGCCGGGTTCGTCTCCGTCCTTGTTTTTTTCGGGCAAAGCAATGCTCGAGGTATCGGTTACACTGCCGGTTGATATGCGGATACCCTCTTTTTTAGCGACCGTGCCGATAAAGTCGTCAGCGATGCACTGGATATCCTTTGCACCGTGGTTGGCTTCGTCGAAATACCAGGTGGACAGGGTGGAGTAGTTAGCATCGGTATCGTCTGTGACGATGGAAGCCGAGCTTAACATGAAAAGTTTAGCATCATTTTCATAGGAGATTTTATAGATCTTGTCCTCCGATTTATAGAAACCGGTGTCCTGTCCCTCGGAAGAAAAGCCGTTCGAGTTGAAAAAGTCATGAACTGCTGAGTTTAATTCTTTAATATACTTAATGTCCATTTTCAATCCAATCCGTCGCAAAAGCAACTTTTATCTTTAATATTTAAAGTATATCATAAATTTTTTCGTTTGTCACTAATATTTTTTATTCATTCGGCATTTCGGTCGATTATTTCGTCATTGAGTTTCGAGAAAAACAGCTTTTGACCTGTATAAAGGCTGGAATAACCCGAAAGAATGAAGCTGGTGACAGCGGACAGCGTGTAGAATATAAATCCCTCGCCACCGAAAAGCTCAATGCAGAGAAAACACGTTGCCAACGGACAGTTGGTAACTCCGCAAAGGAGCGCCGCTATACCCGTGGCCGCACCGAAGCCTAAAGGCAATCCCAAAACAGTGGCTGCTGTGGCTCCCAGGGTCGCACCGATAAAGATGGTCGGAACGATCTCGCCGCCCTTAAAGCCGCATCCTATGGTGATAGCGGTGAAGATTATCTTTAAAACGAATGCCTCGTATCGAACGTCGTTTTGGTTGAAGATACGCTCTATTACCTCGATACCGCCGCCGTTGTAGTCGTTCGTGCCGAGTAAAAGGGTCAACCCGATGATGAGTGCCGAACCGACAAGAATACGTAAATACTCATTTTTGAGAAACTTTTTGAAATAGTGTGAGGTATAGTGCATTATTTTGCAAAAAACGATGCTTGTGAGCGCACCTAAGACGGCGATAACAGCGATCTTCCACAGAGTATTCAGTGAGAACTCGGGTATGACACCCACGGTGAAATGTTCGGGATGAGTGCCGAGAGCGGTCGATACGGCGAAGGCCGTCACCGATGCCGCAACACAAGGGAAAATGGCCGCCGAGCAGAACTGACCCACGCTGACTACTTCGAGCGCAAAGACCGCGGCACCTATCGGAGTGCCGAAAAGTGCAGAAAAGAAGGCACCCATTCCGCTTAAAGTCAGGATATGGTGCGACCGCGTGTCGAGCTTGAATAATTTGCTCATCGTGGCGGCGATACTGCCACCTAATTGTAAAGCCGCGCCTTCACGACCTGCTGAACCTCCGAAAAGGTGTGTCAGTACCGTGCCCGAGAAAATAGCAGGTGCCAAGGCCATCGGGATCCTCCGTTCTTCACGAACGCTTTCAAATACTTGATTAGTGCCGATGTCGGTCGTTTTGCAGAGCTTGTAGATAGCCACCGAAACGATACCGCCGACAGGTAACAGCCAAATAAGCCATCCGTTGTCACCGCGAATTGCAGTAACCAATGACAGCGACTTTGCAAAAACCGCACCGAGACCGCCGCAAACAGCACCTATAATAAGACCGAATATCAGCCATTTTAAGAACTTTACAACATATATTCCCGCGTCCTTTGCGGTGTGCTTAAATTTATCTTTGATTTTCACTGTAAAACCTCTAATAATAGGAATTTTTAATATAGTATCACAAATTGCAATAAAAAGCAATAAAGACCGCGGGAATCCCGCGGTCTTAGTTTTTGTGATATCGTTTTATTTATGTTGTGTTTGTCAGACTTTTTTAATAAGCACTGCTTTGCCGATAAAATGAATGGCAATGGGGATAAATGCGGCAAATAATACGGCAACAAGGTAAATTCCTTCGGGAATCATTGTAGTGACGTGTTCGAATGAACCGACAAGATTAATAATACTCGAGTGTGAAGTTGCAATGATTACATTGAATAACGGGGATTTACCTTTAGTCAGCGTGGTAACGGTTATGAGGATTGCTTCAACAATGAAAAGTGATACCGCTATTCTTCCGAAGTTCTTGATTTTGGCCCCGAAAAAACATAGTACCGCGGCGAAAAGATAGTAAGCCACCGACAAACTCGTGAGCGTTGGAGACTGGGGATTAGGATCGCCAAAACCTATGATAATTCCAAGCAACTTTGCACCAATGGTTAAAACGCCAAGAGCAATAATTAAAAGTTTATATGATTTGTTTGAAAGATTTAGAGATAACATTTTAACTCCTCCTTTAAGTGAAGTATATGTCGCGGAACAATAAAAGTCAAGTTACAAATTTGTAATATCGGGTTACAGTTTTGTAATTAATTCATGGTTGTCTTTGCAACGGATGGGGTTATAATGCATTTCTTTTCAAGTTTTCAATAATATTTGCGGAACAAAAATAAAAAAGTATAAATCTACCCTATTTCATATCCATCCGCCTGAGCATGATACAGGTGTGAATATTCACCGCCATTTTTCATCAAATCGTTATGCTTTCCCATTTCGACTATTTCACCGTTTTTTAGAACAATTATCTGGTCAGCATCTTTAGTGCCTGAGAGTCTATGGGTTATATAAAAGGCAATTTTATTTTTGGTATACTCTCTGATGCTCTGATAAAAATCCTGTTCCGCTTTAGGATCGAGATCGGCAGAAGCTTCATCAAAAAATAAAACAGATGCCTCGGACAAAAATGCTCTAGCCAAGGATAATTTTTGCCACTGACCGCTGGATAAATCGGTTCCATTTTCAAACTGTTTGCCTAGAATTGTTTCAAAGCCGTTTGAAGTTCTACCAACCAAATCCAGCATACCTGCTTTTTTGCAAGCTTCTTCCATTTCGCCATCACTTACGTTGTCTTTATTGTTTGCTAACAACAAATTTTCACGGATTGTAAACGCAAATCTTGCCGGGTCCTGAAAAACCCCGCACATTGTTTTTCTTAGACTTTTAATGTCATATTCTTTTATTAAAATGCCGTTTACTATGATTTCGCCCTCTGAAGCGTCGAACAAACGCATAAGCAATTTTATCAGTGTGCTTTTGCCGGAGCCGTTTTCGCCGACAATTGCGACCAATGAGGGCGAATCCACTGAAAAATTAATATTCTTCAGAGCATAGGTTTTGGTATTGGGATAATGAAATGAAACATTATTGACGGAAATTTTACTGATGCACTGGGGTTCATTTTTAAGGTGGAGATTTCCGTTTTTTTCTCCGAAATCACGTTTAAGAAAATCAAAAAAGTGTTTTATGTAATAATTATTATCCTTGGTTTGTGAAATGCCATTAATCAACATCTGCAGCCCGCCGATAAACTGAGGAAGCAAGCTTATATACAAAACAATATTGCCTGCATTGGTTTTAGAGGCTATTGCCATATAAATAAAAAGTAAAAGTGCAAACCCGTTAACAACGGCACCAATGGATGCACACAAAATGCCAATTAAGCATTGTTTATTTCGGATTTTATTTATCCTTCGATATTCGAAATTGAATAGGTTACAATACTTGTGTAAAATACTTTCGCCCAAATCAAATAATCTTACTTCTTTGGCATATACTGGTGTACTGAGTATTGAACTCAAATACGACAATTTTCGGGAACTTTCGGTTCTTGAGCGAAAAAGAGCCACTCTGTTCTTAGATGCCCAAAAAGTATAAAATGTGTTGGGGATTACCGCTAACAACGAAATAGCACCAATAAGCCAATGAACATTAACCATATATCCGGCAGTTAAAGCGATTGTTATAATACCACGCAGTAATGATGAAATCATTTGTAAAGAGGATATCAGTCGTACTCCGCACCCGTTTCGGGCAAGTTGCATTTCATTGAAAAATTGATTGTTTTCAAAACAATCAATGGAATATAACGAAGCAACTTTGGAATTAAACATCACTTCACTATCTCGTGCTATTTTGTCGGAGAGCCTTTCCGAAACTATTCTACGTAGAGGTGAAAGTACCTGTATTGATACGTTCATAATTATATAAAACACAACCAAAGTTACTAACCAATTTAGTTGAGACTCATCAAACATAGCGAAAACATTGACAATTTGGCTTATCACTCTTGCAGAAAAAATAGGAATCAGACAAAAGATTATTTCAAAGATAAGGAAAATAGCACACAACACAGGGGAAGCGTGGAATATAAATTTTAAACTTTGACGTGTAATGTTTTCGTTTAAAATGTTTTTCATCGTCATATCTCCTTTGGTTTGATAAATGCCGGTTTTGCGGAGCATTTACAGTGAGTTTGTAATTATCTTACAATATAACCTAAAGTGTTACAAGTCTTGTAATTTCATGCGTTTTGTGGTATAATATAAACAGCAAGTGAGATGCATTATCTTTTTGATTTATATTTAAAAATTTCTAATTGACGAAATAGATTGACTGTGCTATTATATATGTAATAAAAGTAACTCGGGAGGGAAACGAAATGAAAATTCAGACCTTGGAAACCAAGAATCTCTGCGAGAGCGCAAAGACCGGCGGTTGCGGCGAATGCCAGACCTCTTGCCAGTCTGCCTGCAAGACCAGCTGCGGTATTGCTAACCAGCAGTGCGAATCACAGCAGGATAAGTAATTAACTTTTCGCACACAAAATGCCGCCGTTCGGCGGCATTTTTTCTTGAGATTATAACTTTTAGGAGTTTTATATGATACATAGTTACAAGTTAGGCGGCTTAAATATCGTGCTTGACATCTGCTCAGGTTCGGTGCATGTGGTCGATGATGTCGCTTTTGATATGATCAATATGTATGAGGGCAGTTCCCGCGAGGAGATAGTCAAAGAGATCCTTGCAAAATACCCTGAAGATCCGGAAGTGACTGAGTCGGAAATTTTGGAAGGATTGGACCAGATCGAACAGTTAAAGCAGTCGGGTAAACTCTTTACGCCCGACACCTTTTCTCCGATGGCAGGGGAATTGAAGCGCAAGACAGCCGGCGTCGTCAAGGCATTGTGCCTGCACGTTGCCCACACCTGCAACCTCAACTGTTCTTACTGCTTTGCAAGTCAGGGTAAGTACCACGGCGAGCGTGACGTTATGAGCTTTGAGGTCGGCAAAAGGGCATTGGATTTTCTTATCGAAAATTCGGGGTCGCGTCACAATTTAGAGGTCGACTTTTTCGGCGGTGAGCCGCTTATGAACTGGCAGGTCGTTAAAGATCTGGTGGCTTATGCGAGACTTCGCGAAAAGGAAGCGGGCAAGAATTTCCGCTTCACTCTTACCACTAACGGTGTGCTTATCGATGACGACGTTATCGATTTTGCCAACCGTGAGATGAGCAACGTCGTTTTGAGTCTTGACGGCCGTAAGGAGATACATGACCGTTTCCGTGTGGATTACGCCGGTAACGGCAGTTTTGAAAGAATAGTACCCAAATTTCAGAAATTGGTCGAGGCAAGAGGACATAAGAATTACTATATGCGTGGAACCTTTACTCACGCCAATCCCGATTTTTTGAAAGACATTGAGACTATGCTCGATTTAGGCTTCACTGAGCTTAGTATGGAACCGGTCGTTTGTGCTTCCGATGATCCGTCGGCGTTGACTAAAGAGGATAAGGAAATTGTAATGGAGCAGTACGAGCGCTTAGCTGAGTTGATGCTTAAAAAGCACCGTGAGGGTAAGCCGTTCACGTTCTATCATTATATGATAGATCTTAAAGGCGGTCCTTGTGTTTACAAGCGTGTTTCGGGTTGCGGTTCGGGTACTGAATATATGGCTGTTACCCCGTGGGGTGACCTTTATCCGTGCCATCAGTTTGTCGGTGAAGAAGAGTATCTGCTCGGTAATGTGTTTGACGGTGTTATAAATAAAAAAATGCAGGACAAGTTTGCCGCTTGTAACGTCTACACAAGACCTGAATGTGCCGATTGCTGGGCAAAACTTTATTGCTCGGGCGGTTGTGCCGCCAACGCTTACCATGCGACAGGCGATATAACCGGCGTTTACAAGGACGGTTGTGACCTTTTCCGCAAGCGAATGGAGTGTGCGATAATGCTGGAAGCGGCAAAATCGCTTGAAAGCCGGATATGAACACACCGATTTGTGATTTCGTTAAAAAATACGCCGAGAAGTCCCATTTGCGGCTTCATATGCCGGGACACAAAGGGCAAGGCTTTTTGGGCGTTGAAAAGTTTGATATTACCGAGGTCGACGGTGCCGATGTGCTGTATCGCTGTGACGGAATCATCTCAGAGAGCCAGCAAAACGCCGCCAAGATCTTCGGCACAAATAAAACGCTTTATTCGACCGAGGGTTCGTCGCTGTCGATAAGAGCGATGCTTTATCTTGCCTGCATTTTCGCCAAGGAGCAGGGCAGACCTTTGAAGATCGCCGCCGGAAGAAATGCCCATAAGGTGTTTTTGACGGCTTCGGCTTTGCTCGATTTTGAGATCGATTGGTTGTATGGTGATAGCCTGCTATCTTACCGTCTTTCGGCTGAGGATTTAGAAAAATATCTTTCCGAGGTGACAGAAAGACCTGCTGCGGTCTATATAACCAGTCCCGACTATTTGGGCTGTGTGACCGATATAAAGGCGTTGTCGGCGGTGTGTAAAAAGTATGATGTGTTGCTGATCTGTGATAACGCTCACGGTGCGTATTTAAAGTTTTTGGAAAACGACCGTCATCCCATCACTTTGGGTGCCGATATGTGTTGTGATTCGGCTCATAAGACCTTGCCGGTGCTGACCGGCGGCGGTTATCTGCATATTTCAAACAGTGCTCCCAAAACGCTGTCTCTACAGGCCGAAGAGGCGATGCAACTGTTTGCTTCGACCAGTCCGTCGTATTTGATCTTGCAGTCGCTTGATTACAACAACAGTTATATTGCAGACGGTTATTGCAAAAAATTAAATGAATTTGTAAGAGCGGTTGAAGGTTTAAAAGCGGAACTTACCGATAATGGGTTCACTCTTGTGGGTGACGAGCCGTTGAAGTTGACGATCGCGACCAAGGGTTACGGTTATCATGGCTTTGCGGTTGCGGCCGATCTGCAGAAAAAGGGCATAGTCTGTGAGTTTTGCGACCCTGATTTTGTGTGCTTTATGCTGACTCCCGAAAACGGTGCTCAGTCGGTCAGATATTTGCAAAAAGCTTTGTGTGAGTTGGAAAAAAAAACCGCGATCGCCGAAGAAGCACCTACTGTTACAAAAGCTCAAAGATGCTGTTCGCCGCGCCAAGCGTTGATGTGTGCATCGGAGATTGTGCCCATAGACGAATGTGAGGGCAGGGTGATGGCATCGGTCTCGGTCAGTTGTCCGCCGGCCATTCCCATAGCCGTCTGCGGCGAGATGATCGACCGCAACGCGATAGACAGAATGAAGTATTACGGAATTACCGAGGTAAGGGTAACAAAATAAGAAAAACAAGGGAGATGCTTCGTTAAGAAGTGTCTCTCTTGTTTTTGCACAATAAAAAGTGGCACATCGAAAGATGTGCCGCCAATGGTTTTAAATTAAGTGATTTAACCGATGCACGAAAGCACCGGACGATCTTACTAAGTACCACTTAGAACCGATTTTGACGCTGTAAACAGTCATTTCGCTTTCGTCCTTGTCTTCGCTACCCTTGATGGTAATCTCGATCTCAAGCTCGTAAGCCTTTTTGATCTTACGCTCCTTAATATCGTACTTATCGCTGATCCTCTCGGCTAACTTTTCGAGGTCATCCTTGTCAAGCTTATCCTTGTCGGTGATCTTGTACTTTACCTTGTAGTTTTTGCCGTATTCATCCTTGAATTCGTCCTTAAGGTCATCAGCGTTGTCCTTGATGTCGTCCTTGAGGTCCTTGAGGTCCTTGTCATACTCATCCTCATACCACTCCCAATACTCCTTCGGAGCGAGGTCATCGAGCTTGCCGGCCTTGGCATAGAACGAAACATCAATAAGATTATCAATAGGAGTCTTGTATGTATTGCCGAAGATAGAAACGAGCAACACAACGACCAGGATAAATGCCAATGCACCTGCACCGATGGCGATAAGGATCTTCTTATCGGTCTTCTTAAAGAAGTCGGTTACAGTGGTCTTGATCTTCACAACAGTGGGATCATTGGTAACTGCTTTGCCGAGTGTTGCAAAAGCTGCGCCAACATCAGCACTAGAGGGTGCTGCAGACTCAGCAGCAGGTTCAGCGACAGGCTCTTCTACGGGTTCGGGCTGTACAGGAGTTGTTTCGGCAACTTCCGGCTCAGTGGTTTCTAAAGGTTTGTTTTCGAAATTCTGGTTATCCATATATTTGCCTCCCCAAAAATATACAATAATAATTGCAATATGATTATAACTCATTAAAGCGTTACTGTCAAGCAGTAATTGGCCATTCAAACTGCGATAAGTTTCGGTTGATACTGCGGATAAACTGTGTTACAATATAGAAAATTATTGATCTCGGAGGGTTATATGAAAAGGCTCCTTTCTGTTATTTTAGCATTTATTTTGGTGCTTTGTACCGCGGGTTGTTCCTTTGTCGGTAATTTGGGTACTGCCTCTTGTCCCGAACACCTTGATAAGGAGAACGACGGTGTATGTGATAACTGCGCGGCTTCGGTCGTGTGGAATTTTGATTTTTATTCGGTCAATGATCTGCACGGCAAATTCCGGGATACCGACAGTCAGACCGGCGTTGATGAGATGACTACATATTTTAAAAATGCGATCACTGCTAATCCCAACACTGTTTTGCTGTCGGCAGGTGATATGTGGCAGGGAAGTGCCGAATCAAACCTCACACGCGGAAACATTGTTACCGAGTGGATGAATGAACTGGGCTTTGCTTCGATGACGCTGGGCAACCACGAGTATGATTGGGGTGAGGAGCCTATAAGGCAAAACGCCGAGTTGGCACAGTTTCCGTTTTTAGGAATCAATATATACGACCGCGACACCAATGAAAGGGTCGAATACTGCAAGTCGTCGGCTTTTATTGATAAAGGAGAGGTTCAGATCGGCATTATCGGTGCTATAGGTGATTGCTATTCGTCGATCGCTTCTGATATGAGCGAGGGTGTTTACTTCTTGACCGGTGACCGATTGACGGAGCTCGTCAAAAAAGAGTCACAGAGTCTTAAAGAAAAGGGTGCGGATTTTATAATCTATGTTCTGCACGACGGCTACGGCGGTACGAATTACAGCTCGACCATTGCCGACAGTATGCTGTCGGGATATTACGATGTTGCACTCTCGAACGGTTATGTTGATCTCATTTTTGAGGCGCATACTCATAAATACTATACAAAGACCGATAAATACGGCGTTTATCACCTGCAGGGTGGCGGCGACAATCTCGGCATCACTCACGCTGATGTTGATATCAATATTGCCAACGGAAGCAAAAAGGTTAACGGTGAATATATCAGTGCCACGAAATACTCAGGCCTTCCCGATGATCCCATTGTCGGCCGGTTGATGAGCAAGTATGCCGACAAAGTGGGCAAGGCTGAGGAGACTCTGGGTAAAAACGCTTATCAGAGAAACAGCCGTGCGATCCGTAATATCGTTGCCGAGCTTTACTATAAGGCCGGAGTTAAAAAGTGGGGCAAGGATTATAAGATAGTTTTAGGCGGCGGCTTTTTGAGCGTCCGTTCACCCGGGTATCTTGCTGTAGGTGATGTGACCTACGGCGACCTGCAGATGCTGTTGCCCTTTGACAATCAGCTGGTGCTGTGCTCGGTAAAGGGTAAGTATCTTAAGTCTAAGTTCTTTGAGACCGACAACAGTAACTACTTTATTTATTATGAAAGTTACGGTGCAAATATTAAAAATAATATAGATCCGGAAGGGACGTATTATATAATTGTTGACTCGTATACCTCGACCTACGGGCCAAATCATTTGACCGAGATCGCCCGATACGATTCAACCACATTTGCCCGTGATCTGCTGGCCGAGTATATAGAGCAGGGCGGATTGGCAAAATAAAATGTGAACAGATAAAAAGAACCACCGTGGTTTCACAAATGTAAAACCATGGTGGTTTTGATTGCTCTATCAGGTTTTTACGGTAAATAAATTATTAGAGTTTAATGTTAAATAAACATTTTGTCATTCTGAGCGAAGCGAAGAATCTTTTGGTGTTTGCCTTAAAAGATTCTTCAGTCGCTATGCTCTTTCAGAATGACAAAAAATGATAGAGACGATTAGAGTGGTTTTAGTAAAGCAAAGAAAGCCAATCTGTTATGCTTTCTTTTTACCTAATTTTGCAAAGTATTTGAAGGTCAGCGGCCAGATAATACCTGCAACTGTTGCAATGAGGAAATAGCGGATGCCGTCTGCTATAAAAGAACCGCCGCAAAGTGCATATAAAGGTGATTTCAACAGAGCCTTTACTGCCAAGATGGGTATAACGCCAAGCACGATTTTGAGTACTTGTGCCAAAGGCGAAGCGGCAGTTTCGAAGTGAATGAACTTCTCGTCAAGCTCAAAGGTCAGCCACATTCCGAGAAAGCAACCTAAGATCTTATAACCGTTTTTAACGCCGCTTTCAAAGTTGTGAACATCAATATCAGCAGGGAAAGGATAGACCTCGACAAAAATTATGTATGCAACGGTCAAAGCGGTCATAATGCCGAGCATTATACGCATTGCGGTCTTGTTTTCCAAGGCACGCATTATAATGGGGTAGAGTGCGAAGATCATAACTACTGCAATGACGAGTGAAACGCCGACGTCCAACGGTGTGTGCACACCGAGATAAAGCCTTGACAGCGGTACCAGGATGCAGAAAACAATAGAAATAATGCGAAGCCATTTTTCACTTCGCGATCTCGCCACACAGCCAAATGTGCCGACCGAAGACTGAGTGTGACCGCTGGGGAAGGAATAGCCGGTGGCTTCGGCTCTTGCAGACTCGACAATAGTGAAATTGGGATCCTTGACCCAAGGACGCGGAATTCGGAACCACAACTTTAAAAACTGGTTGATTACTGTGCCTAAAAATCCGACAAAAAGAATGTAATAGCCCTGCTTTTTATTGACGCACCAGAAGAAAATAAGACCGATGAGCATAAAGACCGTTTCCTCACCGAGGTGAGTTATGACGGAAAAGAAGGCGTCTAAAACGGGGTTGCGGATACTTTCCAAGAGTTTAAGAAATTCCATAGTTGCTCTCCTTTTTGATGTTTTCACGGCGGAAGACAAAGCCTACCGCAAAATGCGGTGCATTTTAAAACGCTTTGCTTTCGTGAAAACATTGTACCATAAATTTTGAGTTTTCACAACAAAAAAATCATCCCGCATACCGCTGCAAGTACCGAAAGGAGAAAAGCGAAAAGCGGCTGTCGGGATGATCGATCTAAACTGTTTAATTGTTGGTTGTATGTCCGTATTTTTGGCGGCGTGCCTTTACTCCGCGGTATTCGCTGATGAGCATGGTGGGGGCATATACAAAAAGTTGCAGAGCGGTAAGGCATATAAAGTTGCCGAGAACCGATACCGAACCGTCTTCGGTGTTACCTTTAAGAAATATAGCGGTCGCAAGGTCGCCGGCGGCACCGGCACTTGCCGGTTTGTAGCCGTTGAGCGGAGCAAAGCATTGCTGTGCTATAAAAATTATGAGCAAAATGCCGATGGTGGTGGAAATCTTGTAGGCTTCCTCTTTGTAACCGTCGCGATAGGTCATTATTGCCAGAGTTATTGCCGTTCCGGCTATGCCGCAAAGGGCGTGGAAGATCGACTGCAAAAAAATCTTGCCGTCAAAAATAAGGCTTATGGGAAGGCTTAGGAGAAATTTCGCAAAAATTCCTGCCCAAAGTGCTGAAAGATAGTTGATAAAATTGTTTATGAATTTTTTGCCCGGATTGTCCATGGTCTGCTCCTTAGCGAGTTGATCTTTGCAATCTTAGTTTACCATTTTCGGCTTAGAGAGTCAATAAACCAATTGTTTATAAAACTAAACCGTGTGTTGAGTATAGGTTTAGTCGCCTTCCGATTTATATAGTGTTCAAAATTGCCGTTTGGTTAGTTAAATTTGAGAATTTTCAAAGAATCGTTCGATTTTAAACCGCCCTGATTTGTACTGTCAGCACAAACCAGGGCAGTTATATACGCTTAGGTCTTAGTATTATTTAGAAATTTTCTCTTTACACTTTTGCGCAAGCGTCTTCGGAAAATCAATCTCGGACTCGAAGCCGCGTTCTTCTAAGATTTCGCACAGTTCGCTCCAAACATCGTATGCCTTTTCATAGTTTCCTAACTCTTCGTAGCAGAAGCCGATGGAGTATCGGGCATCTAAATAGGTGGAATTGGTCTCGAGAGCTTTATTCCAGCAATCGAATGCTTTGTCATACTGTTTTAAGTTATGGTAAACGTCGCCGCAATATATAAGCAGAGTGGGGTTATCGCTGTGCTCACATAAGGCTTTTTCCATTAGTGGAACAGCGTCATTGTGTCGACCGGCGTGCTGATATGCCGCAATCAGAGTGATGATCTCCTGTACATTTGTGCTCTTCTTGACTTGCTCCTCTTGTTCGATGACTGCTTCGTCAGCGCGGCCGATTAAGGAAAGAAAATAGATGCGCTGACGTTTGGTTCTCCAATAGGCGTCCTCATTGCCGTCAGGCCCCATAGAGATCACACGGTCAAAGAGTGAAAGGGCAGTATCTCTGCTGTTTTCCATAAGATACTGGTAGAGAACGCCATACGAACGGAGATCTTCGGCGGTTGCCGCATTGTCCTTTATTAATTTGCGATATTCCATATCAGCTCTTAGAAAATCATTTATTTTGTGAGTTGACTCATAGACTGCCAAAAGTCGCTGAGCATAGTTTTCGTAAGCTATCGAGGACTCTTTATACAGATCGTCGATAGTAACGCAGTATAATTTTGCGATTTCCGGTAGCATGGTCACGTCAGGCAGGGAAGTGTTACACTCCCAACGGGATACGGCCTGTGTGCTCACTCCGAGAATATTTCCGACCTGCTCTTGTGTCAGGTTTTTAGCAACTCTGAATTTTTTTAAGTTCTTAGAAAATGTTGACATCATTTTCAGTCATTCCTTTCGGGTATAGGGTGTTAGAAGCTTCTGATTCCATTATACATAAATGTTTTGATATGTCCACATCTCAGTTCGTGATGAGTATCTCGAATTTTGATGAGTCCTAAAAATTCACAACATTAATTTCGGGAATGGAGAGAGCCAAAATTTTTAATTGAATATTAGTTTAATGATTTTTTGCGACATATAAAAGGGCTAAAAAGGGTTTAAAAAAACAAAATATAATATTTTGAAAATTATTGTTGACAAGCGACGAGTGATGTGTTATATTATTTAGGCACTCAGTTGGAGATACGCTGGTTTAGCTCAGTTGG
Source organism: Oscillospiraceae bacterium (assembly GCA_015066395.1). GTDB lineage: Bacteria > Bacillota > Clostridia > Oscillospirales > Acutalibacteraceae > UMGS172. The sequence continues at coordinate 27,459 of SVOL01000007.1, read as the reverse complement.
TAGAGCAGCTGATTTGTAATCAGCAGGTCGGGGGTTCAAGTCCGTCAACCAGCTCCACACTTTTTAAAAGTGCAAATTGAATATGGGAGTGTTCCCGAGTGGCCAAAGGGGGCAGACTGTAAATCTGTTGTCTTCGACTTCGGTGGTCCGAATCCACCCGCTCCCACCAAAACAAAAAACTGACCAATAGGTCGGTTTTTTGTTTTATGCGGTTAACCCACGAAAGGGGCAAGCTCTTTTTCACAACAATCCAAGCGGTCAGAATCGCATTTCTTGCCATCTTACTCCACTTGCACTTTTCGGTAGAATCAGTTATACTTTAATTAGAGCGTGATTTCCTTGAATTTTAATTTACTATATGCGAGGGAAAGAAATGAAATTTGACGTTATCATTGTGGGTGCAGGTCCCGGCGGAATTTTTGCGGCTTATGAACTGATGCAGTTAAAGCCTCAGCTAACGGTCGCTGTGTTTGAGGCAGGTCATCCTCTGAACAAACGCCGTTGCCCTATTGACGGAGACAAGGTAAAAAGCTGTATCGGTTGCAAAAGCTGTAGTATTATGAGCGGTTTCGGCGGTGCAGGTGCCTTCTCCGATGGCAAGTATAACATCACTAACGATTTCGGCGGTACTTTGTTCGAGTACATCGGCAAGAAGCAGGCTTTGGAGCTTATGCATTATGTTGATGAGATCAATCTTCGTTACGGCGGTGAGGGTACAAAGCTCTATTCGACGGCAGGCACCCGTTTTAAGACGGTCTGCATTCAGAACGATCTGCATCTTTTGGACGCTTCTGTCCGTCACCTGGGCACCGATATCAACTATATCGTGCTTGAAAATATATATTCGTATCTAAAAGATAAGGTGCAGTTTTTCTTTGAAACGCCCGTCCGTACCGTTGCGGTTACAGACGGCGGTTACGAGGTCGTCTGCGATGACGAGACATACACCTGCACCGATTGCATCATTTCGGCGGGACGCAGCGGCAGCAAGTGGATGGAATCGGTATGCCGTGAGCTTGATATTACCACTAAATCCAACCGCGTTGATATCGGTGTGCGTGTTGAATTGCCGGCAGAGGTTTTTCAACATATTACTGATGAACTTTACGAAAGCAAGATCGTCTACCGCACCGAGGAGTACGGCGATTTAGTCCGCACCTTCTGTATGAACCCTAAAGGTGCTGTTGTAAACGAGAATACCAACGGTATCATCACTGTCAACGGTCACAGTTATGAAGATCCCCAAAAGCAGACGGGAAACACTAATTTTGCTCTGCTTGTGGCAAAGCATTTTTCCGAACCGTTCAAAGATTCCAACGGTTACGGCGAGTCGATAGCAAGACTAAGCAATATGTTGGGTGGCGGCGTTATCGTTCAGCGTTTCGGTGATCTTATCCGCGGTCGCCGTTCGACTTCGGCGAGAATTGAAGAAGCGTTTATTACTCCCACTTTGAACGCTACCCCGGGGGACTTAAGTCTTGTTTTGCCCAAGCGAATCTTAGACGGAATCATTGAAATGATCTATGCACTCGACAAGGTCGCACCGGGTACAGCCAACGACGACACACTTCTATACGGCGTTGAGGTCAAGTTCTATAATATGGAGGTTGAGGTCAACGAGCGGCTGGAGTCGAGATATAAAGGTCTTTATATTATCGGTGACGGCAGCGGAATCACACACTCGCTGTCGCACGCATCGGCTAGCGGTGTCCACGTCGCGAGAAGTATTGCAAAAAATTAAAACAAAAACCCGAACCGTTACGGTTCGGGTTTTATTCTTTTATTAATTCAGTAATTTTGCTTGCAAGTAACGTCAATATCATATTTGCTGAGATAAATCACATAACTCTACTGACGGCAATACTAATATGATCTCCAGGAATTGTCTTGTCAAATATAGTTGCTTGTGTTATAATGAACTAAAGGAGTGCTTTTGTATGAAGGAAACAATAGAATGTAAAGATAAAAACAATCGCCGGCATGCCACATGGAAAGTGCTTGGAATATTTGTTGCTGTTGCGGTTTTGATCTACGGTTTTATTTTTTTATTTAATTATAGTATCGCATATGATCACGATACAGGCGGTGGTTGGATTCCGCCAAGTTTTGCGATTATTGTGTATTATTTTGAGTTGGCTGTAGCATCAATAATAGCTTTAGTTATTGTAAAAATCATCTTAAAAAAGCGTGTTCGTATTTGGCCGTTGTTGTTGTCAGCCGTACTGATTCCGATAATTTGTTATAACTTTAATTATCGTTCTTTTAAAAGAAGCGGTTTTTTGTATCCGTTGGTGGACAAGGGCGGAATATTTCATTTTATGGCCATTGGTGATTATAATTTTGATGGAATGAATGATGAACTACATCATCGTTTATATGATGAACGGGAGCGTTCCTCTCGATATGGCGGACATTTTAATGACACAATTATTAAATACATAGATACAACCGTTGTCGGTACCGGTTATTCGTTAGACGGATTTTGTTTTTACGATTGGGAAACAAAAATCATTGATCTTCATTTAATAAAAAACGATATTCAGTATAAACAAATAACCATTGTTGTTGCATTTCAAGATCCGGCGTTGGCACAAAAGGTATCGTTTTATTTAGAAGGTGCTGATCCGACGTTACTTAATCATACAGTAAATAGAGATAATACTGTTTCCATGGTATTTGATGCAGATATTTGCGCAAAATGGCAAAACAATGCCGAAAAGGAATTTTTTGAAATCCCCATCAGATATGTTATCAATGATTAGTTCAGGACGCTAATGTGCCAAAACAATTTGAAATACCAAAATGAAAAATCCTGTCGATAATTATCGGCGGGATTTTTATTTAATTGGTATATCAAAGCACCAATTAAATAAAAAATATAAATTCTTGTAAATTGCGGAATATGGTGGTATACTTGACAATGTATAAGTATAAGTCTTTTGAAGGAGCCTCAGGGTATGGCGTACCGCAATTTAGTTGATCTTCATATTCATTCCGACAACTCAAAGGATGCCGAGCATTCGGTCACTCTTATCTGCGAAAAGGCAGTTGAGCGAGGACTTAGAGCTATTGGCATTACCGACCATTGCGAGTGCTTGCAGTACGACGAGATGAACTACGCCGTTACCTGCCGTCAGTCGGCGTTTGAAACGAGAAAGGCGAGAGCTGTTTTCAACGGTCAACTGGTAATTTCATCGGGACTTGAATTGGGTTGTCCTGTCCGCAACTTAAAGGCGGTTAATGACGTTAAAAAGAACAATTTCGACTTTTTATTGGCGTCCTGCCATCAGATAAAACGCCGCAAAAGAAGTCTCAGCCATTTTGACTACCGCAAAGCGGTCAACAGTCCGGAGCTGATCTTTAAACGCTACTTAGACGATATTATCGAGACGGTCGAGTGGAACGGCTTTGACGTGTTGGCGCATCTTACCTATCCGTTGCGGTATTTCCCGGCCGAAAAGATGATCGATTTTGATCCTTTGATGTTTAAAGATGAGTTTATGTATATATTCAAAACATTGGCCTCAAACGGCAAGGCGTTGGAGATAAACACCGCAGGCGGAATTTATGTTACCGCCACACTTCAGGGCTCGACTCACCCGAATTTAGAGCTTTTGAAGATGTTCCGTGAAGTCGGCGGTGAGTATATAACCGTAGGCTCTGATGCCCATTCAGCCTATCGCGTGGGAAATGGCATTGAGAATGCTCTTGATATGGCTGCCGAAGCAGGCTTTAAGTATGTTACGATCTATCAAAACGGCACACCGGTGCCGGTTACTATTGAATAATATAGAGAGGTATTATTATGAACGAGAAAATTTTGAAGTTACTTTCCAAAAACGCAAGATATACTGTAGAGGATCTGGCCGTAATGGCGGGTCTCAGCGAAGCAGAGGTAAAATCTGAGATCGCCGAGATGGAAAAGGATGGGCTTATCCGTGGATACAAGGCTGTCATTGACTGGGAACGTCTTGACAGCGCTAAGGTTTCGGCCATTATCGAGCTTAAGGTTGAGCCTCAGCCTGATGCGGGATTTGAGCAGATAGCCGAAAAAATTAAGGAGTTCGGCGAGGTTGAGTCGGTCTATTTGATGTCGGGTGGTTTCGATCTTTGCGTCATCGTAAAGGGCAGGACCTTCCAGGAGGTCGCGATGTTCGTTGCACGCCAGCTGGCACCGATGCAGTACGTTATTTCGACTGCGACTCACTTTATTCTGCGTCGTTATAAGGATATGGATATTGAACTTATTGACGGCAAGACCGATGACAGGGAGACTATGCTGCTGTGATGGATTACGAAAGAATTATAAATCCCGTTGTCAGCGAGATAAAGCCGTCGGGTATCAGAAAATTTTTTGATATCGCAGCCGAGATGGACGACATTATCTCGCTCGGTGTCGGTGAGCCTGACTTCCAGACACCGTGGCATATTCGCCAGGCCGGTATCAACGCTTTGCAAAACGGCAAAACGCGTTATACCGCCAACAGCGGTTTAAAGGAATTGAGAGAGTGGATCTCTAAATATATTGAAGGCAAGCTTTCTGTTAAATACGATCCGTTATCCGAGGTGCTGGTCACCGTTGGCGGAAGCGAGGGTATTGACGCTGCAGTGCGTGCTCTGGTCGCTCCCGATGATGAGGTTCTGATAGTTGAACCGTCGTTCGTTTGCTATGAGCCGATAGTTCGTCTTGCAGGCGGTGTGCCGGTTGTAATTCCCACCAAAGAGGAAAACAACTTCCGTTTGACTCCCGATGAGTTGAAGAGCCGTATCACGCCTAAAACCAAGTTGTTGGTGTTGCCGTATCCCGGCAATCCGACCGGTGCCGTAATGGAACGCGAGGATCTTGAAAGGATCGCCGAGGTCTTGAAAGAAACTGATATTATGGTTATTTCGGACGAGATATACTCTGAACTCACTTATACCGGCAAGCCGCACGTGTCGTTGGCTTCGCTCGACGGTATGCAGGAGAGAACGGTCGTAATCAACGGCTTCTCAAAGTCCTATTCAATGACCGGCTGGCGTTTAGGATATGCTTTGGGACCTGCTCCGGTCATAAAGCAGATGACTAAGATCCATCAGTTTGGAATTATGTCTTCACCGACCGTCTCACAGTATGCTGCCGTTGAGGCCCTTAAAAACGGTGAAAACGACATCGAGGCGATGAGAGAGGAATACAACACCCGGAGAAGGCTTATTGTCGGCGGTTTCAGAAAATTGGGGCTTGAGTGCTTTGAACCGCTCGGTGCTTTTTACGCCTTCCCGTGTATTAAGAGCACGGGTCTTTCGTCTGAGGAATTTTGCGAGAGACTGCTTTATTCAAAGAAGGTCGCTTTAGTACCCGGAAATGCTTTCGGTGAGAGCGGCGAAGGCTATGTCAGAGCTTCGTATTGCTATTCGGTCGAGCATATCAAAGAGGCTTTAAAGAGAGTCGGCGAATTTTTGGAAGAGTTAAAAAATGAAAATAAAGGCTAATGCTAAGGTCAATCTGTCGCTCGATATAACCGGTCGAAGAGAGGACGGGTATCATACTCTCTGTTCGGTGATGCAGTCGGTCAGCCTTTGCGATGTTATAGAGGTCAAAAAGAGCGACGAGATGACCGTGATCTGCGACAAAAGCGAACTGTCGGGAAGCGATAATCTTTGTTTTAAGGCCGCTGAAAAGTTCTTTGAAGAGATCGCTCGAGATGAAAAAGTCACGGTAAAAATCAACAAGAAAATACCCGTAGCAGGGGGCTTGGGCGGTGGCAGTGCCGATGCGGCCGCAGTGCTTTTTGTGTTGAATAAAATGTACGGCGAGCCGTTGGAATTTGATAAGCTGTCCCAAATTTCTTTGTCTTTGGGTGCCGATGTACCGTTCTGTTTGGGCGGTGGCACGGTCTTGGCCAAAGGCATCGGCGAGCAGTTAACACGTTTGCCGTCCCTGCCGGACTGTTTTATCGTAATTGCTAAAAAGGGCGTAAAAAGTTCGACGAAGGATATGTATAACGCTATCGACAGCACAGAAGCTTTAAAAACATCGGATATTGACCGCATACTTATGGGACTGACAAACGGTGATCTTCAGTTTGCGGCGAAAGGATTTTACAACCGTTTTTGCGAGGTTTCGGAATCCGCCGTTCTCTCGGAATGTGAGTCGGTTATGAAAATGCAGGATTGCATTTACTGCGGATTATCAGGTGCGGGTCCGTCGATCATTGGAATTTTCGAGTCTGAAATCGCTGCCCAAAACGCCACGGCTGAGCTTGTTGGCAACGGTTTTGAGGCATATTGTTGCACTCCGACCGATGTCGGCGTGGAAATAATTGAATAATTTTAAAAACTCCTGTCAAGAATCAACTCGACAGGAGTTGATTTTTATGAACATAAATGAAAAGAAAAAGTACATTGATTTAAAAAATTTATTAAGATCGGTCAGCATTGCGGTGGTGTTTTTGTTGGTGCTGAGTGTTGTGGGCTTTGGGGCAAACTACGATAACATCCGCGAAAACGTGTTGAGATTACACATTCTTGCAAATTCCGACACGGCTGAGGATCAGGCTTTAAAGCTCAAGGTCCGTGACGCGGTCCTGCAACTGAGCGAAGAGATTTTTATCGGTTGCAGTTCCGAACAGCAGGCTTCGACCGCGGCAAGGGATAACCTTAAAGCACTCGAAGCGGTCGCTTTGAAGACGGTCAGCGACAACGGCTATTCGTATCCCGTGACCGCTACTGTTTGCAATATGTGGTTTGAGGACAGGGTCTATGATGATTTTACTCTGCCTGCGGGAATGTATGAGGCGGTAAGAATCGAGATCGGCGAGGCCAAGGGCAAAAATTGGTGGTGTGTGATGTTCCCGAGTGTCTGCCTGCCGTCGGCATCAGATAAAGGGCTTGATGCGACACTTAATAAAAAGGAGACCGAAATGTGCGAAAGTCCTGACCGATACGTCGTCAAATTCAAGGTCGTTGAGTTGTTTCACCGTTGCCGAAAGGAAATAAAAAGCTGGTTTTAAAGTAAAATTTTAAAATTTTAAAAAAATTACTTGCATTTTCGTTCAATGTGTGCTATCATTCATACGTTAATCAAACGATATGAGAAAAGGAGAGGGGTGACGACATGAAAGAGGGTATTCATCCGCAGTATGAAACAGTTACCGTAAAGTGCGCTTGCGGAGCGGAGTTTGAGACTCGCTCGACAAAGAAGGATATCCGTTTGGATATCTGCTCAAAGTGTCATCCGTTCTTTACCGGCAGACAGAAGCTTGTTGACACAGGTGGCCGTGTAGACAGATTCAAGAAGCGCTTTGGTATGGACAAATAATTGTTTTACGAAAAGTTTAACCGCAGTTCTTTGAACTGCGGTTTTTTCGTCTTTGAAAGTTTTTGTTGTTTTAATATAGAGTTTTAGTTATAATATACGTAAATAATGTCGGGAGGTGTATTATGTCGGAATATAAGACCGTAAAAAAGCAGGCTTTCTTTGAGTATGAGGACAGGCGGTCGCGTTTTATCGGGGCAGTTATACCGATAAAGACCGAAGCTGAGGCCATTGAGTTTATAAATCGCCGAAGATCCGAGACTTTTGGCGCTCGGCACAATGTTTATGCTTATATTCTGCGTGAGGGTAATATTGCCCGATATTCCGATGACGGTGAACCGCATTCGACCGCCGGAATGCCTACCCTTGATGTTATAAAAAAGAATGGGTTGGTCGATGTTTGTGTTGTTACCACCCGTTATTTCGGTGGCATTTTGTTGGGCACGGGCGGGCTGGTTCACGCCTACACTACGGCGGCCAAAATGGCTATCGAGACTGCAGGAATTGCCGTTATGAAGCGGTGCTTCCTGTGTTCGGTCAATTGCGAATACACCGATCACAAACGCCTGGAGCAGGTGCTTTGCGACAACAAGGCCAAGGTGGTCGATACCGAATACACCGACAAGGTGACCTTGAAGTTTACCGTTCCCGAACCGCTTTACGACACACTTTTGGAAAATACCGTCGATGCGATGTACGGCAAGGTTTCGGTTGAAATTTTGGAATCTATCTGGGCGGATTCGGCAGAAGTCGAGTGATTTTTTCGAAAATTCGGCACTTTTTTGATAATTTTAAGATTTTTTTAAATAAAATAAAGTATTTTTAGGATTTTTTCCGTAAATTATAAATAGATAGTAATTAAGATGAATGGGAGGTGGACTGATGGCATTACCGCAGGATTTTTTGATGGAGCTTAAATACCGCAATGATATTGAAAGTGTTTTGTCGCCGTATATTGCTTTAAAACGCAGAGGCAGGAACTTAGTCGGTCTTTGTCCGTTCCATAACGAGAAAACGCCGTCGTTCACCGTGTACCCCGAAAACGGCTCGTACTATTGCTTCGGTTGCGGTCAAGGCGGTGACATCATAACCTTTACGATGCGCGCCGAAAATCTTGATTATGTTGACGCGGTTAAGCGTTTAGCCGACAAGGCGGGTCTTAGAATGCCGGACAATGGCGTTGATGACCGCGAGCAAAAACTGAAAAACGACATTTACGAAGCCAACCGCGAGGCAGCGAGATTTTACCACGCCTGTCTTATGAGTCCCGATGGCAAGGCTTGTCTTGATTACTATTTGGGACGCGGGCTTAGTTTAAAGACCATAAAGCATTTCGGTTTAGGATATGCTCCGAACGACTGGCGTCAGCTTTATTCGCATCTTCGCGATAAAGGCTTTTCGCACGGCACGATAGCTGCGGCGGATCTTATTTCGAGCAGTGAGAAGAAGGACAAAGACGGCAAAAACTATTTCTTTGACAGATTCAGAAATCGGGCTATGTTCCCGATAATCAATATTCACGGCAAGGTGATCGGCTTCAGCGGACGAGCGATGCCGGGCGAGGATAAGAAGTTCGGCAAGTATGTCAACACCTCGGACACACCTGTTTATAAGAAGAGCAACAATATTTTCGGCATCAATTTTGCAAAAAAGTATTGCCAGGACAACGTGATCCTGGTTGAGGGAAATATTGATGTTGTGTCACTCCATCAAGCAGGCTTTGAGAATGCCGTTGCTGCCTTGGGCACATCTTTTACCGAGGAGCAGGCGAGGTTACTCAGCCGTTATACCAAAGAGGTGCTGGTAGTCCTTGATGCCGACGAAGCAGGAGAAAAGGCTACCGACAGAACGATGAGGATACTATCCTCGGTAGGCCTTTCGGCGAGGATAATCCGTTTGCCCGACTGCAAAGATCCCGACGAATACGTGCAAAAGCACGGTGCCGGCAAGTTCGAGGCTTTGCTCAGCGGTGCGATAAGCGATATTGAGTACAGGCTCTACGTTGCGGCAAAGGGCATCGACCTTGAGGCTGATGACGGCAGACTGCAGTATTTAAACAAGGCTTGCGAGGTCTTGGCTGAGATAGAGGATCCAATCGCGGTCGACCTTTATGTGACGAGGCTTTCGACTAAATACGGTGTTGCTAAGCAGGCGATCTCATCAAATCTCAAAGAGATCGTCGAAAAACGGCGTAAGCAGAAAAATAAAAAGGAACTGGGAGCCATTGTGGCACCGAGTTACAGGAATACGGTCAATCCGCAAAAACAGCAGTACCGCCGTGCGGCAGGTGCTGAGGAAGCGGTCATTTCAATACTGATAAAGCATCCTGATCTGTTTGAAAGTACATATTCCTCATTAAAATCTTCGGATATGATAACCGACTTTAACCGCAGACTTTACCGCAAGGTCGCCGATATACTGTCGGTGGGGAATACGTTTGATCTTATTCTTCTGGGTGAGGACTTTTCACCCGATGAGGTGGGATTTGTCAGTCAGATGATCGCAAAGGATGCGGGCAATGCCGATGCGGAAAAAGAATTGCGTGATGCTGTCGGCGTTATATTTGAAGAAAAGGAAAAGCTGTTGCGAACCTCGACCGATGATATGACCGACGAGGAATGGGCTGCTGAAATGTTCAAGCGGTCAAAATCCAAGCTTAACAAAAATGTTTAACAGACGTTTTAAATCAATGGGAGAATAGGGAGAAAATTATGGAAGAGAAAAAGACAAAGTCAAGAAAAAAGGTTGATATCCTCGAGGAGGAGAATCTCGAGGCCAAGGCAGATGAGCTTATTAACGACAGTTATCTGAAGCCTGACAGCGAGAAGGACAGTCTTGATGACATCGATGACGTGCCCGATAATATTGAAAACTTAGAGTTGGAACCCCCGCTTTTGGATCTTGATTATATCGAGCCTACCGATGAAGATATCAAGATGACCGAGATCGAAGAGGTCGACAAGTTAGAGGAATCGGTTGCATCTATGGACGCGGTTTCTCTTGATGACCCGGTCAAGGTATATCTCAAGGATATCGGACGTGTTCCGTTGCTCAGCCCCGAAGAAGAAATAGACTTGGCAAAACGCATCGGCGAAGGCGACCCTATCGCCAAAAAGAGATTGACCGAAGCCAACCTGCGACTTGTTGTAAGTATTGCCAAGCGTTACGTCGGCCGCGGAATGCACTTTTTGGATCTTATACAGGAAGGAAACGTGGGTCTTATTAAGGCAGTTGAAAAATTCGACCATACTAAGGGCTTCAAGTTCTCTACCTATGCTACCTGGTGGATCAGACAAGCTATAACCCGTGCCATTGCCGATCAGGCGAGAACCATTCGTATTCCCGTTCATATGGTTGAGACCATTAACCGTTTAAAGAAGATACAGAGCCAGCTGCTCCACGAAAACGGTCGCGAGCCCAGCGAAGAATTGATTGCTGAGAAGATGGATATGTCGGTCGAGCGTGTGCGTGAGATCATGCGTGTGGCTCAGGAGCCTGTTTCTATGGAAACTCCCATTGGTCCCGAGGAAGACAGCAGACTTATGGATTTTATCCGTGATGAAGAGGCTTTGGCTCCCGATGACGCCGCTTTAAAGACCATTACCAACGAGGATATTGACAGCGTGTTGAAGACTCTGACACCCAGAGAAGAGGCTGTTATCCGTCTGCGTTTCGGACTTAAAGACGGCAGATGCCATACTTTGGAAGAGGTAGGCACGGAGTTCCATGTAACAAGGGAACGTATCCGCCAGATCGAGGCTAAGGCTTTGAGAAAACTCCGTCACCCTGTAAGAAGTAACAAGTTTAAGGATAGATAAGGTTTATGAAGTATACATATAATACTCAGGGAACCTGTTCTAAAAGCATTACTTTCGAGATGAATGACGGAATAGTCTCTGAGGTTAAATTTTACGGCGGCTGTAACGGAAATTTAAAAGGTATTGCCGCACTTTGTGAAGGACAGAGAGCAGAGGATATCATTGCAAAATTGGAGGGTATCACCTGCGGTTTTAAGAAAACCTCCTGTCCCGATCAGTTGGCTAAAGCGTTAAAGAAAATTTGACGCAAAACTCTCAGTAAGGAGGGAACAAACCGATGTTTGATGAAGATATCAAAATTGCCGATTTCAGCGATAAAACCCTTAAGATGGCCGACAAGCCGAAACCGGCACAGGGTGCCCATGAGGAATACGACATCGAAAATGCCAAGGGAAACACCGTAAAGGCTAAGGAATTCGGTGCTAAACTGGCCTTGTTGCTTGTGGACAATCTTGACAGGTTTTCCGCAGGTGAAGAGGAAAGCGAGAACACCGAGATCGCGGTTCAGCGCGGGATACTTATGACCTTTGCGGCTATCGTGTGCATTGAAAATGAGATAAAGAGCTCGGTCGTATCCCAGATAGCCGAAAACAGTTTTAATGAGGAGCTGCAGCAAAATGCGCCTCAGCTGTATTCCGCTGTCGGCGCCTCGGGTGCGCTGTCTTTCTATTATCTTGCCTATCGCCGCGGCGGTGAGGTCGACCGAAGGATCGGCCAGACCTTTGCTATGCTCTGCTCGCACGACGGTGACTCGGTCTATCAGGAGTTGGGTGAGGCTATTTACTGTTGGTTTTTGTCTTATGCTGTGGATCAGTTGAAGGAATCGGGCATCGTCTGACGGTAAAAAATAACTTTTAAGGTGTTTTTTAATGATTTTTGACATACATTCGCATATAGTGCCGGGTGTTGATGACGGTGTCAAGTCGGTGGCAGAGGCTTTGACTAATCTAAAACTCTGCGAAGAAAACGGTATTGATGCCGTTATTGCCACACCGCATTTCTGGTATGATATTAAGAGATTCGACAGTTACAACCGTGCTGTTGACGAGGCTTTTGCGGCCGTTAAAAAGGCTTATGACGGTAAGATCGAACTCTATAAGGGTTATGAGGTCAAGTTTTTTAAGGGAATTTCCGAGACCGAGAAGATCCGCAAAATGACGCTCAACGGTTCGGAATATCTGCTTTTGGAACTTCACTACAGCCAGGATATTACCGACGAAATTATAAGGGAAATTGCCGATATCTATTACAATTTCCGCATTACGCCCATATTTGCCCATTTGGAGAGATATCACGACAATCACGGCTTCAGAAAGGCTTTGTCCTTGGTTGACAACGGAATAGCCATGGCTCAGGTCAACGCTTCGTCGTTTTTCAGCGACAGTAAAAGAACGGCGGTCAATATGTTGCACGACGGGTTGGCATCGGTCATTGCGACCGATATGCACTCACCCGATTCGCGACCACCGAAAATGAAGGAAGCGTTGCTGTGCTACCGTGATATTTTCGGTAATCACAACGTTCAGAAAATTCTGGATAATTTTGACCGCTTGTACAGACAAATAATTTTAAAGTAAAATCAGGAGGAATTTAAAATGAAAATCACAAAAGATATGATCATCGGAGACATTCTCGATATGGAACCCGGCACTGCCCAGTTTTTCCTTGAAATGGGTATGCACTGTCTTGGTTGCCCTGCTTCGAGAGGCGAATCGATCGAAGCCGCTTGTGCTGTTCACAGCGCTGACTGCGATGCTTTGATCGATAAGATAAACAAATACTTGGAGAGCAAGTAATGCCCTTAAACAGCAGATTGCTAAAGATTGCCGGAATGATACGGGAAGGGGATCGGGTTGCCGATATCGGTACAGACCACGCGTATCTTCCGGTCTTTCTGATTAAGGAAGGTAAATGCAGTGAGGTCTTTGCCTGCGACGTCAGCGACGGTCCTTTGAAAAGAGCGGCTGAAAATATTGAAAAATCGGGTGTTAGCGGTATTACCCTGCGAAAGGGAGACGGACTTGCCGCTGTTGAACCGTATGAGGTCGATACCGCGGTCATTGCCGGTATGGGCGGTGACCTTATTGCACGAATATTAGAGGCCGCAGAGTGGTCAAAGAATGAGCGGTATGATTTCATCGTTCAGCCGATGACTTCCGTTGAGGACTTAAGGGACTACATCTGCAAGGCCGGCTTTGAAGTGGTTGCGGAGGAAGCCGTGGAATCGCAGGGCAGAATATACACCGTTATGAAGATAAAGTATAGCGGGTCTGTTCGCGAATGCGATCCCGTTTTCCGTTATTTCGGAAGACTTTTGGAAAATCCCACTGATCCCGAGTTTATCTACATACGAAGAATGTTCAGGATATTGCGATTACTCTGCAAAAAATTGAAACAGGTCGTGGGCAAAAGCGAGCAGGTTGAAGGTATTGAGATCGCGTTGTCACACGTCGAAGGATTGATCGAACAATGGCACTTGACGGATTATTTTTACTCAAACTGAAATCCGAACTGACCGAGCAGCTGAAAGGCTGCCGCGTTGACAAGATACATCAGCCCTCGAAAGAGGAACTGGTGTTTTTGTTGCGTTCCAAAGAGGGTGCGAGACGGTTGTTGGTGTCTTTGAGAGCGTCGGCTCCGAGAGTACACCTGACCGATGCGGTTTATGAAAATCCTTCGGAACCGCCGATGTTCTGTATGCTGTTGAGAAAGCATCTTTCGGGTGCGAGGTTTGTTGAGATCGAAGACGTAGGGCTTGAGCGTATAGTGATCTTCTGCTTTGAGGCGACCAGCGAAATGGGCGACCGCGTAAATGTTCGTTTCGCGGTCGAACTGGTCGGCAAGCAGACCAATGCGATACTTATCGGTCACGACGGCAGGATAATCGACTCTGTCCGTCGAACCGATTTTGAAAACGAAGGCAGGATCATTCAACCCGGTGCGGTTTACGGACTGCCCGAACGAAGAGTCAAGCTTGATCCTACCGTCTGCACCGCCGATGAACTGTGCGAGGCGGCAATCAAGGTTCCCGATAGATTGTGGAAAGCCGTTTTGGACGTGACCGACGGTGTGTCACCGCTTATAGCACGTGAGATCTTAGTGTCATCAGGTCTTGATACCGACGCGTCCGCTACCGAGCTTTCGAGTGATGAAAGATCGGCTCTCGTATCGGCGTTTTCAATCCTTAAAAACGCCATAACTGACAGTCAACTCACCGCTGTTTTCGATGAAAACGGCGTTCCGTTTGAGTTTTCGTATATGCCGATAACCCAATACGGTGCCTCGGTGAAAACGGTCGGGTTTGACTCTTGCTCGCGGCTGCTGGATACTGTTTTCGGTGAACGCGATCGCAAGGAGAGGATAAAAAGCTTTTCGACCGATATGTCAAGGATACTTAACAATATTCATTCAAGAATTTTGAAAAAGACATCGGTGAGAAAAAGAGAACTTGAAGCCACCAAAGAGGGTGAAAAATGGCGTATTTGGGGCGAACTTTTAAAGGCAAATCTTTATAAAGCGGAAAAAGGTGCGCCGTACGTTGATGTTGAGAATTATTATGACCCTCAACTGGGTACAATAAGAATACCCTTGAACACGGCGTTAAGTCCTGCCAAAAATGCCGAAAGGTATTTTAAGGAGTATAAAAAGAGCTGTAATGCCGCGGCTGTTCTCGGTGAGTTGATCGCCGACAGCGAGATGGAATTGCAGTATATAGAGAGTGTTATCGATGAGTTGAAAAGGGCAAAGTCGGTGGCTGAACTCGGCGAGATAAGGCAGGAACTGATAGGCTCGGGATATTTGCGGGCGACTGCCGCCGAGAAAAGGCGGAAGGTGGCGGTGTCTAAACCCGAAGAGGTGTTGTCGCCCGACGGATTCAGGGTACTTATCGGTCGCAATAACCGACAGAATGACGAACTGACGCTGAAGATCGCCAACAAGGACGATATGTGGTTCCACACTAAAAATATTCCCGGATCGCACGTTGTGGTGCTGTGCGGCGACTCAGAACTGCCCGAAAGTACCGTGCTTTTCGCGGCAAAAAAAGCCGCTGAAAATTCCAACGCCAGAGAAAGTTCTTCTGTTCCCGTCGATTACACGAGAGTACGATACGTTAAAAAACCTGCCGGTGCAAAACCGGGGTTGGTCATATATAAAAACAACAAAACGGTGTATGTGACACCGGAAAGGTGACTTTATGAAGCTGGGTATTTCAACAGCGGCGTTTTATCCGTTAGAGACCGAAAAGGCTTTGGAATTTTTAGGACAAAACGGCATACCTGTGACCGAGATATTTTTCAACTGTCACGGTGAACTGGAAGAGGATTTTATTGCACTCCTCGATTCCATCCGCAAAAAATACGGGATCGAGATAAACTCGGTCCACGCCTGCGGTTCGGTCGGTGAGCCGTACTATCTTTTCTCTGAATACGAGCGAAGATATGAGGAGACCCGTGAGTTTTATAAAAATTACTACCGTGCGGCCAAAAGGCTGGGTGCTAAATGCGTGGTGCTTCACGGTGACAGCCTTAAAGGGCATATCAGCCTCGAGTGTTATGCCAAAAGACTTCGCGAAATGAATGCGGATGCTAATGAATACGGAGTTGTGCTATCTCACGAGAACGTCAACCGCTTCAGAATGGCCGAGCCCGAAAATATCAAGGGCTTAAGGTCGTTGTATGATGAGCAGACCTTTACCTTTGATATCAAGCAGACCTTAAGAGCCGGTGTTGACACTTACGAAATGCTGGAAGCGATGGGCGACAGGATAGTTAACGTGCATATTAGCGACAACAAAAAGGGTGAGGACTGCCTTTTGCCCGGTCGCGGTGATTTTGATTTTGCGAAATTTTTTAAAAGGCTTAAAGACATCGGTTACGATAGTGCATTGCTTATTGAGGTGTACAAGTGGTGCTACGGTGATTACACGGAATTGATAGACTCTTGGAAGAATGTGAATAAATTTCTCGTTTAGTATTGACTTTTGTCAGAATATGTGATATTATAATTTCAAATGTGAATTGAGTTAACATTTGGCGAGGTGTATCACTATGACAACAAAAGAAAACACAAGGACTGAGTACAGGATGATCCGCTCGGTCGAAAAGGTAGACGGACGGACCGTTGTTATGTACGGTATAGAGGGCTGCTGCGGTGAGGAAAGAATGATCTTAAACTCTCTGTCGGACGACAGACGGCGCATTACCGCTCTGGTGAGCAAGCTGAATAAGGGTGAGTTTGAACTCTGCCTTTTGAAGGATGCGGTTAGAGATTTTCTCTTTGACTCATACGGAATAGGACATTTGTAAGTTATTACAATTTGTTTATCGATTGTTAGATTTTTGTTCACATTTCGGCGTGCATTTCCTTGTAAAATGTTGTTATTGAAAGGGGAAAGTACCGATGTGGAGATTAAAGCAGGCAATATATTCTTTTATGTACGGTCGATACGGTGTTGACAAGCTGTATTGGGCGTTGCTCGCTGTTTGGATAGTACTGTCGGTAGTTAACGCTTTTGTCGGTTCGGTCTTGCTGTGGGTCCTTGAGACGGCTGTTGCAGGATTCGCTTTTTTTCGCGTGCTTTCGAGAAATATCTATCGCCGGCAGACAGAGAACGCAAAGTTCTTGAAAATCTCGGCCGGAATAAAGAGCGGCTGCAGCCTTTCTTTTCAAAGAGTGCGCGATATTTTCAAGAAGCGTTACCGAAGGTGCAAGACCTGTAAATCAGTGTTACGACTGCCCATAAAACGCGGCACCAACACGGTGAGATGTCCTAAATGCGGTAATGCTTTTAAGGTGACTATAATAATTTAAAACAAAGGCGTTTGACCAAGACTTTGGTCAAACGCCTTTTTAAATGCAATAAGGTTTGACAATTTTCGATTTTGTAGTATAATTATATAGTGAATTGGTATATTGTCTGTAAATGTAACTATTGCTCAAAGCGGAGGACTGTATGAAAAAGCTTATTATTCTTTGCACCATTCTTTCAATTTTGATCGCTTGTGTTATCCCGATGACCGTTTCGGCAGCCGGTGATAACTCTTTTTATACCTGGTTGGAATCGGCCAAACCCGGTGATAGTACCGAAATCACCCGTGTCACAAAAACGGCCAACCAGCTGCTCTCTATCCGTCTTGTTAAAAGTGCGGTGGACGAGCAACAGATGGAGACCATTAAAAATATGTCTCAGCAGGATGTTGAAAACGTCAAGGGTATGCTGACCCGTGTTGCCAAAGGCGTCAGCTTTAACGCTTCTGATGAAGCGGTCAAGTACTTTAAAGCCGCTTCCAAGAATGCTCCGTTTGTTGATATCGGATTTGCCGAGTATCATCAGCTCGACTTTAATATAGGCTTTGCCATTATTGTCGACGATACCTTTATCGCTGAGGGCAAGACCTATTATGCCTACCGCTACGATTCGGAAAACAATAAGCTTGTGGCTTTGGGAAAGGCTAACGTGCTGTTTGAACGAATGACTCCTTATATCGGATTTGAAACCAACTGTGTTGATGACTTCTTTATTACCGATTGTGAGGTCGATGTCAACTATCAGCAGAACAACGCACCGCCTGAGCAGACTGTTCAGGGTAAATCGGTAATAGGCTGGAGCGAGTTGCCCGTGATCGTCAAGCTTTTGCTTATTCTTGCGGCTCTCGCCGTTGTTATCACCGTTCCCACCTTTGTTGTCCTCAAAATAGTAAAGAGACAGCTTTGATCCACAATTTCGGAGGGTTTATATGAAGCTTAATTACAAACGCACAATACTGGTTGGCTTTGCGTTCTTTCTTATCAGCGCTTTCTGGCAGGCTTATGACGCTACCATTCCTGTAATACTTACCAATAAATTTGGTATGTCGCAGACTTGGTCGGGTGTTATTATGGCACTTGATAACATTCTCGCGGTATTTATGCTGCCGTTGTTCGGCGCGTTTTCCGATAAGTGCAATACCCGCTACGGCAAGCGTACTCCGTTTATAACTATCGGTGCGGTCGTTGCAGCGGTTGCTTTGATAGGGCTTTCGTTCGTTGATAATGTTCAGCTTAAAAATATTTCGGCTGTGTCGAAAATTGATGATCCTGCCGCGCTTACCGTTATTTACGAGACTCAGAGTGACAGAGAATTGCAGACTCCCGAGGGTGAGAGGTTTGTCTTAGAGGACAAGTTCACTAAGGACGAGTTTGTTGAGATAAAAAGTGTCAAAGATGACAAGACTAACCCCGATTATACAAACTATGTGGTACCTGCACGTCAGGCCTACGCCGCTGATGTGACTGAGAATAAGCCTGCGGCTCTGGTGACCTTTGTCGGTCTGTTGCTGTTGGTGCTTGTGGCGATGGCGACCTTCCGTTCGCCTGCGGTAGCATTGATGCCCGATGTTACCATAAAACCGCTCAGAAGTAAGGCTAATGCCGTAATCAACCTTATGGGTACTGCCGGTGGTATTCTTGTGCTTGTTCTGGGTATGGTATTTGCGACCTCGGCGGTTAAAAACGCTATGATGAGCTATACTGTCTACTATGCTGTGATTGCCGGTATAATGCTTACTGCTTTGTCCGTTTTCCTGCTGACAGTTCGTGAGCCCAAGTGGTCTCGTCAGATGCAGGAAGACAGCGTTGCATTGGGTATTGAGGAGAACGATGCACAAACAACCGAGAAACGAGGTTTAAGTTCTTCCGAAAAGCGTTCGCTGATACTTATACTCGCCTCGATCGCTCTTTGGTATTTCGGTTATAATGCCGTGACTTCAAAGTATGCGGTCTATGCCGGCAATATACTTAATATGGATTATAATACGACTCTTCTTCTGGCTCAGGCCGCCGCTATCGTGGCATATCTGCCGGCGGGTATTGTTGCATCCAAGATGGGTCGAAAGAAGACCATTTTAGCCGGTGTTATAATGCTGGCAACCGCTTTCGGTTTTGCCTCGTTTATGAGAGCAGGCAGTTCGGTCCTTGTTATGAATTGTCTGTTCGCTTTGGCGGGTATCGGTTGGGCAACCATCAATGTTAACTCGTTCCCGATGGTCGTTGAGATGTGTTCGGGTGCCGATATCGGCAAGTACACCGGTTTCTATTACACAGCTTCTATGTCGGCTCAGATCGTAACGCCGGTATTGTCCGGTGCTTTGATGGACAAGATGGGTATGACCGTTTTGTTCCCTTACGCCGCGGTTTTTGCCGCTCTGGCCTTTGCTACAATGTTCTTTGTAAAGCACGGTGATAACAAGGTCGCCGTCAAAAAAGGACTTGAGGCATTAGATATCGACGATTGACAGTGGCTATGTTTGATATTGTTTTGATCGTTTCTTTGTCGGTCTTGGGTGCCCTGTTGCTTTTGTCAGTGCTCTTTTTGCTGGCAGTAAGGGGAAGAACAGGGTTTGCCGACTGGAAAGTTTTGGGTTCAAAACCCTTCGCACACCGCGGTCTGCACGACAAAGAAAAACCCGAAAACAGCCTTTCGGCCTTTAAAGCGGCCAAAGAAAAAGGCTACGGTGTCGAGTTTGACGTGCATCTTTTGAAGGATGGAACTCTGGCGGTTTTTCACGATTCCTCTTTAAAAAGAATGACGGGTAAAGAGGGAATGATCGAGGATCTTGAGTCCTATAGGCTTCGCGAGTTCCATTTGAACAAAACGGATGAAACCATCCCTACGTTCGATGAGGTTTTGTCGGTGTTTGACGGTAAAGAGCCGTTGGTGATCGAGTTAAAGCATCACGGACGTAACGCCGCCGAGCTGTGCCGTGCGGTCTGCGACCGATTGGACAGTTACGACGGAGTTTATTGCATCGAAAGCTTTGATCCGAGATGTGTTTTGTGGCTTAAAAAGAACAGACCGGAAATCGTTCGGGGGTTCTTGGCTCAATCTCCCAGAAGTTATGAAAACCTTGCGGGAATTTTAAAGTTCCTTTTGGGTAATTTGTTGTTGAATTTCCTTATAAAGCCTGATTTTGTGGCGTACAAATTTGACGACCGAAACAACATTTTCCTTAAAACTTGCCAAAAGCTTTGGAAAGTCAAAGGCGTTTTATGGACACTTGTCGACGAGTCGCAGTATAAAGCGGCCGAAAAAGAGGGTTGTATGCAGATTTTTGAAGGCTTTGAGCCGGATACGATGAGATGATATTCAGTTTATGAAGAGAACTGCATTTGTTGTCGCAATGCTTTTGGCGGTTGCGGCAACATTTCTCTATCTTTTAGGTGCAGATGCGGTGATGCTGTTTGCCGCTGCTCTGTTCCTGCTATCCGTTGTGCTGTGGGTGTTTCGCTCACGCTTAAAGACTGACGCTAAAAGCATCTTTGCTTTATTGGCGGTGGTGCTCATATCAGTATCGTTTGCCGTTCGTTCGGTGGGTCTGAGCCGCACATTTGAAACCTTGAACGGCAAGGATGCAAAAGCGGAATGTGTTGTAAAAGAGGAGCCGGTGAGTCTCGGTGACCGATCACGGTTAACGGTCGAGGTTTTGAAGACCGACAGCGGTCTTAAAGCGGCCGAGGGTGTAAAGTGCCTGCTTTATGTACACAACTCGGAGTCGGCGGCACAGTTTGCGGTCGGTGACGTTGTATCGGCCGATGTTACTTTTGAGAAGATCGAGGACGGTTTTGTTAAGAACTACTATTATCGCGGTGTTTATTTTACTTCGTTTTGCCGTTCGGTCGAAGTAGTCGGTCACAAATCGACTGTCTATGAGTATTTCGTTTCTGCCCGACAGTACATAAGATGGGCAATTTCCTCTCATCTCGGCGGTGATTCGTCGGCATTGCTCAAAGGATTGATGCTGGGCGATAAGACCGAATTCAGCGATGAGCTTTACTATAACTTTAAAGCCTGCGGATTAAGTCACATTGTTGCGATATCGGGACTTCATATAAATATTATCAGTCTGGCACTTTATTCCGTGCTGTCGAAAATTGTCGGCAGACGTAAAGCGTCGGCTCTGATGTTTTTACCGCTGGTATTCGTTATCGCGGTGACTGGGTTTACGCCGTCGGCAATAAGAGCCGGTATAATGTTCGGTCTGTTTTTGCTGGGCAAGGTGTTGCTTAAAAATCCCGATTCACTCAACTCCCTGGGTGTCGCTGTTTCGGCAATGCTGATCTTTAATCCATATTATATTTCAAGTATCAGTTTTCAACTGTCGGTTGCCGCTACAGCCAGTATCATTCTCTGCGGTCCGTTTGCCGATAAGGTCGCTAAAAGAGTGACAAAGCGTGTAGACAGAAGGATTATTAAAAAAGCTATATCAACTGCGGTGAAGGTGGCGGTATTGTCTGTTGCGGCCAATCTTTTTACAATGCCGTTTACAGCCTTGTATTTTGGCTTTGTATCGGTCGTGTCGCCCGTGGTTTCTGTTTTCGTTACTGCGGCCGCAACCTATTTGTTGATATTAGGCTCTTTAGCAGTTGCTTTGAGTTTAATACCCTTTGTCGGGTACTATCCGGCAAGCGGTTTGTTTATACTCTGCGACGTACTGACAAAATATATGTCCGTGGTGGCAAAGTTCTTTGCGGCTGTGCCGTTTTCGTATGTACCGATCGATTATAAAACGGTTTATATTTCACTGGCCGCGGTGTTGTGCCTTGCGGCGGTGTGGATACTGCTCAATAAAGTCGGCGGCAAGCGGTGTTTAGCGTTAATGTCGGCAGGGTTGTTGATTTTAGGATTAGTCTCTAACAGTTTAAGCAATATAAACAGCGTCAGATTAACAGTTGTTGAAGCCCATATCACAGGTGTTGTTTTGGTAAAAAACGGGAAATGTGCCGTAATTGGACTTTGCGTAGAAAATCGACAGGCCGTGCTGAACACCCTAAAGTTAAACAGCGTTACAGAGGTTGAAACAGTCGTATCGTTTGACGGGAATGAAGGGTCTGCGCAAGAAATGTTGGCAGGCTATAGGGTTAACAGGGTGCTGTCGACAGTCGGTTTGACGAAGGGTTACCAAACAGATGTGTTGAATAATGTTACTTTGTCGGCGAATGACAAGGGTTTTGATATAAAATGCTTTGATAAAAATATAAGGTTTGTGACGGCTGAAACCATCAGTGAGGCTTTAAAAGCGGATTGCGATCTGTGTTTGGTCAAGTTTCCAAGCGGCAATATAAGGGCGGTTAAAAACGGTCGTGTGTTGGACAGTGCGGAAGACGGATTGTCGTTTAAAATACGTGAAGGAAAGGATGTAGTATACTGTGGCTAAATTTGAATTTTTACCCGAAAATGAATTAAAAAGTCATATTAAGAGTGGCAGTTTTGCACCTTGCTATGTCTTTTTCGGTGATGAGCATTATATGATAAAGACTCATCTTAAAAATATGATATCTTCGGCTGTCGATGACTTTTTGGAGTTTAACATTGCCCGTTTTGAAGGCGGTGGAAATTTGAGAGAGATTTGCGACGCGGCCAACAGCTTCCCGATGATGGCGACCAAAAAGGCTGTCAGCGTTGCTGATTTTCCGGTCGACAAATTAACCTCGGCCGACAGCGAGGTTTTAAAGGAACTGTTGTCGGAGTTGCCCGCTACGACCCTGCTTATCTTCTGGTTTGAGTCGGTTGAGATAGATCCTAAAAAGCCTTCGGACAAGGTTGCCAAATTTTTTGAGACTGTTCAGGCTAACGGCGGTGTTATCTGCAATATTTCGAGAAAATCGCAGTCGGAGCTGGTAGGGCTGCTGCAGCGCGGCGCCGCAAAACGCAGATGTCGGCTCGATCCTTCGGTTGCCCGTTATATTTGTGAGCTCTGCTCCGACGATTTGAGTACAGTAGTCAATGAACTCGAAAAGCTTTGCCATTTTGTGGGCGTTGAAGGTGTTATCACTAAGGAAACAGTTGATAAAATCTGCTCACGTTCAGTTGAGAGTTCTATTTATAATGTCTCTAAACTGTTGCTTCGCGGCGATCTTTCGGCGGCTCTTCACGCGGTCGATGACCTTTTGTATATGAACACCGATCCTGCGTATATCATAACCACTTTGAGCTCGGCTTATATTGATATGTATAGGGCGTTGGCGGCTCGTTCGGCGTCTTTAAAACCCGAAAACGTCGCAAAGGATTTCGGACTTTTTAAAACTGCGTTCCGACTGACTGAGGCCGACCGAAATTTAAAGCATTTCAGCGAAGCACAGCTTTTAAAGGCCTTGAAGTCGCTTGCCGAGTGCGACCGATTGATAAAAGGTTCAAAGTGTGACAGCCGTGCGGCACTTGAGGCCTGCATGCTGGAACTGACCGTTATCAGGCAGGGTGCGAAATGATACGTTTAGATAAGATCGTCGTAGTCGAAGGAAAGTACGACAAAATAAAGCTTTGCAATTTTTTAGATGCCGAGATAGTTACTACCGACGGTTTCAGGATATTCAAGGATAAAGAAAAGATCGCAATGCTACGGAAGATGGCCGAGAAAAGGGGCATTATAATCCTTACTGACAGCGATTCGGCAGGCTTTATGATAAGAAATCACCTTTGCGGTTCGATTGACAACAGTCTCATCACCAATGTGTTTATACCCGAAATAAAGGGCAAGGAACGCCGCAAAACGTCACCGTCAAAGCAGGGACTTTTAGGTGTTGAGGGCGTTAATGAAGAGATCATTTTAAAGGCACTCGAAAAGGCAGGAGTGGCTGTATCAAGCGAAAAAACTGCATCTGAAACAAGAGAAAAAATCACTAAAACAGATCTGTTTTGTTTAGGTCTTTCGGGCGGTGAAGGCAGTGCCGAAAAGAGGGAAGAGTTGTTAAAACGACTGGAATTACCTACGGGTCTTTCACCGTCGCAACTGCTTACGGCACTTAATGCCCTTTATCCGCGAGAGGAATTTTTGGAGTTAGCGTCGCATTTATGAAAAATTTTTTAGGAAAGTTATAAATTTTTCTTGCAATTCTAAAAATCGTATGATATAATACATCAGCTTAGAGTGTGCCAACTCTAAGTTAAAAAAATTCACACGTATTCGCTGTTGACGAAACGGTGCCGACTGTACAGTCGGAAAGCCGTCAAGAAAACGAATGCGGCGGTATTAACCGAAGGAGGAAAAATTATGGCAGTAGTATCAATGAAACAGCTGCTCGAGGCCGGTGTTCATTTCGGACATCAGACCAGACGCTGGAACCCGAAAATGGCTGAGTACATTTTCACTGAGCGTAACGGTATCTATATCATCGACTTGCAGAAGACCGTTAAGAAGCTCAACGAGGCATATCTTTTTGCCCGTGACATCGCAGCAGACGGTAAGGACATCCTTTTCGTCGGCACCAAGAAGCAGGCTCAGGATTCTGTTAAGGAAGAGGCTATCAACTGCGGTATGCCTTATGTCAACGCTCGTTGGCTCGGCGGTATGCTCACAAACTTCCGCACCATCCGTACCAGAATCGCTCGCCTTAACCAGCTTCGCAAGATGAAGGAAGACGGAACCTTCGATCTTCTTCCTAAGAAGGAAGTTATCGGTCTTGAGCTCGAGATCGAGAAGCTCGAGAAGTTCCTCGGCGGCATCCAGGATATGGAAAAGATCCCCGGTGCTCTCTTCATTGTTGACCCCAGAAAAGAAAGAATCGCTGTTCAGGAAGCAAAGAAGCTCGGTATTCCGATCATTGCTATCGTTGACACCAACTGTGATCCCGATGAGATCGATGCAGTTATCCCCGGTAACGACGACGCTATCCGTGCAGTAAAGCTTATCGCTTCGACCATCGCTGCCGCTGTTATTGAAGGCAGACAGGGTGAGCAGACTGCTGCTGAAGAGGCAGTAGAAGAGGCTACTGAAGAAGCTGCTGAATAATTAAATTCAATCGCCGGTGAGAGTAAAGGCTTTTACCGGCATTTTTAAAATTTTTTAATTGGAGGAAATTAAAATGGCATTTACAGCTAAAGACGTACAGGCTCTTCGTGAGAAGACCGGTTGCGGTATGATGGATTGTAAAAAGGCTCTCGTTGAGTGTGACGGTAATATGGACGCCGCTGTTGACTATCTTCGTGAAAAGGGACTTGCTTCTCAGGCTAAGAAGGCAAGCCGTGTTGCAGCTGAAGGAACCGTTGCTGTTTACACCGATGCCGGCGTAGGCGCAGTTGTTGAAGTTAACTCCGAGACCGACTTCGTTGCTTCCAACGAGGAGTTCAAAGAGTTTGCAAATAAGGTTGCCGAGGTTATCGCTAAGGCTAACCCCGCTGATGTTGACGCTCTTCTCGCTACTAAGGACGAGAGCGGCAAGACCGTTGATGAGTTGAAGCAGGATATCTTCTTGAAGTTCCGTGAGAACCTTCAGATCCGTCGCTTCGTTCGCATCGAGGGTGACGTTGTAACTTATGTTCACGCAGGCGGTAAGATCGGTGTTATGGTTAAGTTCGATACCGACGTAGCAGGTAAAGATGGCTTTGTTGCTATGGGTAAGAACATTGCTATGCAGATCGCTGCTATGAACCCCGCATACCTTGACGAGGCTTCTGTTCCTGCAGAGGTTCTTGAAAAGGAAAAGGAGATCATGATCGCTCAGATGAAGGAAGATCCTAAGATGGCTAACAAGCCTGAGCAGGTTCTTGCCAAGATCGTTGAGGGTAAGATCGGCAAATACTACAAGGAGAACTGCCTTGTAGAGCAGCAGTACGTTGTTGACGGCGATTACACCGTTGCTAAGTACGTAGAAAGTGTTGCTAAGGAACTCGGCGGCAGCATCAAGATCGTTGAGTATGTTCGTTACGAAAAGGGCGAAGGCATCCAGAAGAAGGAAGACAACTTCGCAGCTGAGATCGCAAGCATGGTTAAGTAATTAACTTGAATATTTAAAATCCGAGAGGTTTTTAAAACCTCTCGGATTTTTTAATGTCCGTTTTAATTTTTAAACACCCAAAGCTTGATGACCGCTAAGATCTCTCGCATTGAGCTGGGGATAGCGGTGTACCATTTAGTCCCGCTGTGAGCGTGGGTCGTGTTTTCAAAACCCGCTAATTCTGCCAATCGGCTTGCACGGTAAATGTGATAGTCGTTGGAAACGAAGGCCACCGTATAGCCGTCACTGAACCGATCGTCGAGGATCGCCTTTGAAAACTTGAAGTTTTCAGATGTGCTTGTGGCTCGTTCCTCTTTGATAACAGATGCTGCCGGAATGCCGTTTTCGATAAGATAGCGTTCCATTGCTAAGGCCTCGGTTATTGTCTCCTGCTCGCCTTGACCGCCGCTGACGATTATCAGTACATCGGGATTTTGGCGGTAGCACTCGATGGCGGTATCCAGTCGGCTTTTAAGTCCTTTTGAAACGCGCTCACCTCGAATGCCTGACCCTAAAACAATGATAGCATCTTCGTTGCCTGTTACTGTGTCGGTCAGACCGTAGATGAAAAGGAAGCTCTGGAACGTAAACACAACACAGATGCCGGCAATAAAGAGCGCTTTTAGCACCGTAAAGAGCTGACCTTTGAGTTTTTCTGCCAAAACCGCGAATAGGATCAACATGGTACCTAAAACAAATGTCAGCAAAATTCCGACGTTGAAGTTGGAATAAACGGTTAGGAATAGCCCGTCTAAAATGAGCAGCGAGCCGATTGTTATCAGAATAATTTTGAGTGTGAGTTTTAAGTGTTTTTTCATTTGAATATACCTTTAATTTAAACTCCGAAAACCAACCAGATGTAGATGTAAGCCGGAATAATGGCGGCTAACGTGAACGGGATGCCGATTTTAAAGAAGTCGCTGCTATGTAAGGACGGTATTTACTGAAAACCAGCATCAGTACATAGGTAATGCCGAAAAGAATTGTTGCAGGCAGCACAAATATCCCTCTTTTCTTAAAGTTACCACATATATTATCTAATTATTTAGGATAAATGTCAAGCGGTATTATGTGGTGAAAATTGAGAAGGGGTTGATGGAAATATTTGGTTTGTCTTGGAACGCGCCTCAACCGGCGCTCGAGAGGAACCTTTTACTTAACTATACAAAAAGATATTTTCGGCAGTTTTGTGTATGACTTTGAACTCTCATAATTTTTAGTGAAATCGTTCGCTTGCGCTCACGATGAAATAATTCACTTCGTGAATTGTGAAATTTGATGCTAACGCATCAAGTGAAATTAAATCCACCCACTCGCCGTTGAGGCGAATTTCACTGCCCGCAGGGCAATTTCACCGCCGAAGGCGATTTATCTCACCCGAAAGGGTGGATTTAACTGAAAAAGGACTTTCTTTCGAAAGTCCTTTTTCTGTCTATGGGCTACAAAAAGATATTTTCGGCAGTTTTGTATATGACTTTGAACTCTCATAATTTTTAGTGAAATCGTTCGCTTGCGCTCACGATGAAATAATTCACTTCGTGAATTGTGAAATTTGATGCTAACGCATCAAGTGAAATTAAATCCACCCACTCGCCG
>SVOL01000020.1 GCA_015066395.1 Oscillospiraceae bacterium | reverse complement strand
TCACATCCTGGGGCTGAATTCGGTCCCAAGGGTTCGGCTGTTCGCCGATTAAAGTGGTACGCGAGCTGGGTTCAGAACGTCGTGAGACAGTTCGGTCCCTATCTGTCGTGGGCGTAGGATATTTGAGAGGAGCTGTCCCTAGTACGAGAGGACCGGGATGGACGCACCTCTGGTGCACCGGTTGTTGTGCCAACAGCATAGCCGGGCAGCTAAGTGCGGATTGGATAAACGCTGAAAGCATCTAAGCGTGAAGCCAACCTCAAGATAAGATATCCCATAGCAAAAGCTAGTAAGGTCCCCGGAAGACTACCGGGTTGATAGGCTGCAGGTGTAAGCATGGTGACATGTTCAGCCAGGCAGTACTAATAGACCGAGGGCTTGACCTTTAACCTCTTTGTTACAGTTATTTCTTATTCAGTTTTCAGGGTGTGTTGATACACTGATATTTCAAAAGCTCTACATTTTTTGTCGGGCTTTTTTATTTTTCTTTAAATTTTATTTTGTCGCATTTTGTAAAAGGGACCGAATTTCACATATTTAGCCAAAAATACCGACAAAACTTATCCAAATATTGGCATATTCGCTATTGAAATTAAATGGTTTATATGGTAAAATATGGCAAGTTTCAAAACTTAGGGAGGAATTAATTTGGAAAAGAAACTAAAAGTGTTAATTGCAGACGATAGTGTGGAATTCGGTCATAATTGTGCGAAGGTTATCAATTCGTACGGAATTGAAACAATTCTATGCCCGAAGGACGGTCAAAAGGTGCTTGAAATGGTCGAGATACATAAGCCGGATGCGATTCTTTCGGATATCTTTATGCCGGGCATTGACGCGGTCGGTGTAATGAACAGCATATTCAATTCGGGTACTTTGTATCATCCGCTTTACTTTGTAATGTCGGGCTTTAGCAGTACAAGACTTGAATCCGAGGCGTTGAATGCAGGTGCTGCTTACTTTTTTATCAGACCGTTCGATTTCACGATTTTAGCTGACCGAGTGTTCCAGATGACCGGACAACAAAGACGGAATGACGCTGCTATTAAGTGTAATACGCCCATTACCGATTCCGATTTAGAGGTAATGATCACTGAGATTATGCATCAGATCGGAGTTCCGGCCCATATTAAAGGCTATCATTATCTTCGCGATGCGATAATCTTTTCCATTAAGAATACCGAAATGATAAATGCTATAACAAAACTTTTGTATCCCAGCATTGCAAAAAAGCATGGTACGACATCATCGAGAGTTGAACGTGCTATTCGTCACGCGATCGAGGTTGCTTGGGATAGGGGAAACATTGAGGTGCTTAATTCCTATTTTGGATACACGATACATACTAACCGAGGTAAACCGACAAATTCGGAGTTTATAGCGATGATTAGCGATAAACTTCGTTTGAGACTGAGGTTAGCATCGTAAAATAAAAATGGCAGTCTACTGTGGGCTGTACTCTTAAGGACAGAAAAAAGGCCCCCTTGTGTAAAGGGGGCTGGATTTTTGCGAAGCAAAAAGACTGGGTGATTGTTAAGAACTAACGATTGGCAATCCCTCCGTCAAAAATCAAAGATTTTTGCCACCTCCCTTTGCACAAGGGAGGCTTTTTATTTTGTCTCATACCATAACAAGCAGGGAACTTGTATATCAAGATCCAATCTTTAGGAGAACCTAAAACCCTTTTCTAAACAAATATCATCTATTCGATAAATTGGAATTTACCCAACTTACAAACCAATAATAGCACGATACAGCATTACAAGTCCTGCGCTTAGTAACGTACCGCCAACAATATCCGTGAGCCAATGTACGCCGGAAAGCAGTCTACTAATTACCATAAAGGTAATAAATGCTATGATTGTAACAGCAATGATATTGCGGAGTACCTTGTTCTTTATGCGACTACCCAGTTGCATTATAGCCGTCGGCATAACGCACATCACAAGTAAGGTTGTTGAAGATGGGTAAGATGCTTCCAAATATCCGTTTATCAGTACCGGCCTGTAAT
Source organism: Oscillospiraceae bacterium (assembly GCA_015066395.1). Lineage (GTDB taxonomy): Bacteria > Bacillota > Clostridia > Oscillospirales > Acutalibacteraceae > UMGS172. Next base: position 14,622 of record SVOL01000020.1, on the reverse strand, counting down.
TGATTACCACGCTCTCGAAAAACAAATAGGCGGCAATCGTGACAATATAAAATCCGCCCAAAACAAGAATGTCGTAATCCACCTTACGTATACTTTTACGCTTGATCCACTGCGCAAGCCCAAATATACCGAAGCCCATACACACAAAGATCGGCACAAGTCCGAGCCAATCCGTTATACTGTATAAGCTGAAATGCACACCTGTCAAAATGTTGACAAAACCATTGATGCCGGCAAATCCTACAGATGAACCTTGCGGGCCAATTGCACGGACATCCACAAAGCAAATTGCCAACGTCCACAGCACAAACGCTGTAAGCAAACACATTGAAGCGATAAAGCTTTTTCTAATTCTTTTCATTTTCTCTACCATCCTTTTGGTTTATATTTTGGCTTTCGCCTGAATACAAGTTTAGGGAAAGGTAATGAAAAATGAAAGAATTTAGCCGTCACATCGATGATACGCTTCGTATCATTGCCGTTTTATCAACATTAGAGCCTTTATAATCAAAAACGCAAATACAAATACCGCTGCATAGGGCTGCTGACTTATAATGAAAAGGCAAACTCCAATGGCACTTAATGTCAGCGACAAAATACTTTTGCTCTGAGTCCAAAGTCTTTGACGACAGTTTTGTAGAGCAAGAGTCATAATGCCCAACGCTATTATAACACCAACAAAAATAATGTACGCGGTTTTTAAGTACGGCTGAACTTCACTCAAAACAAGGAGTGATACCTCTCTGATAACACCATCCGCTTTTTGACCGAAAAAAGGTAAAAACAGCAACAATGCCATACCACAGTCAAGCAGGCCAAAAACCAAGTCTCGAATCGTTCTTTCTTTTTCCTTGTGATCTTTTTCTGCAATGGCAAGAATCTCTTCGCTGGACAACAATTCATCCAAGGGAACAGAGAAGAACTTTGATATTGCCTTCAAAGACTCTATGTTCGGGAATCCTCGTCCTGACTCCCACTTTGAAATAGCAGTTCGGGATACATACAGCAATTCTGCCAATTCCACTTGTGTAAAACCTTTTTGTTTTCGGAGTTCCTGTAATTTTTCATTAAATTCCATAATAGCACTCTCTTATAAATTCTTATTTATCGGTCAGTTGTATTATAGCACAACTTGACCAACAAATAAAGAGAATATAAAAAAACACCCACAGTTTAAAAAACTACGGGTGTTTTCGTATCTTGTTGTACTGTCCTTTAGAGGACAACTCCTAAAGGCTGTCTTTTTTATTTTACACAAAACTCATCCAATTAAGTCTCTCGGTTTTTATTAGGTCGGTGAGTTTGAATTTTAGACTATATAACGAGGCGTTAAAGTCGCTTTTTTCGGCTTCGGCTGCCGCTATCGCTTCTAAAAAGTCCAAAGATATTTCGTCAAGGGTCACGCTGTTGATGAATATCGAGAGATACGGCATATTGCCTTCCCATATTTCATTAGCTTTTGTAAGATGATCGGCTGCTGCCGAATCTGAATCGCTGTTGTATGCAATTTCGGCAGTTTCAATGTGTGACATCAGCTTCTTTTCCAGCCTGTCTAAGTATAGTTCCGACACAAGACCGGTAATAATCACGAAAGCTAACAGCGCAATGGATACATAAAAACGCCTCATTTTTCTTCCTTTCTGATGATACGGTAGTTTTCATCTTTATCACACATCATAACAAAAACATCCTTTAACGCGATAGACTCCTTTTTGAGGATCTGATTTATATCGATTTTGGATTTGCCGATCTCGCGGAAGTTTTCTTTGATGAATTTTCCGTCGCTGATGACAATGCCGGGCAGGTTGCAGTCAGGTTTTTTGCCGGCCAGATTTTCAAGCGTCACATTTTGTTTTTCAGGTTTTAGAAGCACGCTTAACTGTCCATTGGTCTCCAATATCGCAAAGGCAACGTCTTCGAGGTTGAAGACGTTTTGATTGCGAAGAACTTCCAACAGATCAGGTCCCGTGACGCGTAATTTTTTGAGCATTTTCTGGTCCAGTATGCCGTCTTTTATGATTATGCAGGAGTCTCCGTAGAAGAATTTTCTCAACGGCAAGACCTTCATAGTCAAAACTGAAACGGCAATTTCAAGGAAAACAAGCGTAAAAACTGCCACTACACCCGTCAAAACAGGTTGTGTAAGATCCTGAATTGGCACCGCCGCGATTTCGGAGATCAAGATGGTGATGACTAATTCGCCGGGTTGCATATCTCCGATCTGGCGTTTGCCCATCAGCCGTATCGCGAATATCAGCAAAAAGTATAAAATTGCGGTTCTCACAATAGTCGCCGCCATAAAAATCACCTTCTCTTTTTCGGCTATTTTGCCCGAAATGGCGGGCTTTATTATGTTTTGATACCGATTCTGCATTCGTTGTTGACTCTTGTATCGAAAAATGGTATATTATAATGGCAAAACAAGAAAAGGTGCCGTGCAGATGTACGGTTAAAAGGGAAGCAGGGTGAAAATCCCTCACGAACTCGTCGCCGTGTTGAGCGAGGTCGGCACTATTATGCCACTGAACGTGTAGTTTGGGAAGGCTGTGCGACCGTTTGAGCTTTGAGTCGGAAGACCTGCCTTTTTTGTATCGATGTAAAAGGCTACGAGTAATTGGCAATCGATGGAAAATGCCCTTTCGGCGGGAAGGTGCGGTTTGAATTCGGTTTATATAATCTTTTATATCGGTGTTTTGTAATGCTATATAAAGGAGTTTTTGTTATGAAAACTAATGTCAAACGCATCAATTTCAGCAAAGTTTTGATGACACTTATCGCCGCCGTGTTAATTCTGTCATCGATGTTCACACTTGCCGCTTGCGGCAAAAAAGAGGATGCTTCTGCTAACGGACAACCGACTTCCTCGGTGTCTTCGGAAGAAGCAAAGATCTCTATTACCTTTAAGTTGATAAAAGACGGTCAGACTACCGAGTTCCCGTTAGAGACCTCGAAAAAGTATCTCGCCGATGCTTTGGTCGAGGCAAAGTTGGTCGAGTATGCATCGGACGGCTACTACACGACCTTTAACGGAATCACCGCTGATTGGAACACCGATAAATCGTATTGGTGGATCACGGTTGACGGCAAGGAGTCGATGAAGGGTATCAATGACATTAAACTGACAGATGGCGGCTCATACGAAGCCACCTATAAAAAAGGCTGATGAGTACCAAGCGTTCGCCGTTTTTGCGATACCTGCCAATGGTATTGTTCTTGGTTCTTTATGGGGTCATAATGTTTGAATTTAAGCTGTTTATAGCGGTTCTTCCTAATATCGAACCGGTGACGGTTATGGTTATTGCCTTGACTGCGGCTTTGGGTCCGTGGGCGTTTGTGTCGGTATATGTATATGTTTTCTGTGAGTTGGTCATTTTCGGAATTGGCATCTGGAACATAATGTATATTTACGTTTGGGCAATTCTGGCGTTGGTCGTCTGGGCCTTGTCGGTTCCCATGTCGGCGTTGGATAACCGATTTAAACGCAAGGGCTTTGTTATGACCGGTGTGTTTATAATTGTAGCGGCGTTGTTTGGGATTTTGTTCGGGACACTCTGCAGTATTCCGTATATTTTCGTGTTCGGAATCGAGTCGGCCATTGCCTGGATAGCGAGCGGAATAGCTTTTGATGTGATGCATTGTGTCGGAAATGCGGTTATGACGGCCGTGCTGTTTTACCCGATATACTGGTTGCTGCAAAAATCAAAAACATTTTTGATAAGAGCCTAAAAGAGTTCCCGAGGACGACGGTTCTCGGGAATTTTTGTATAACTGAACCTATGCGATAGCCGCGTGGTTCAAAAGAGGTTAACCGATGGATAAATAAAAATGATGAACGTGCTGACATTTCCATCTGATGAGGGAGGTGGATTTTGCGAAGCAAAGGACGGAGGAAAAGATAAAATTTTGGTTAAATTTATGGTTTTTCTCCTTCAGTTTCGCTAACGCTCAACAGCTCCCTCGTCAGAGGGAGCCAAGGTGTTTAACTTACCGGTTTATCGGTAAACAGTAAAATATGTATGGCTGGCAGTCCAACAAAAAAGCACTTGTGCGTAGATCACGTCGTTTAGTATTAGGCCCGAAAATGAAACATCATCCGCTATGAAGATGGACATTTTTTGCTCTTAATTTGCAATTTGGGGTTGGAATTTTACTGTAAGTGTTGTATAATGTGTGCGTAAAAAAGCAAAAAACAAATCAAGTTTACATAAACCCATTATAGGAGGTATAAAAATGGCAAAGACTATTGCACTTATTGCACACGATAATATGAAACCGACCATCGTTGAATGGTGTGTTAAGAACCGAGAGGTGTTGGCGCGTCATTTTCTTTGCGGAACGGGAACTACCGCCGCAAGAATTTCTGAGGCGGCAAATCTGCCGGTTCACGCTTATCTCAGTGGACCTTTGGGAGGAGACCAGCAGATAGGAGCCAGAGTCGCCAACGGCGAGATCGATATTATCATTTTCTTTTCCGACCCGTTGACCGCAATGCCGCACGATCCGGATGTAAAAGCACTTCTTCGTATCGCTCAGGTCTACGATATCCCGATCGCCAACAACAAAGCCACCGCCGATTGCATTATAAAGTCATTGGAGGGGTAATAGGGTTTGACTGTTAGCATAGAATAGGATGAAATGTAAGGACACGGATATTGAAAAATTTGAATATTTAATAATGATGTGAAAGGCTTTTTCGATTACAATCTTTATACAAAAGAAGAGTATGAACTTTTTGAAAAAAGTCGTCAAAAGGAATCTGTTTATTACATAGGCGTTCAGTATTAGTTGATATTACCTTGATTTTAAGTTTAGCATAATCATAAAAATAAACAAAGCGGTTGGGGAGACCCAACCGCTTTGTTTATAGCGTGTTTACCAAAATATGGCAAATATTAAATGTCATTCTGAGCGTGGCGAAGAATCTTTTATTGACAATTTAAGCGTATTTTGTTACAATGAAAATAGAGTAGGGAAGGCAGAAAGCTTACCTATTTGTATGACAGTATCGATGATGTTGAGGTTTGTTACACCTACAACGCTGACGGTATTCGCACTCAAAAGGACGTAAACGGTACTGTAACCTATTACACTCTTGACGGCAGCAAGATCATCAGCCAGAAGACCGGAAATAACGAAATATTCTTTGAGTATGACGCTTCCGGTAATGTCATTTCAATGACATATAATAATAACACATATTATTATGTGCGCAACATAATGGGTGACATAATTGGTATAACTGATGCCAACGGCAATCTGCTGGTGACATATACCTATGACCCGTACGGTAATCTTATTGGTTTTGATTATGATACCAACGAGGGCTGGGAAGTGGGTTATTTGAATCCCTTCCGCTTCAAAGGTTATTACTTTGATAATGAGACAGGATTCTACTATTGCAACAGCCGTTACTACGTCCCCGAGTTCTGCCGCTTCCTTAATGCGGATGGATATGTTTCCACGGGCCAGGGAATAATTGGCTTTAACATGTTCGCGTATTGCTTGAATAATCCTATAATTTTTTTGGATAAGTTTGGATCGAGCGCAGATATGGTGCCTGTATACGGGCCAGAGTTGCCGTTGCACTATCAATTTAAAAACCAAGATGGTTCTTATTCTCTCTATGATAATCACCGTAACAACCCTAATAGCGTTTTTCATGAGCAGATTTTATCTTTAAATGCAGATGGCGGTTTTAATTTGACGGAAGGAAAAGTTGGGTTTGATGCGTCGCTGACGTTGTTTAATGGTGAATGGGAATTTGAACATGTTGATTTATCATTATTAGATGTGGGGAAAGCTTCTTTAGGTATTGGATATGTGGATGATTTTGTCGGTGTGACAGCGCAGGCAACGGCATATGCACCTTCGGTTACGTTGATAGTTTTTGGTTATAATGTGACTCTGCAATTGGATGTTGGTTCTGTTGGCGCAACTGCTGCATATGATTCGGGTAAATTTACATTATCGTTTGCTTTAATTTTTGGCGGAGGAATAAGTGTTTCGAAAAAAAGGTGATTCGTGATGAAACAAATTGTTGATAAAAAATGGGTAATAGTTATTCCTGGTTATAACTTGATTTATGTGTTTGTATCATTGTTTTTAAACATGAAAAACATGGGGAATAAATGGCAACTAAAACTATTTAAATATTTGATTTTAGTTGCTTTCTGTACTATTCCGTTATTGTGGATACTTGAAGAAATGTCGATCTTAATAGGTTCTACTCTTACTAAATTGTTTGTGTTCTATCTTTTTTCTGTTGTGTCATCTTTTTTTCTTATGTTGTGGCAACATGAATGCATGAAAAAATAGAAAAGACACAGATATACAGGCGACGATTTTGTGATTAACTAACTCTGAACAAGCGGTTGGGGAGACCCAACCGCTTTGTTTATAGCGTGTTTACCAAAATATGGCAAATATTAAATGTCATTCTGAGCGTGGCGAAGAATCTTTTATTGACAATACAGTTTGATGATTTCTCTTTCATACTCCTGCATGTGTCTATATTCTCTGGGCATAACAAAACCTCCTATGGTAGTGTCTTAATTCTACCATAGGAGGCTGTCTTTTCTATTGTCCGTTTTTACTGGACTTGTTCAACAGCCCGAAACTTTTTGTGCGTTTAAAGTGTGTCTTCCGTATTTCTGTAAACCACGAATTTACAGAAAAGAAATTCCAATACGAAGTTTGACAGCATTGTTACCGCTAACACTAAGTATTCGTTTATACCGCTTGTTTCGGCTACGTTTCCGAGCCAGGTCGAAAGAGGGGTAAAAACAGCGTAAAATCCGAACACTTTGAGCATTGCGACCGGAACATTTGCGGCCGATTTAAAGGTGAATCGGCGATTGAACGTGAAGTTCCATACGATCGACAGAATAAGCGAAATAAGGTATGCCGGCCAGTATTTCATTTTGCAAAGCTCATTGAAAACTGTAAACGAGCCTATCTGAATTATACCGGCGGAAATGGAAAACAACGTAAATTTAATGGCTTGAATTATCTGCTTTTTGTTTTTCATACCGCACTCCTCCTCAAATTATTTGGCAGGATGCGTGTAAGTTTTATAAAGCTCAATAGCATCGTAAATAGGCTTGTAGGTGCCTTCCGCCGCAGCGGTGACACATACAATGTCTCGTCCGTCGTCGGTAATGCCGACGGTTGCAAGACAGTTGCCCGAATTGGATGTGAAGCCTGTTTTGCCGCCTAAGATCGTGGCGACTTCCGGTTCCGTTCCGTACATACGGCTCATACACGTGCTGTGGAAATTAAGCTCATCGTGATAACTGTTTTTAGCAACCTTATAACGCTCGGTGGTGAGCAGAGTTTTCACAAAATCGTTCTTCATAGCGGTGGCGACAATGACAGCAAACTCGTTGCAGGTCGTGTAGTGCTGCTTGTTGTGAAGCCCCGTTGTGTTGGTGAAATGGGTCTTGGTAAGTCCTAAAGCTCTGGCCTTGCTATTCATCAGTTCAACAAACTTTTCTTCCGAACCTGAAACGTAAATGGCAAGACCAACCGTAGCCTCGGCACCCGATTCGAGCATAGAACCGTAGAACATATCACGGATATTGCAGGGTTCATTCGGCATAAAGCCGGCCATTGCCGCATTTTCGCGGTATAAGGGATCGATTATCGCACTGGTCATCGTAAAGGTGGCGTTAAGGTCTTTTATATTCTCCGCCGCAACCAAAAGGGTCATAATTTTGGTCAGCGAGGCAGGGTAGATTATCTCATCGGCGTTCTTTTGAGCCAGAACGGCGTTGTTGGAAACATCAATGAGTACAGCATATTTGCTGTCGATCTGACCGCCTAAGGTGACTGTTGTGTCCTTGACTTCGGCGAATTGCGGTTTGGTGACTGTTGGAATGTGCTCACCCGTGTTTGAAGCAACGCTTTGCGTGCCGTTTTGAGCGTTGTTAGGTTGGCCGCAATTTGAAACCGAAACTGCGATGATAACAGCGACAACACCTAAAGCAATAACGGCCAGAGCAACCTTGACCCAACCTCTTAAATGGCGTTTGGGTCTTTTCGGAGCAGTGGGTCTTTGCGGTTTATTTGCCTCTGTATCATTGCTGCCTCTGTCGGGTGAGTAGTTGTTCAGAAAATCGTTATAATCCATATTAGGCACAGCACTCACCCCTTTATGTAGGCTTCAAGCCGATAGATCGGCAAGCCTTGTGATACAAATTTCTGCTCGTATTCGGTTATGATATTGCCCTCGAAACCGCTGTTATGCAGATCCAGCGAAATGTTTTTAAGCGTAAACCCAAATTCCGACAGTTGTTCAATGGAATATTCAAAAAGTATTTTATTGTCGGTCTTCTGGTGTATCTCGGCACCCTTATTTAAAAGCTCTTTATACAGCTTCAAAAAGGTCGGCGAAGTCAGACGGTGACTTGCGTGACTCTTTTTGGGAAAAGGGCAGGAGAAGTTCAAGTAAATTCTGCCAACCGACTGAGGTTTTAAGAATTTAGTCAGATACTCGGCACCGCACTTTAAGAAACGAACGTTGTCCACCTTTAATTCCATAGCCTTTTCGCAGGCCTGAACGATTACGTTGGTGTTCTTTTCAACGGCGATGATGTTTATGTCGGGGTTTCTTCTTGCCAATTCGCAGGCGAATTGACCCTTGCCGCAACCGATCTCCAGCCACAAAGGCTTTGAATCATCGCCGAACCATTCTTTTATGTCGATATAGTCCTTAGTGTCAGCGGCTTTGCTGAAGTCCAGCACATCTGAAATGCCCGATATCAGCCAACCGCCGCAGGCCGCTTTACGGTCTTCGAGGTGTTTAAGTCTTTTCATTCTCATAATATTTCACCAAAATCGCTTTCATAGAGCGAACAAATTCAAAATAAATACTAAGATATTATACATCATAATGATGCATTTTTCAACTCTAAACCTATATATAGTGAATTTTCGGTAAAATTAACAGAATTGTCACCCGAAATTTTTATAAGGTTGACAATGCAAGAGCAGGGTCTTATAATAACTGATAAGTAAAGGCAGGGGAGTGAGCAAAGTGCCAAAAGGCGGCAAACAAAAAAGAGTTACAGTCAAAGGCATATCCACAGTTGCACTTTTTACGGCGTTCGTAGCTGTTTGCTCGTTCGTATCGTTGCCTTTGGGTGCTGTGCCGGTGACCTTCCAGTCAGTCGGTATTATAGTGGCGGCCGGTCTTTTGGGAACTAAAAAGGGATTGCTTGTGACGCTCGGTTATCTTGCACTGGGTGTTGTCGGTCTGCCGGTCTTCAGTTCGTTTACCGGCGGTTACGGTGTACTACTTTCGCCTACAGGCGGATTTTTGATAGGCTTTATTCCTATGAGTTTTATTGTTGGGCTTTTGACCTCAAAATGGGGAAGGGATTTTAAAGGCGTGGCTTTGTCCGGCGTTATCGGCACGCTTGTGTTGTATTTGTTCGGTGTCATCTTTTACGCCAATCTGCACCTTGACGGCTGTCTTAGCTCATACCTTGCGGCAATATGGATCTGCGTAATACCGTTTTTGGTGCCTGATCTTTTTAAGATTGTGCTTTCGGCTCTGCTGGTCTCAAGGCTTAAAAGATTTATCTAAAAAGCCTATTTAAAGTGTTAAAAGCCACTTGCTAAATTGGAAAAAGCGTGTATAATATAGATGTGAAATTTTGTCTTTGGAAGGCAGTTTAAGACAGGGGAAATTTATGTTAGAACTTAAAAACGTTTTTTTTAGTGCCCAAACCGAAACCGGCACTAAGGATATTATAAATGATGTAAGCCTTAAAATCGACGAGGGTTTTGTTGCCATAACAGGTCCGAACGGCGGCGGAAAATCGACCCTCGCCAAGCTTATTGCCGGCATTTATATCCCGACCAAGGGTCAGATACTCTTTAACGGCGTTGACATTACTGATATGAGCATTACCGACCGTGCTAAACTCGGTGTTACTTACGCTTTCCAGCAACCCGTTCGCTTTAAGGGTATTACGGTCAAGGACCTTGTAACTTTGGCAAGCGGAAGAGATCTTAATATTTCCGAGGTCTGCAATTATCTTTCCGAGGTCGGTCTTTGCGCACGCGATTATGTTTCGCGTGAGGTCAATGCTTCGCTTTCGGGCGGTGAGTTAAAGCGTATTGAGATCGCCATGGCGATGGCCAGAAGCACCGAGCTTACATTGTTTGACGAGCCCGAAGCCGGTATCGACCTTTGGAGCTTCAGTAATCTCATTACTGTTTTTGAAAAGATGCACGAAAAGATCGACGGTACTATTCTCATCATTTCGCATCAGGAACGCATTTTGAATATCGCTGATCGTGTTGTTGTCATTGCCGAGGGCAAGGTTCGCGATGATGGTCCTAAGGACAAGATATTGCCGACACTCCTCACTCCGTCAGCCTGTTCCGTGCTGACAGGGAAGATGTAAGAAAGGGGAGTTTAAATTGGCTTTAGACAGTATTCAAAAGCAGTTGTTGGAAAAGATAGCCGACCTTCACGAGGTACCGAGCGGTGCGTATAACATTCGCTCTAATGGTGAATCGGCCGGAAGAAATACGACTGCAAATATTGATATAGTAACTAAGACCGACAAGCCGGGTATCGACATTATCGTTAAGCCCGGAACGGTCAATGAGAGCGTTCATATTCCGGTGCTTTTGTCCGAGTCGGGAATTAAAGAAACGGTATATAACGACTTCTTTATAGGTGAAAATTCTGACGTTGTGATCGTCGCGGGTTGCGGCATTCACAATGACGGTGGAGAAGCATCTGAGCATAGCGGTATCCACACCTTCCACGTCGGCAAGAACGCAAAGCTTAAATATGTTGAAAAGCATTACGGCGACGGTGACGGAAACGGCGAGAGAATTATGAATCCCACCACCGTGGTTATTGTAGATGAGGGTGGATATGTTGAGATGGAGACCGTTCAGATCAAGGGCGTCGATTCGACCTACCGCACTACCACCGCAAAGCTCGCAAAAAAAGCAACTCTTATTATCGGTGAGAAGATCATGACTCACGGTAAGCAGACCGCTACGACCGATTTCTCGGTCGATATGGACGGTGAAGATTCGGCGGCACATGTTGTTTCCCGTTCAGTAGCGAAGGATGAATCTCATCAGTTGTTTATTTCCAATATCAACGGCAACAACCGTTGTAACGGACATACCGAGTGCGATGCTATAGTTATGGATAACGGTACGGTCAGCGCAGTGCCGAAGGTCAATGCAAATCACACCGAGGCAAGTCTTATTCATGAGGCCGCCATAGGCAAGATCGCAGGCGAACAGTTGATGAAACTGATGACCTTGGGTCTTACAGAACAAGAAGCCGAAGAGCAGATAGTCAACGGATTTTTGAGATAACTAAAAAGCGTCTTGGGATTTAGTACCAAGACGCTTTTAAATTATTTCCTATTAACCGACTTTATCTGCCGTATATCGTTGCCGAAGCAGGGGCAGACGGCGTAGCTGCCGATGAGTCTCGAGGTTATGCGGTCGTTGTAGACCTGACCGATCTCGTTTAAATTTAGATTGGTGCTGATGATGGTTGAAAGTCCGCGGAGCAGGCGGGTGTTAATAATGTTGTAAACCACCGACACGCTTAAAGGTGTAGAAAACTCGGTGCCGAGATCGTCAAGCACTAACAGGTCGCAGGACAAAAGACTGTCAATTATCTCGGTCGAACCCGAGCGGTCAAAGGTCTCGCGGCTCACTTCATTGATAAGGTTTTGAGCCGAGCCGTAGATGACATTGCTGTTCTTTTCCAGGATGGCGTTGACAATAGCCAGCGACAGATGTGTCTTTCCGAGTCCGCTTTTGCCGGTTAGCAGCAGGTTGCCGCCTGACGGGAACTTCTCAACAAACTCTTTACAGCAACGCAACGCGGCAGTCATTTGATTTCTCGGTGACACACCTTGCTCGTTGCGCTCTTCGGGGTAGAGGGAAAGGTCGAAATTGGCAAAGGTCGAGTCCTTTAACGGCATTTCACTAACGAGCTTTGAGTAACTCATCTCTGCGGCCAGTTCCTTGACACAACGGCACAACACACCGTTTACATAGCCTGAATCGTTGCAAAGCTTGCAGGTGTATTCGGGGGTCTTAGGAACGCCGAGCGAGGATAACAGTTTATCTTTGGTTTCGTTTAAAACCTTGATCTTTGAAAGTAGTTTTTCGGCATCGGCGGGATCGCCGCTTATCATCGTGAGTGCAAATTTTGAGCTGATCTTACTGATCTCATTTTCAAGATCCCTTAACTGCGGATTTGATAACTGCAGATTTTCCAGTAATCTTTCGTGAGCGGTCTCGGCGTTTTTGCGACGCTTAAATAACTCATCGAGGGCTTTTTTTATTGTTTCGTTGGAAAAAGACATCACGCATTCTCCTCGTTTTTCTTTATGAGAGTGTTAAAGAAGTCCATATACTGATTGTCGCTTGTTTTGTCGGATGCTTTTTGCGGCTTTTGAAGCTTCTCAATATCCTCGACGGTTTTTACACCTGCTTTGTGCCATTCGGACATGATCTTTTTTATGTACGGCATCGAGAATTTTGAAGTATTGTCGACGCAGGTCTCGTACGCCAAACGAATAATATCGCGGCCGTAACCCCAAACATTAACCCACTTTTCGGCAGTTTCAAGCTCTGCTTTAGAGGGAGAACGGTGCTCAAGTCCCATAGCAGTTTCAACAACACGCCAGGCAGAGCGGCGGTTTCGCATATCGACCAATCGTTTTTCGGCACTTTCGATGTCGGTTACACCGTCGTTGACCCATTCGACTGCCGTCCGTTCGATAAAGCCGATGTTGGGTCGACCTTCGGACACGGCAAAGCCGACTATCATCAATATAAGCGAGGCACTTAGCCCCTGATCGTCATAAAGCCAGGTGAGGGTAGACTTCTCGCTGTCGCGTAAATACCGTCCAAACCGAAGTTCGGCTTCCTGAAGAATAAAGGCGATCTCTTCGCACTCAAGCCCGCGTTTTGCAACCTCTTCGCGGTTAGGCTTTATTACGTTGCCCAAAACAGCAGTCTTGCGTTTTGGAGCAGGCTTTTTTTCGATGGTGGGCGCATCGTCGGTTTTGGCCAGCACTCCTGCCTCGTGCCAGTACATAAAAGCGTCCTCGACCGCGTCAAGGTCCAGCTTTAAGGCTTCGGCGACGGCGTCTACATTATAGTTGCCCATTCGCTGGCACCATAAAAGAACCCGCAGGTGCACGGCACTTGCAAGCTTGATGTGCTTATCGACGACCGAAGTCGGAACGGCAAAGGCAGAGCAAAGCTCTGTCGGATTTAAAAAGTATCCCATACAATATTCATCCACTTTAGCAGACAATACCTCACTTTATCATTTTTACTGTCTACTATTTTAACATAGATTTTGTAAAAATCAAATAGATAAGTTGAATTTTGGCGAAAAATATATTCTGTCAATAGAAAATTTTAAAAATTAAGTTTGAGAAAACGAGAGAAAAAACGAGTAAAAAAGAGAAAACGAGAGATTGTGTTTGCTAAATTAAAATTTTGAAATTTTTGTGTTGACATTTAGAAGAGGCTGTGATATTATACTAAGGCAAAAAAAGAAAATCAAAACGGAGGAAAAAATTATGTCAACTTATATGGCTAAAGCCGGCGAAGTTACCCGTAAGTGGTACATTATTGACGCTGCCGGTAAACCCCTTGGCCGCGTTGCTGCAAAGGCTGCAGACATTCTTCGCGGTAAGTTAAAGCCCACTTTCACACCTCATGTTGACTGTGGCGACCATGTAATCATCATCAACTGCGAAAAGGCAGTTCTCACCGGCAAGAAGCTTGAGAAGAAGCTTTATCAGCATCACACCGGCTACATCGGCGGTTTGAAGACTGTTAAGTATTCTACCCTTATGGCTGAAAAGCCCGAGTTTGCTATGGAATTGGCTGTTAAGGGTATGGTTCCCGATACCACCATTGGCAGAGCAGCTCTCACCAGACTTCGTGTCTACAGCGGAAGCGAACATGTTCATTCGGCTCAGAAGCCCGAAGAACTCGCTTGGTAATTGAAGGGAGGATATGACTGATGTTTGAAGGAAAGCCTTATTTTTACGGTACCGGAAGAAGAAAGAGTTCGGTAGCCCGTGTTCGTGTTTATAACGGAACAGGTAAGATCACCATTAACGATCGTGATATCGAGGAGTACTTCGGTCTTGAGACCTTGAAGCTCATCGTTCGTCAGCCTCTTGCACTTACCGATACAATGGATAAGTTTGATATTGTATGCCGTGTAGCAGGCGGCGGTGTTACCGGACAGGCCGGTGCTATCCGTCACGGTCTTGCCCGTGCTCTTCTGCAGTTTGACGAGAATCTCCGTCCTGCTCTTAAGAAAGCCGGCTTCTTGACCAGAGACCCGAGAATGAAAGAGCGTAAGAAATACGGTCTTAAAGGTGCTCGTCGTGCACCCCAGTTCTCAAAGAGATAATCACTTATCACAGAGAGTATTCAAAAACCCCGAAACCATCTTTGGTTTCGGGGTTTTCTTTATGTCTTCGTTTTCGCCTTGGCGCAAACTTGGTGCAAATTATTTTAAAAGGACTATGACGCACGAAATGTCATAGTCCTTTTGATTTTTGTTTGCTTGCGGACGAACTGGAATTTAATTAACTG
>SVOL01000019.1 GCA_015066395.1 Oscillospiraceae bacterium | reverse complement strand
GAGTGTACTTAATGTTCGAGGTTGCTCTACCGCCTAAAAACTAAATATTCCTCAATAGCTCAGTCGGTAGAGCAACGGACTGTTAATCCGTGGGTCGTTGGTTCGAGTCCAACTTGGGGAGCCAGAAAAAGAAAAGACACGCGAGAGCGTGTCTTTTCTTTTTCAATGAAATTCGTTCCTTGCGGAACGAGTGAAATATTGCTACGCAATATGAAATACGCTTCGCGTATGAAATATGCCTACGGCATATGAAGGAACGAATTTTATTTCACATTTTGCCAACGGCGAAATATTTCATAATCCGCAAGGATTATTTCATATGGCGAAGCCATATTTCATTTTCCCTTGCCCCTTTGCCGCTTTTATGCTATAATACACCCAAGGCGGTGCTGAAATGTTTTCTATATATATTTTAAAATACAATATCAAGACGGTTATGAAAAAGGGTTTTCAATTCCAAAATGCGAATAGGTAAAAGCGGAGGGGAATTATTAATGAGCAAAAAAAATATAATTTTCGCATTAACTTTTATTTTGATTGTAACGCTTTGTGGTTGTGCTTTGTCTGCGCCTTGTTCTTATGAGGGATGTGGTGATAAAGCGGAAAATGGTAAAAAATATTGTTTTACACATTCTTGCTTGTTTTGTGATAATGTTATAAAAACAGGAACGCACTATTGCACGGAACATATATGTAAATATCAAGATAGCTGGGGAGAGTGTAATAATGCAATTATTGGCAAACAGGATGGAGACTTATACTGTGATAGCCATAAAAATTTAGATCTTGATGAATTTCGCAAGGCAAAACAACTTGCGGCAGATTATAATTGGACTGTGGCTCGAAAAAACGGTTGGTCTCTCCCTCATTTCAGTTTTACAAATGAATTTTCTTTTGATGGCAATAATTATAAATTTGAAATTTACGATACAGAAACTTTTAGATATGGCTACATAATAATTATTAAGGATAGCAATGATATATTAACTTGTGACGGTATGATATATAAGCGATAAAGTAAGCGGGCTTTATTGCCCCGCTTCAGACTATAGACAAAGCAGGTTTTCTAAGCAACAGAAAGTCTGTTTTGAAGAGTATATTGAAAATTTTGTGATTTCATACTTTGAATCACCTGTTTTGTTTAGTCAAGCGGTTATAGATAAGCATAGTCAAGAATAATTAAAGAAAATCAAGTTCTTCGACTGGTTCCATTTTGAGTGTCGGTTCCAAAAAACTCTCGTTCTTCGGAACGAGAGTTTTTTTATCCAAGCCGACAGGCTTGGCATATCATCACGACGCAGTCGTGTATATCATCGCCGAAGGCGTATATCATCACACCTTTAGGTGTGTATTAAAAATCTGTCGGCTTGATGATATACAACTTCTTGCGAAGTTGATGATATGCAATTCCTGCGGAATTGATGATATACAACGGCAAGCCGTTGGTTTATTTCCGCTATTAGCTATTTTAGTGGATGACTTAGAGTTGAGCTAACGATTTTCCTTTTGAATTCAATATGCACACATCATACTAAACAGTTTTTGCGAGTCTGCTCACAAAATAAGATATGGACTTTTTTCAGCATATAAATATAATTAAATTAGAGGCCTCGCTAAAAAGCATAAAGGAGAATTGATTATGAATAGTATTTTTGCTAACAATCTCAAAAAATTACGATTACAAAAGAAACTCACTCAAGAACAAGTTGCGGAATTTTTAGGTGTTGGTTCTCAAACAATTTCTCGATGGGAGTGTAATACAACATACCCTGATGTTATGTTGTTACCTGAAATTGCAAAACTTTACTGTGTAACAGTTGATGACCTATTTAAAGCGAATTCTTCAGCATATGAAAATTATGCTCAACGGTTAGCATCTATTTACGAAACAACTCGAACCCCCGAAGATTTTATTTATGCAGATAATGAGTTCAAAAAACTTATTAAAAGCGGTGAATATTCAACAGAAGATTTATGGACATATGGAACTTTGCACCACTTTATGATGCAGTATTCTATAAATAAAGCGATAGATTTATTTGACAAGGTAATTGATAAGGGTGCAGATATAAATCCAGATGTTTTTTGGAAAACCAAAACTCAAAAAATGCTTTTGTTTTCGCAAATTGGAAAAAGTAAGGAAAGTGTTGTATCATCATTAGACAATGTTAAAAAAGGTTCTAACAATGTAATTGATTGGAGATGTTTGATACAGGCATATATTTTTGATAAAGACATAAAAAATGCTTATGAATATTTTATTAAGGCAATTCAAAAGTTTCCTAATGATTCGATAATATATACATTAGGTGGTGATATTTGTGCAAAGTTAAACAGATATGATGAAGCATTATCGTATTGGAATAAAGCAGTTGAACTTGATAACACTTGCCTTGATGCCAAGTATTCAAAATTAAACTATTATGCACAAATTGGCGAAAAAGAAAAGTGTAAAAATATTTCAATAGAGATAGTTGAAGAACTTAAAAAAATGGGACTTGATATTGAAGCGGAAGCAGAAGAAAATAGATTAAAAAATCTAACATAAAACAAAAAAGAAAATCTTCAGTTTTCAGGCACTTTTTTATTTGTGTCATTAAGTTCAAAACTCTCAAAAAGCAAGCAACACCATTCGGTATTGCTTGCTTTTTTACTTTATACGATAGACTGAAGTCACCGCTTCACGGATCAACAGTCCTTCGTTCACCGAATGAGGCAAGCGAAGTCGGTAGTCTGCATGCGAGTGGGGAGCGGTGGGGTTTCGCGGCGACGGCGAAGCCGTCGGGAACGCGTTCGCGTTCTGTAAAAATCGGAGATTTTTCCGCGAAACCTTCGACAAGCTCCACTAAATCGTTAAACTAAGGCGCTCGCGAAACCGTTGAATAGAAAAGTTGCTGTGTTACGATACGGAGACGGCTAAGATCGCTTAAGGGCCTTGTATTTAATTATATCGCATTATTAAAGCAAATTGTTTAAGTTGGGTGTGCCGATTTTCTTTTTCAACTGTCAGTTGAGGTAATTCGACCTATGATTTATTGCATACGTTTACTTGCTATGGTACAATGTGTTCAGAAGAAAGGGGTTGTACCTATGTAAAATATAAACATAACATTGGCCGCTAATATTTTGAAGTTTCGTAAAAGAAGCGGATTGACACAAGACGAGTTAGCTCAAAAGCTCGGGGTTTCGTTTCAGGCGGTATCCAAGTGGGAAAACGCCAAGTCGGCTCCAGACATTGCTTTTTTGCCGCAAATGGCCGATCTGTTTGGCTGTTATATTGACGAGTTGTTTTCGCGTGAGGTCAAGCAGGAAATACATTACGACCATTGTAGCGAGTTTCCTTGGGCAGATGACACGGTTATCCGCGGCGTAGTGTGTGAGGGAAGAAAGATACTGAAGGTCGCCGATGGATTGGTCGATAAATTTACATTTGAAATTGTCGGGGATGCTAAAAATGTAAAGAGCGAGTGTAATATTGAGATTAATGGCTATGTATCCGGTGGATGTAAAGCAGGCGAATCGATAACGATTGACGGCGACGTCAGCGGCGGATGCAATGCCGGACAAACGATTAGCGTTACAGGTGATTTATCAGGTGGCTGTAATGCCGGACATACAATTTCTGCCGGCGGAGGTATTTCGGGTGGATGCAATGCGGGTTCCAGCATAAAATGTCAAGGTGATGTTCACGGCGCAGTTTCCTCTCACGGAGATATCTATGTCGGCGGTAATGTTAAGGCTGATAAGATAAATGGCAATGTATCTTGCAACGTTTGTGAATGTAAAAACATAACCGGTAAGACAATGATTTCCAACGAACCTAATAAGATCAAAGTAGATGATGGCACAGTGATCGATTATTCCAACAAGGAGTCCATTATGAATTACGTGCGTCAGCAATTTGAAAAAGAGTTTGGCGAAGGTGAATGTGTTGATAAAATGATGGAATTTATTGATGAGAATGCGACAGATGATGTGTCTAAGGGTATAAAAATAACCGGTAAAAATGCCGCTAAATTCTGGGATACATTTGGCGAGATGTTTAAGGGCAAGAAATAATGTTTTGAGTGTATGTTGTGAAGCAGTGCTAACCTATTAGGGTGTGCACTGCTCAATTTTGTTTTACATATCACGGGCAATGTTATGTGTAAATCTATAAAATGCGATAGAATCACCGGTAGAGTTACTATAAAAGGCGATAATTAAACCGTATTTCTGGCAATCGGATAGCCCCGAACGTTTTTCGTTCGGGGCTATGTTTTGCTTGCATAATCAAAACCACGCGATAGTCGCGGGTAGTATTAATTACGAATAAATACCACTTAAAATCGGTCCGAGTGTGTAACATTCGTTTTTGCTGTAAACATCAATCAGGTAAACGCTGTTGTCGGTGGGTTCGTAGACGAATTTAAACGAAAACAGCTTATTTCGGCCAATATAAAGCGTAAATTCTTCATTGTTGTTTTGGTTATAAGCAGCTTTTATTGCCTTCATAGCGCTGTCGGTGAATTTAACTTTTAAGGTGGGATACTCATTATTAAAAGTTAAGGTTGAACCGGCGAGTCCCGTTTGATTAAAGAGCACGCGGCCTTTAGAATTTTTGACTGTTGCAAAGTCATACATACTTTGTGATGCATCGGTGTCGGTAGATTTGTTTTTGGTAAACATCCATAACCATAGCTCGCGTTGTCTGTAAACAACTTCTGTTATATTGTGATCCTTGCCTTCGAGACGGGAAAATTTTACCTTTGTACTGCCATAGCGGATGAGAGCATTATATACGTTTTCAGAAGTAAAAATGGGAACAACATTGTCGGCGGTACCGTGGAATATCCAAATGGGAACGTGTTTGAAATTGTGTGCCATATCGGCCGCGGCGCCGCCGCAAATAGGCGCAGCGGCGGCAAAATGATCACTGTAGTAGGCGAGCGCATTCCATGTGCCGAAGCTTCCCATCGAAATGCCGGTTACGTAGATTCGGTCAAGGTCGCATGAATAGGTTTTTTCAACATTAAACAGCGCCCTCATTGCAACCGCAAGCCAACCTGTGTCGGAGTCGGAACCTGATAAAATATCCCAAGACCAAGGTGTCTGCGGAACGACGATGATAGCACCTCTTAAAATATCACCGCTATTCGAGAAGGCAAATGTTCTCAAACTCATAAGTGGATCATCATCACCGTAACCAGTATCGCCGGCACCGTGCAGATATAAAAGCACAGGGTACTTTTCTTGTGGGTCATAGTTATCGGGAACATAGATCCAATACGGGAGCGTTTTGTTTGAAACACTGTCTTTGTATTTTTTTAGCTCAAATGTCGGAGCAGTAAAATCATTGCGGTATTCATAAGCGGCTGTGATTCTTTCGGCTCTGTCATTATATTGATCGTCTGAAGATGGTTGATCGGAAGGTTTTGATAAATTAGAACTTGTGTCAGAGGTGGGTTCCGAGGTGTCGGTAACCGAGCTTTCGGTTGACGGCAGGGCCTCAGATGATGTGCTCAAAGCGGTGTCTGTTTTAGGCTTGCTGTTGTCGGGAGTGAGAATTATCCCCAAAATTATTCCGCTGATTATAAGCAGTGCTGTTGCTGATAGTATAATGATTAAAATTTTTTTCTTCATAAATGCCACTCCTTTTTCGTAATTCATTATAAAACAAATATCCCGTAATTTCAAATTACAGTTTTGTAACCTTTGTAACAGTTTTGTAATTATTTCAGGGTGAATTGCAGAAACTAACAAAAATTAATGAAGGTGGGTTTAAAATGGAATCTTTGTGGAAAAGGACAGACGGACGACCGAGGTTTGATGCTTTAGACGGGAATGCTAAAACCGACGTGCTGATAATCGGAGGCGGAATCTCAGGAATTTTGTGTGCGTACCGCCTTGAACAGTTAGGCGTTGATTATATGCTGGTCGAAGCAGGCAGGGTATTGGGCGGTGTGACAGCAAACACCACTGCTAAACTGACGTGGCAACACGGTCTTATTTATGATAAATTGGTGAAAAAGTACGGTCCGGGTGTGGCGGGTCTTTACTATGATGCCAATAGGGAAGCAGTTACGGAGTTTTCCGAGTTGCTCAAAAACCTCGACTGCGATTTTGAGCAAAAGGACTCATATATATACTCCCTTGAGGAAAGAAGTAAGATAGAGCGTGAGGTCGATGCTCTTCAAAAGATCGGTTGCGAAGCCGAGTTTTTGGAAGAGTTAGAATTGCCGTTTCCCGTGGCGGGTGCTGTAAGGATAAAGAACCAGGCACAGTTCCATCCGTTGAAAGCGCTTTTTGCTATTGCTAAGGGTCTTAATATTTTCGAGAATACCAAAATTCTGGAAATGGTGCCTGACGGAGCAAAATACCGAAACGGAATAATAAAGGCGAAGAAAATAATAGTAGCAACGCACTTTCCGTTCATAAACAAGCACGGATTGTATTTTCTTAAAATGTATCAGCACCGTTCTTATGTGTTGGCACTCGAAAATGCATCTGAAATTAACGGAATGTACCTTGACGAAAGCGGCAGAGGTCTGTCGTTTCGTGAGTATAACGGATTACTGCTTTTAGGTGGCGGCGGTCACAGAACGGGTAAAAGCTCAAGTGCATGGAGCGGATTAGAGAGGTTTGCCAAAGAGCATTATCCCAAGGCCCGCGAAGTTGGCCGTTGGGCAACGCAGGATTGCAAGACGTTAGACGAGGTTCCTTATATCGGTCGGTATTCAAAGAATACGCCGAATCTTTTTGTTGCTACCGGATTTAATAAATGGGGTATGAGTTCGGCGTTTTTATCTGCAATGATACTGTCCGACATGGTGGTTGGAAGACCGAACCGATATTCACACGTGTTTTCGCCCGACAGGAGTATATTGCATCCGCAGTTAGGCGTAAATGCCATAGAAGCAGTCTGCAATCTGCTGACACCTACGTCACCCAGATGTCCTCACCTCGGATGTGCTTTGAAATATAACAAGTACGAACATTCGTGGGATTGCCCGTGCCATGGCTCGCGTTTCGATGACAGCGGAAGAGTGCTGAATAATCCCGCCACAGACGACCTTAAACTGTAATACGAATTTATAAAAGGTGTTTTTATAACAATAGAAGAAGTTTGAAAACTGCACCGCACCCGAAAGTTTTCGGGTGCGGTCTTTTTGTTGGACTCTGCTGTGAATTTGCACAAAAAGTTGTCGATTTTAGTTGACGGAAATGCTCCGATTTGATATAATGAGATAGAATGTGATAATTGTGGGTGAATGTGCCCTTTAATAAGACAAAAACTGCTGATCAGGCATAAAAATGCCTTATAAAATGTCGCGTTCGTCGTGTTGTTCCTTTGTAAATCCGGTTGCCAATATTTTACTTTTTGTTGGAGTGGACAAGTAATGAATATTAAATTTTCGCCTCCCGATATCAGCGAAAGAGAAATTGCAGAGGTTGCTGAAACTTTGCGTTCCGGTTGGATCACCACAGGTCCCAGAACCAAGAAATTGGAAAACCTTATTGCTTCATCAGTCGGCACTGCTCGTTGTGTTTGCCTTAACTCGCAGACCGCCTGTGCCGAATTGGCGTTGCGGCTTTTGGGAGTAGGTGAGGGAGATGAGGTCATCACCTCGGCTTATACATACACCGCTTCGGCTTCGGTCATTGATCACGTCGGTGCAAAGATCGTTTTGGTCGATGTTCAGAAAGACAGTCTCGAGATGGATTATGATGCTTTGGAAAATGCCATTACTGAGCGTACCAAAGCTGTAATCCCCGTTGACATTGCCGGCATTCCGTGTGATTATGAGCGTATTTTTAAGATAGTTGAGAGCAAGAAGGCCTTGTTCAAACCGCAAGGGGATATTCAAAATGCTTTGGGCAGAGTGGCGGTTATGGCTGATACCGCTCATGCTTTCGGTGCGAAGTTGGGCGATAAGATGGTAGGTTCGGTTGCCGACTTCTCGAGTTTTAGCTTCCACGCAGTTAAGAACTTTACAACTGCCGAAGGCGGTGCTCTTACCTGGAGAACCATCGACGGCATTGATGATGACGAGATCTATAAAAAACTGCAGTTGTTCAGTCTGCATGGTCAGAACAAGGATGCTTTGGCCAAGACAAAACTCGGTGCATGGGAATACGACATCATCGGCACGTGGTATAAGTGCAATATGACCGATATTGCGGCCGCTATAGGCCTTGTTCAGATGGAACGTTATCCCGATATGCTTCGTCGCAGGAAAGAGATAATCGGCAAATACGATTCAGCCTTCAAGCCGTTGGGTGTTGAGGTGCTCGAGCATTACACCGATCGCTATCAGTCTTCCGGTCATTTGTATCTTACCCGTATACCGGGTGTTACTACTGAGCAGAGAAATGACATTATTATTAAAATGGCGGAACGCGGCGTTGCCTGCAATGTGCACTACAAGCCGTTGCCGATGCACACAGCCTACAAAGCAATGGGCTTTGATATTGCAAATTATCCCAACGCTTATGCGCATTTCGCAAATGAGATCACTCTGCCGTTGCATACCTGTCTTACCGATGAAGAGGTGGATTATGTTATCGAGCAGTATACTTCGGTTTTGAGAGAGTACATAGATTTATGATTTTGAAAAAATGGGATGAACTGCCCGAAGAGTTTAAGAATGAAGAGGTCAGACCGTATTACGATATACTGAAGAAAAGAAAGGCAAGCCTTGTTTTCAAAAGACTGTTTGACATTGTTGTGTCCTTTGTGATGCTTGCTGTGCTCCTGCCGTTTTTCCTTATATTGGCGGTGGCTATCAAGCTGGATTCAAGAGGTCCTGTGTTCTATAGACAAAGACGGGTCACGCAGTACGGCAAGGAGTTTAAGATCTTCAAGTTCCGTACTATGGTCAGCAATGCTGACAAGATCGGGGCCAAGGTCACCGTCAAGAACGATTCGAGGATAACACGGGTCGGCAGGCTTATCAGAAAGCTTCGGCTTGATGAGTTGTGTCAGCTGATCGATGTGCTGAGAGGTACGATGACCTTTGTCGGCGTCCGACCTGAGGTACCGAAGTTTGTGGACCGTTATTCTGACGAGATGATGGCGACGCTTTTACTTCCCGCGGGTGTGACCAATGTTACCTGCATTTATTATAAGGATGAGGACGAGCTGCTTAATGCGGCGAGCGATCCGGATGAAACTTATTTAAGACAAGTTCTGCCTGCCAAAATGTTTTATAACTTGCGGTCGATAGAGGAGTTTGGTTTCTTTAATGACATCAAGGTGATGTTTATGACGGTATTCGCTGTACTCGGCAAGGAATACAAGGCAGAGCCGTTGCCTGAACATCTTACAGTAGAGAAAGAAGAGGGTGTAACTGCAAAATGATGATCGACAGTCTCGTTTCAATCATTATGCCGACGTATAATTGCGGCAAATTTATTGCCGAAACACTTGACTCGGTCAAGGCCCAGACCTATCAGAACTGGGAAGTAGTTATTGTTGACGACTGCTCAACCGATAATACAAAGCAGGTAGTGGATTCTTATATCGCCAGCGATCCGAGGATCAAGTATCATTGTCTTGAGTCGAATTCGGGTGCCGCGGTTGCACGAACCAAGGCTATGGAACTGGCTGACGGACAGTATATAGCTTTTCTTGACAGCGATGATCTCTGGACTCCCGATAAGCTTGAGAAGCAGCTTGAGTTTATGAGGGAAAATGACTATGCTTTTTCCTGCACAGCGTATGAGCAGATCGATGAAGAAGGTAAGCCGTTAGGCAAGGTTATCAAGACGATCAAAAAGACCGATTATAACCGCCTTTTGCTTGATTGTCCCGTCGGTAATTCGACCGTTATGTACGACGTGTCCAAGATGGGTAAGTTTAAAGTTCCTAACATCAGAAAGCGCAACGATGACGCGTTGTGGCTGACGATGTTAAAGAAAGAAAAGTATATTTACGGTATGCCCGATATTCTGATGCGGTACCGCATTCGTGCCAATTCTATTTCGGGTAATAAGTTTAAGGTTATCAAGTATCATTGGATATTGTACCGCGAGATCGAACACCTTAACGTGTTCCGCTCGGCGTTTCACATTGCATACTGGTGTCTTATTAAGGTGTTGAAGATAAAATAAACCTGTTGGTAACGCGAAGGGAGAGTGAAAAATGAAGGTTTTGCTCGTGCTGGACAATATATCGCTTTCCTCGGGTGTGTCGTCGATCGTGATGAATTTTTACCGGAATATCAAAGACATTGAGTTTGATTTTCTGGTGAGTGTTCATTCACAGCGCAACCACGAGGATGAGATCAAGAGTTTGGGCGGCAGAGTGTTTTATATGACCGATGCTTTTTCACTGTCCGTAAAACGGTTGCCCGAAATCATTAAAAATTCCAAGAGATTTTTTAAAGACTACGCCAAGGAGTATGATGTTGTGCATCTGCACACCGCGACCTTCTGTTATCCGTATCTTTACCATGCCAAAAAGTACGGTATAGAACGCAGGATCGCCCACGCGCACAGTATCGCCTTCGGCAATTCAAAGCTGTCAAGTATCAGAAACACATTGATGCTTCTGCCGTTGAAGAGATTGGCAAACAGATTTTTAGCCTGCTCAAAAACGGCCGGGGAGAAGTTTTATTATCCGTTGGGTATAAAGAACTTTGAGACGATGCTGAACGGCATTAGTTTTGAGAAGTTTGCATTTGATATGGAAGCCAGAAGAGGTATCCGTCGGGAGTTCAACGTCGCCGACAGTACGGTGCTGGTCGGACATATCAGCAATATGACACCGCTTAAAAAAGTGCCCTTTGCTATTGAGAGCTTTGCAAAACTTCACGCGGTCAACCCCGACAGTAAATTATTGCTTATCGGTAAGAACGATCTGCCTGATGCAGTAAAAACTGCTGTTGAGGAACATGGAGTCAGTGACAGCGTTATCAACGCCGGTGTGAGATATGACGTTCCGCGGTGTCTGTCAGCAATGGATGTTTGTTTAATGCCGTCAGAGACCGAAGGTTTAGGGCTTGTGGCTGTTGAGTGTCAAGCGGCGGGAGTTCCGGTCGTGACCTCGAAAGGATTTCCGGAGGAGATATATGCTTCCGAAATATGTGTCGGTCTTGGCTATGATGCTGACGCTTGGGCCAAAACAGCATTGGTGCTGAGTGATAAAAGATTGCAGCCGGTCGATCTCGGTGAGGCTGTAAAACGGTTTGAAATTGAGCAGGTCGCCAAAAGACTGGCGGAGTGCTATGCTTCCAAAAAAGGTGATTGTTAGATGTTTTTATATATTTTAATGATGCTCGGAATTCTTTTTGCCGGCTTGTTCAGGTCTAAGAATGCCAATCCAATCATGGCACGGGAAGATTCCATGCAGATGCCGGTCAGAAGAAGGCATAGTTATTATGCGATCTTCATTTTGTTTATGTTGTGGATCTTTCTGGCGTTCAGAGGCTCGGAGATCGGAAGTGATACCAAGAGCTATGTTGACGGTTTTGGAATGACTGTTGATTGGGTCGACAGACATAAAAATGACTTTTGGTCGCAGTTGTTTGCTGAGGATACGGCAACGCGTTATGAAACAGGCTACATAGTTTTAAATAGACTTATCGCTCGTTTCACCGAAGACCATCAGTGGTTGTTAGGTATAGTTGCGACATTCTGTATGTACGTTTGCTATCGGTTTATTATGGACGAGTCGCATGAAATAATGATCAGTCTGTTCCTGTTTGTATCTTTACGTTTTTACTACTTCTTTATGTCGGGTATCAGACAGGCAATTGCGATCTGTATTTGTCTTATTGCATACCGTTTTATAAAGAAAAGACAGCTGATTCCCTTTGTTTTGCTTGTGCTTTTGGCAATGCAGTTCCACGTCACTGCGGTCGTGTTTTTGGTTGCATATCCGATTTCTTTCTTTAAGTTCAACGTTCAGAATATGTTCTGGATGGGCATTATCGGTGTTATTTGTTTCCTGCTCTTTAACAGCCTTTTGAACGTTGTTTTGGGCTGGTTGCCTGAGTATTATTCGCACTATACTTCGACCGAGCGTTTTGACGCAAACAAGGTCGGTAACATATTAGTTGCGATAATTCAGTTGATATTCCTAACCGTTTCGGTCTTTTCAAAGTACGGAATGGAACGAAAAGAGCGAAATGTCGGCTTCGTGTCAAAGGAGTTTGACGAGGCTTCATTTATGAAGTTTATGCTGCTTATAAGTATCGTTCTCAGTATTGTATCACTTCGTGCGACAACTCTTGACCGTCTGTTCTATTATTTCTGGATATTCTCTATCGTTTGTATTCCGAATATGTTGCAGGGCATTGAACGCGACAGCGACCGAATGACCCTTAATATCGGCACGGTCGTGTTTACTTTCCTTTACAACATCACGTTGCTTTATTTCCGTCCCGAGTGGAATAATATAACACCCTATCTTTTCTTCTGGCAAGAATAAAGGAGTTCAATTTATGAGTAAAAAGTTTTTGCTTTACGGTCACGGCGGATCTGAAAATCACGGCTGTGAGGCTATAGTCAGAGGTACGGTTGACATCCTCTCGAAGGAATTTGAGGGTTCTTCATTTGTACTGGCAAAGCAGGATAGCAAGCTGGGACTTGACGGCGAGGTCGGATTGCCTGTTGAAAGTATTCTTTTGCAGGATGAGATCGGTAAGTTCTCGCTGAAATTTGTTATTGCAGGTGCCAAATATGCTTTAACCAAAAGCCGTGAGACTTTTTATAGATTCAAATATAAGAATCTTTTATCCTTTTTGAAAAAGAGTAAGGTCGATGCCGCTTTTTCGATCGGTGGAGATAACTACTGCTACGGAATGCACAACAGCCTTTATTACCTCAACTCTATGCTTAGATCAAAGACTAAGAGGGTGTTGTGGGGTTGCTCTATTGAGCCGGAGTCTTTAAAGGATCCCGAACTGGTCAAGGATCTTGACAGCCTTGATCTGATAGTAGCACGTGAGCCTATCACTTATAATGCTTTGAGTGAGGCCTTGAAGAATGCCAAGGTTATTTTAAGACCCGATCCAGCGTTTGCGCTGAAGGCAGTCAAAAAGCCTTTGCCCGAAAGCTTTAATGGCAAGACGGTTGTGGGTATCAATATGAGTCCCGTTGTAAGCCACGTTGTGGATGAGAGGGACATCACTTTTGAAAACTACGAGAATATGATGGCTTATATTCTCGAAAACACCGAGCACAGTATTTTGCTTATTCCGCATGTCACTTGGGCAAAGAACGATGACAGAACCGTTATGTCGAGACTTTATGAAAAATACAAAGAGTCTGGCAGGGTGCATCTTATTTCCAAGTTCGATACCTGCGAGGAACTCAAAGGCTATATCGCTCAGTGCGATATGTTTATCGGCGCTCGCACCCATTCGACCATTGCGGCTTATTCGAGCTGCGTGCCTTGTGTTGTTGTAGGATACTCGGTCAAGGCTGACGGTATTGCTACCGAACTTTTCGGCACCACCGAAAACTACGTTATTCCGTCCCAGGATCTCAAGGAAGCCGACGCTTTGACCAACGCTTTTATTTGGTTGGATGAAAACAGAAAAGATATCAAGGATCACCTTGAAAAGGTGATGCCGGGATATATTGAATCGGCATTTTCTGCGGCCGCGGCAGTTAAAGATATTTTAGGGGAGAGAGAGTAATGGCCAAAGACAGAGTGTACTCGTGTTATAGAGCGGCACACAAACTTTATAAATGGCATCTGACCCCGCTATCCTTTTTGATAAGAGCCTTTATGAGGTTCGTTTTTGCCTGCGATGTTCCGTATAAGGCTACCATAGGCAAGGGTGCTCTTTTCCCGCATGATGCATTGGGTGTTGTGATACATCCGGATGTCGTCATCGGCGAGAATTGCCATATCAACCAGAATGTTACTATCGGCGGACGTCAGCGTCAGGATGTTGATATCGAGGTGCTGCCCAAGATAGGTAACAATGTTACTATCGGTGTTTCCGCGGTCGTTTTGGGTGATATTACTGTCGGTGATAATGCGGTTATAGGTGCAGGTTCGGTCGTTTTGCACGATGTACCTGCCAACGCAATAGTTGCAGGTGTTCCTGCCAAGGTCATAAGAATCCGTGAGGACAAAATAAACACAGAAGAGTGATTTTTTTAAAATGAAGGTCAATCAGTTAAAAGCCGGTTCTATGCTGTCTTATGTGCAGATGGCTATGAGCATCATTGTCGGTCTTTTGTACACGCCGGTGATGACTCGTATGTTGGGGCAAAGCGAGTATGGTCTTTACCAGACGGTCACTTCGACTGTTGCAATGCTATCGGTGTTGAGTCTCGGCTTCAACGGAAGCTACATACGCTATTATTCGCGTTACAAGCAGAGCAACGATGAGGATTCTATTTATCGGCTGAATGGACTTTTTATAATAATCTTTTCGGTCATCGGCCTCGTGGCTCTTTGTTGCGGGCTATTTTTGTCGCAGAATTTGACCCTTGTCTTTGCTGACGGACTTACTGCAGAGGAGTATAAGATCGCAAGAGTATTGATGATACTGCTTACCGTGAATTTGTCGTTATCCTTCCCGATGAGCGTTTTCTCAAGTATCATTTCAGCTCACGAGCGGTATGTGTTTTTAAAACTTTTAGGTATGCTCAAAACGGTTGGAGGTCCTTTGGTGACGTTGCCGTTGTTGCTTATGGGTTTCCGCTCGATAGCGATGGTTGCGGTAACGCTGGCGGTGTCGCTTATTACGGATATAACCTATTTCATTTTTGTTCGGAAGGTTCTCAAAAACCGCTTTTATTTTAGCGGTTTCCCGAAAGGGCTGTTTAAAGAACTGTTTGTCTTTACCATATTTATTGCCCTTAACCTTATCGTGGACCAGGTCAACAGCAGTATGGGCAACGTCTTGCTCGGCCGTTTCCGCGGAACTGCATCGGTCTCGATATTCGGTGTCGGTTATACGCTTTATCAGTATTACATCGTTTTCTCCACCTCGGTTTCCAACGTTTTTTCACCGAGGATACACAGAATTGTAAACGAGACAAAGGAAAATTTGAGTCTTCAGCGGTTTCAACTCAGCAACTTGTTTACCAAAGTCGGTCGAATCCAGTTTATGATATTAGGACTTATCGCTTCCGGATTTGCATTTTTCGGCAAACCGTTTGTCCATTACTGGGCAGGTAAGGATTACGGTAATTCCTATTGGGTCGCGTTGTTGTTGATGGTTTCGGCTTCGATCGCACTTATTGAAAATTTAGGTATCGAGATCCAGCGTGCGCAGAATCTGCACAAGTTCCGCAGTATTGTGTATATCTTTATGGCTCTTTTAAATCTCGGTATATCCGTTGTGTTAGCAAAGAGATTCGGTGCGATCGGTTGTGCCGTCGGCACCGCGTTTTCGCTGGTCGTTGCTAACGGTCTTATAATGAATATCTATTACCAAAAGAAGTGCAATATTGATATTTTGGGCTTTTGGAAGAGTATTTTACGGCTTTCGGTGTCTCTTATTTTACCTATAGCGGTCGGCAGTCTGATGATGCGGTATGTCGATCTGTTCACTTTGTGGAAGCTGTTTGTTTGCGTTATCGTTTATGCCGTTGTATACAGCGTGTCGGTGTGGTTTGTCGGTATGAATCGGTATGAAAAAGATTTGATTTTGAAACCCTTGAAAAAGATTCTCAGAAAATTTTAAGTGGGGATAGAAATGACAGAAATTTTAGAGAGGCAAAAATGCACGGGCTGTGGTGCTTGTGCGGTTGCTTGCCCTAAAAAATGCATAACGATGCAAAGCGATGGGGACGGCTTTCTGTATCCCGTTATTGAGAGTTCGCTTTGTGTCGATTGCGGTATTTGCAAAAGCACTTGTCCTGTTATTGCAAAATCGGAGAAGGATATGAATACTCCCGAGGCGTTTGTTGCGGTGGGAGCGGATGAAAAAGTTCGGATGAACAGTTCATCGGGCGGCGTTTTTTCGGCTCTTGCTAAAGAGGTATTAAAGGACGGCGGCGTCGTTTTCGGAGCGGCTTTTAATGATGATCTCGAGGTCGTTCATACTGCGGTCGAAACGGTCGATGAGCTTTATAAACTTCGCGGGTCGAAATATGTTCAGAGTAAAACGGGCAACTGTTTTGCACTTGTCAGCGAATTCCTCGAAAAGGGAAGGCGGGTGCTCTTTAGCGGTACACCCTGCCAGGTCGCAGGTCTTAAAAATTACCTTAAAAAGGATTACCCAAATCTTATTAGCCTTGACTTTATCTGTCACGGTGTTCCGTCACCTGACTTATGGAAGAGGTATGTCGGATTTTGCGAAAAACGGACTGGCTCCAAGGTTAAAACGGCCAACTTCCGCGATAAGTCGGAAAGCTGGGGAAGTTTCTCGATGCGGCTTGCGTTCGAAAACGGTTCGGTTCAATGCCAAAATCTGCACAAGGACTTTTATTTGAGGGCGTTTCTTTCTGATGTTGCGTTGCGTGAGTCGTGTTATGATTGTAGCTTTAAAACCGTCGGTCGTGTGGCCGATATTACGCTGGCCGACTATTGGGATGTTTCTAAGATCCATCCCGAAATGTTCGATAATAAAGGCACGTCGCTTTTGCTTGTTCACAGTAAAGCCGGCGCAGGACTTTTAAACGCGGTTTCCGATGGAATGGAGATCAAACCGACCGATCTTAACCGAGCGCTCAAGAGCAATTCGGCGGCAGTTAAATCGGCAGCGAGACCCAAAATGCGCGAGAACTTTTTGGCGGATGCTAAGACCTTGCGGTTTAACAAAGCGGTCAACAAATATTGCGACGGTTATTACAAAAAACTTTTTAAAAGAGTTATCAGACGTTTAAAAAGAACGGTTTTTAAGAATAGTTAAAATTTTTTTCGAAAGAGGATTTATATATGAATATCACTATTGCAGGAACGGGATATGTTGGTCTTTCTCTTGCGGTGCTTTTGAGTCAGAAGCACAATGTTACAGCGGTTGACATAATCCCTGAAAAGGTCGATATGATCAACAGCAGAAAGTCACCGATCGCCGACAAGGAGATCGAGGAGTTTTTGGCGACCAAGGAGTTGTCTCTCACTGCTACTCTGGACGGCAGATCGGCTTACAAAAATGCCGATTTTATCGTTATTGCAACTCCTACCAACTATGATGAGGACAAGAATTATTTTGATACTTCGTCGGTTGAAAACGTTATCGAGCAGGTGTTAGAGGTCAATCCCGGCGCGGTCATGGTCATTAAGTCGACCATTCCCGTAGGTTATACCGAGTCGGTACAGGCGAAATACGGTTGTGAGAACATACTTTTCAGTCCCGAGTTCTTGCGTGAGGGACGAGCACTTTACGATAACCTTTACCCCAGCCGAATTATTGTAGGCTTTAAAGATGGTGACGAAAAGTATAAGGCCGCCGCCGAAACCTTTGCCGAGCTTTTAAAAGAAGGCGCACTCAAAGAGGATGTGGATGTCCGATTTATGAATCCGACCGAGGCTGAGGCCGTAAAGCTCTTTGCCAACACCTATCTGGCACTTAGAGTTTCGTTCTTCAATGAGCTTGACACATATGCCGCGGTTCGCGGACTTGATACCAAGTCCATTATCGAGGGCATTGGTCTCGATCCGAGAATCGGCAGTCACTACAACAACCCGTCGTTTGGCTACGGCGGTTACTGTCTGCCCAAGGACACTAAGCAGTTGCTTGCTAACTATGCCGATGTTCCGCAGAACATAATCTCGGCCATCGTTGCCGCCAACAGTACCCGTAAGGAGTTTATTGCCGATCAGATTATCGCCAAAAATCCTAAGGTTGTCGGTGTTTACCGCTTGACTATGAAGGCCGGAAGCGACAACTTCCGTCAGAGTTCTATCCAGGGTGTTATGCAGCACATCAAGGGTCGCGGTATTGAGGTCGTTATTTATGAACCCACTCTTAAAGAGGATTCCTTGATGGGCAGTCGGATTGTACACGATCTTAAAGAGTTCAAGAGTATTTCGGATGTCATTATTGCCAACCGCTATAATGACGAGATCGCAGATGTTCTTCCCAAGGTTTATACAAGGGATCTGTATTTCAGAGATTAATTTGACTGAGGTTTGAGATGATACCGTTACAGGATCTGTTTATGGCACTGGTTCGCGCAGGGTTGTTCGGAGAAATGCTTTCCGAGGAACTCAAAAGCGAACTTAGTGAGGAAAAATTGAAAACCGTATACTCTTTGGCACACTCGCAGTCTTTGGCACATCTTTGTTCGCAAGGACTTTTTGTGAACGGACTGCTCGACCGAAGCACCGCTGTAGGCAAAGCGTTTTACAAGGCACAGATGATGAGCGTTATGCGAGCAGAATCGTTGCAGTACGCACTGCAGTCGGTGTCAGAGGCGTTTTGCAAGTCGCGGATCCCGTTTATTCCGTTGAAGGGTTCGGTGCTGAAGCGGTATTATCCTGAGGAGTGGATGAGAACAAGTTGTGACATTGATGTTCTTGTGCATCCCGAGGATGAGGAAAAGTGCAGGGAGATCCTTTGCGACAAATTGGGTTATACCTACAAATCGCGCGACTCTTATGATATGTCTTTCTTTTCGCCCGACGGCGTGCATCTTGAACTTCATTTCGGGCTTATGGAAAAACGTTTTGCCGCAAGCCGTTATCTGTTGAGAGCGTGGGAGCTGTCAAATCCGATAGAAGAGGGCAGTTACTGTTACGAAATGTCGGACGATATGTTCTACTTCCATCAGGTCTCACATCTTTATAAGCACTTTGTTTCGGGTGGTTGCGGTGTAAGGCTGTTTTTGGATCTGCATATTCTCAAAAATCACCCTGAGTTTAAACTGAACGGCGAGTATAAGAAGTATCTTAAAGATGTAAAACAGCTTGATTTTGAAAGAGAGATCGTGCATCTGGCATCGGTGTGGTTTGGAAATGCCGAACACACAGAACTCTCGCGAAAAGTTGAAAAATATGTTTTGGGATCGGGTACTTTTGGCACGGTTAAAAATGACGTTGCATTAAACCGTGAATCCTCAGGCGGAAAGGCTGGGTATGCTTTAAAGCGTATATTCCTGCCATTGGACACGCTTTGCGGATACTACCCGGAACTCAAAACAAAAAAATGGCAAGCACCTATATATCAGGTTAAGCGTTGGATAGGTGTTTTAAAAGGCGGAAACGTCTCGCGCGCGTATAATGAGATGGTGCTTAACGGCAGTGTTTCAAAAGAGTATTCCGATGAACTTCGGGATATGATGAGTAAATTGAAGATTTAATGTACTAAAAGCGGTCGAAACGGAGACACTTCGGAAAGAAGTAGTCTCCGTTGTTTTATGGCTTTAGCCAGTTGAGGACGGAAGGTCCGAAACAAACAACCACCCGCTATGCGGGTGCGCGACGAATGTTATACAAAAAAATTCTCCAAAGTAGTACAATAAGGTTGTTCAAGTCTT
>SVOL01000006.1 GCA_015066395.1 Oscillospiraceae bacterium | reverse complement strand
GCTCTTTCAACAAATAGTCCTTAGCCGTTGTTTGATCAGAAGCATATCTATTGAGCAACGCTCTTATATGTGATTCCTCTTCTAAGGCTGTATAATATCCAAGCGCTCTGGAACGTATGGCGGAATCTACACAGGTTTCAAAAAACGCTTCCTTACTCTTTCGCAATTCGTTGAGAACTGTGGTATTTCTATGAAGAGGCGAATATCGAAGAGCATAACAGATGTCTTCAAAATATTCTCCACCATCTTGTTCACGGCGACAGATACGAATCAAGTCGATAAGCTCATCCGCATTATTTTCTGTCATATCGGCGATGCTACGTATTCTCTTTCTGATTTGCTTTAGCTTTTCCGTATCATCCTGTCCCAAGAGATAATCCAGGGAAACAGAAAAATACTTGGCAATAGCAGGTAGAAGTTCAATGTCCGGATAAGTTACGCCATTCTCCCAACGGCTTACCGATTGATAAGAAACACCCAGACGATCCGCTAACTGTTCTTGTGTTATTTTGTGTTGCAGTCTTAATTGACGTATTTTTTCTCCAACTTTACAGGTCATAGTCGATCCTCCTATTATCTTTCTTGCCGGCAACATTAGTGTATCATATTGTAAGCTAATTATCAATAACGCATATGATGAGAATGACTGTTGGCTTGAGTGAGAGCGAAAACTGAAGAAGATCCGCTTCCACGATCTTCGCCACTCCTGTGCCTCGGTGCTCCTTGCACAAGGCGTGCCGATGAAGCAGATTCAGGAATGGCTCGGACATAGCGACATGAGCACAACGGCGAATATCTATAGTCACCTCGATGCCGTGACAAAAGCAGACACAGGCGCGGCAATGAGTAAGGCGCTGGGATAAAAAGGGTATAAGAAAAGGGCTGACCGCGAGGTCAGCCCAAATGTTTTGAGAATTTAGTTAATTGTTTTTGATATATCATTTAAATTGTTTAGTTTACTTAAATCGTACCATTTCAAACAGGTTAAGTCAATTTTTCGCTTGGATAGAGCATTAAGTCGTTCATCGGTTTTTACCTGTGTTTCATCTGCTTCAATACCGAAAACGGTATCGCTTATTTCAATAACCTTATAGCACGGATTATAATTGTCGGTGCAATAACACGCAAACTTTTTATGCGTGAGATCCACAATCAGTATCGGACAATTAACCGTATTGTTGTCTTTATTATAAATCGACGGTTGCAGAAAAAGTATATCGCCGCTTTTATTGACCGAGAAATTATCACAGAAAGTCATGCCTTCAGCAATATTCAAGATCAATTCGGGATGTTCCTTATTCTTTAATATTGCTAAAAAACCAGTATACCAACCCATCCTCACCTCTGCAATCGAGTATATGCAACACAAGATGTCATTTTGAGGTGAAGAGTAGAATTTATCATACACAAATGGGATCGTATTGCGATTGTTCCAGTGAGGTAGACTCGAAAAATCGAACTTCCAATCCGTAGTACGATGATCATCAGTTTTGCCGCATTGTTCGGGTTTGTTAATTACAGAATGGATGGTGCTCTTATGTGAGATCTTAGCAAGTAATCTGTAGGAAATACTCTGACCGTTCTTTCTTGCGAAGGACAAGGACATTATAAGTCCGAAAACTAACAAGCCAACGAGAAACAGCCAGCCCACACCACCGTCATCACTTAATTTGTTGCTAACCAAGAGAAAAGCAGATCTTAAATCACCTGATCGTTTCATTTGATTAAAAAGCATACCAAAATAGAGGAAAAGAGGAATCTCTGCGGCAGCAATAGGATCAACGTACCATTTGAACAAGCTAAATCTCATAAGGATCGCGACGAGAATAGGTGTCATTACAAAAAGCACACCATAAGTTACCGCTATCACAGAACCAAGGTTATCGGCTTTTCCTGTCAAATCTAACATCAAAGATGCAGCATAGAAAAAGGTCATATATATAATTATGGTTAGTGCATAATATAGAAAGTGAAAACAGATTGATTTCTTTTTCATAGTGTGCGTTTTCCTTCCGTGTAAAATTCTTATTGTGCATATATTACAAGCTATTATAATCAGTAAAAAGCCGCAGAACACCAAAGTCCTGCGGCTTCTTTTCGCGGTCTAAAACCGCATTTGGCGGAGACGGCGAGATTCGAACTCGCGGGGGATTGCTCCCTAACTGATTTCGAGTCAGCCCCGTTATGACCACTTCGATACGTCTCCGTGTATGTTAAACTCAATTTAGAGTATAACGAACTATTCAATTTTTACCGAACGGGGCGCCCCGTTATGTCCCATTGCGGTGCCCGAAATTTTTTAACACTGCCGTGTAAAAATTTCGACCGCGGCCACTCCTTATGCCTCGCTTCATCTGCCACCGGCAGCGCTCGGCAACGTCCCCACTTCGATACGTCTCCGTTTGATTTTGTTGTCGTTTCTATCGACCATATTATTATAGTTACAATACGGCGAAAAGTCAACTGTTATTTTTAAAACATTGAAATTTATTGCAGACGTATCCGTCATTGTGCCTAATTTGTTATCGGATTTTCTGTGCAATAGGTGAATTTACATTTGAAATGTCTTGTTGTATACTATATGCGTGGCATTTTAGGCTTTAAATACAGGTGCTTTTTTGTTTGCCCTCTTTGCGTTTTGGTGCCATAAAAAAATTTAGGAGAATTCTGATGCGTCGACTTTTAGCGTTAGTTCTAGCAGCCGCGTTGATCCTTTCCTTTGCATCCTGCACCGGCAACTCTAATCCAGGCGGCGGAGATACGGTTGCTAATACTAATAACAGTTCGTCGTCTGCTTCTACAGGCGTTGAAAGTTTTGTCAGCGACCTTACAAGCAGCGGCTTTGAGTTTACTGAATCCGTAACATCCGACGGAAATATTATTATTGATATGGAAACTCCGAACGAAGACCCTGACGATCCCGTTGGTGATACAACGGCCAGACCGTCTGTTCCGAGTATTGATAATATGCCTGATGAGGACGAGACCGAAGAAACTCCGTCCGTGCCTACTGTCAGCACACCGTCTGTTGACAGTACCGCGACACCGCCGGGTAATAACACTGTTTCGTCTACACCTTCGGTTACGACAAAGCCTACCTACACTTACACGAGCGGTCAGAAGCATACCGCTGTGGGTCTTCATTCTCGTTTTCTTTATAACACTTTAAACGCCGATGAAAAGGCGTTTTACAACGCCATTGATACGGCGGTCCGCAACCTTGAGAGCAGGGTGTGGACAGACAAGTACCCTTACGAAAACAATCTTTACTTCGTGTACTACATATATATGTTCGACAATCCCGAGCATTTTTATCTTGGCAATTCGCTTACTATTGTTTCGCAAGGCGGACGTTATGCTTTGATCTTAGGATATTCCGATGGCGTTGTTCATTGCAAGTACGGCACGGCAGTGCCCGAGCTTAACGATGCTTTGAGGCAAAGCATCCGTGCCAAAAAGTCCAAGTTTGATGCCGCGGTCAATAGAATCGTTAGCACGATTCCTTCCAACGCACCTGCCGCTCATAAAGAGAAACTTATTTACGATTATATCCAGTCTAACTGCTCATACAATGAGTCGGCCGTTTGGAACGGCTTTTGTGAGGATAACTGGAACGCGTACGGCTGTATTATAAACAAAAAGGGCGTATGTGAAGCGTATGCGGAGGCCTTTCAGCTGTTATGCCTTGAAGTCGGAATAAATGCTACCTGCATTACCGGCACGTATTCGGGCTCGCACAAGTGGTCGGCGGTCCAGCTTGACGGAGAGTGGTATGCTTGCGATCTTACCTTTGATGACCCGATAGGCGGTGGCGGTAAATTGTATCACAGCTGCTTTAACCGCACAAGTGATTGGTTTACAAGCCGCGGTTATTCGACCAAGTCCAGTAAGTTCAAGGTGCCTAATTGCAACGGCACTAAGTACAGTTATAACAATTATTTTAAATAATAAACAGGTAAGCGGTGGCGGCATATTGTCGGCGCCGCTTTTACATATTCTTACTATTGCTTTTTCGCAGGCGGTAATGTATAATTAAGTGTGATTTTGAATATTAAAGGGAGTTTAAGTGTTTGAAAAGAACGGTTTCAATTCTTTTAAGCGTTATATTGGTTTTGTCTCTCGTTTTGGGTGTCGGCTGCAGTAGCGGAGCTGACAATAACGGGGATGTTGTTGTGTATTCCGAAAAGGAATATCCTGCTTTAAATAAGCACAACGCGTTTCTTTCGGTCGACGAGAACGGCAATCTTCAACCCGACGGTGCATTGACGGTCGGCGCTTTGGTGAGCGCTCTCAACGCCGTTAATTCGGGTGATGGGTATTTTCAGCCTCAAACCGATGCAGTGACGCCGGTTAATTACGATCAGCTGAGAACTGTTTTGGGTCGTATGTATGATTCGAGCGTTGTGTCGGCTGTCTTTGTCGGCAGCGATAGCGTGACCCGTGCTGAGTTTGCAGTCGGAATGTGCACTCTTTTGGGTCGCGGCAGTCAGGAAAAGGTGAAATATGAGAGCCTTGAGTTGCCGAAGGACATAAATTTCAACACCGAAAATTTGAGTTGTCTTTTAGAGGCGACCGTTCCGCACACCGTTGCCGATGACGGCAGACCGTGGACCGAAGCTGAACTCCCTACCAATATGAAGCAGGGCTTTAATATATCTGACGGCTGGCTTTATTATGTCAAGGAGGACGGTCAGCTTCTACGCAACGGTTCTTTGGGTCGCCTGCAATTTGGCAGTGACGGCAGGTATACCTCGGGCGACAGCGAGCTGGATGCGACGGTTGCCGAGATAATAAGAGGGTTTGTTGAGGCCGATCCTAATGCCACTCGTTTTGAATTATTAAGAGAAGCGTTCGATTACAGTTACGAGGAGTTTTCCTACGGTAACAGATATTCCGATGACGGAAACCATAATATTTACGATCTCGGTCATACAGGCTGGGAAATTAAGGACGCTAAAAATATGTTCAGATTAAAGCAGGGTAACTGCTACTGCTTTGCCGCCGTTTTCTGGGCTTTGGCAAGAGGTTTAGGATACGAGGCACGGGCCGTTGCAGGTACTTGCCTGCAGGATTTCCAGCCGCACGGCTGGGTAATTATCGAGATGGACGGCGAGGATTACATCTTCGATCCCGAATGGCAGTGGGCATATATAAACGAGCATAAGAAGTTCGATAAAGATATGTTCAAGATTCCGCTCGATAAAGCAACTTGGTGGAATTACAGATGGGATAAGACCCAGTGATTTTTCTTGGATTTTTTGAAAAGAGGTGCCGATAGTGAGCTTTGACAGTATATTTTTTATAAGTTGCTTTTTGCCGCTACTTTTGGCACTGTATTTCATAGTGCCGGGTGTTAAGTTTAAAAACGCACTTCTGCTTGTTGCGGGATTGCTGTTCTATTCGTTCGGCAGTTTTACGGGACTTATGATCTTAGCTGCATTGTTCGTTTTGAATTTTGCGCTGGCGTTGTATATTAAAAAGGGGAAGACGAGAAGGCTCGGCGTCGTTTTGGGTGTCGTACTGAACCTGTTGGTTCTGGTTTTCTTCAAGTATCTGAATTTCCTTTTGTGCGATGTTTTTGGTTTGCCCAAAGTCGATATCGGAATTGCCGCACCGCTTGGAATTTCTTTTCTTGTTTTCAAGTGTATCAGCCTGCTTATTGATACATACCGTGAGCCTCGGTCGGTGTCGCTTCGTGCCGATAAGGTATTGCTTTATATCTCGTTCTTTCCGCAGGTTACTGCCGGTCCGATCGCTCGTTATGATCAGTTTGAGCAGCAGTTGGCTTGCCGAACTGCCGATCTTGAGACCGTGACATTAGGAATACGCCGTTTTGTCGTCGGTCTTTCAAAAAAGGTCGTTATCTGCGGCGTCCTCGGCAAGATCGTTGACGAAGTTTTTGCTATGGAGCAGGGACTTGATATCCGTGTTGCGTGGCTCGGTGCGGTCGGTTATATGTTGCAGATATATTTCGATTTTTCGGGTTACAGCGATATGGCGATCGGTCTCGGAAACATCTTCGGCTTTAAAACAATGGAAAACTTCAATTATCCGTATATTGCAAATTCGGTCGGCAATTTCTGGCGCAGATGGCACATAAGCCTTTCTACCTGGTTTAAGGATTATCTTTATATTCCGCTTGGCGGCAACCGAAAGGGAACGCTCAGAGCTGCACTCAACAAGGTCATCGTTTTTACGCTTTGCGGATTCTGGCACGGTGCTAACTGGACCTTTATGGTATGGGGCCTCTGGCACGGACTGTTTACAGGATTGGAGTCTTTGGGTCAAAAGACGGTTAAAAGATTGAACGAAAAACCAATTACCAATTTGCTGATGCATATTTACACATTGCTTGTTGTGTGTTTGGGATTTGTAATGTTCAGAGCTTCGAGCCTTCGGGACGGAATAGACGTGATAACTGCGATGTTCAGCGGTTTTGACTTGACCTTTGAAGCAACCTTGTTGCTCCATAGACTAATAAACCCGAGATCTGTTTTGATGCTGATAATTGCGGTGTTATGCTCGATGCCGTTGTCAAGGTTGTTCAACAGTAAGACTAAAATAACTATGCAATTAAGCCTTATCGGCAGTCTTTTTCTGTTCGTTTTGTGCATTATGAGCCTTGCTTCCGGCGGTTTTGCACCGTTTATTTACGCTCAGTTTTAGAGGTGTGATATGAAGAAAAAAACTATGTATGTTACTTTTGTCGCACTGTTTTTGAGCTTGAGCCTTGTGTTGTCGGTAGGGTTGACCGTTTTCGGCGAATCCAAGGCAGGGGCTAATGAAACCTTGAGCGGCAAACCGAATTTGTTTGTGAACGGAAAACTCAACGATAATTACTTTTCCGACCTTGCGACCTATGTGAACGACCGATTTTACTTAAGGCAGGAGCTTATCAGTCTTAATAATCTGCTTTGTGCAAAATTGTTCGGTGTGTCGGGTTCGGATTCGGTTGTTTTGGGTAAAAATAATTGGCTGTTTTATGATTCTACACTTGACGATTATTTAGGTGTGAACGCCTTGAGCGAGCGAGATGTTTTCGCCGCGGCCAATAATATTAGACTGATGCAGGAATACTGTGAGTCCAAAGGTATTGAATTTGCCTTTATGATAACGCCGAATAAGAATTCTCTGTATCCGGAGAATATGCCCGATTTAGGTGCGGCCAATCCGTCGCTCAATGCCAACCGTTTGCACGACTATCTGAGTGAGTGGGGAATAGGTCATATCAATCTTTTTGAGACCTTTAGATCAGAACCGCCGCTTTATTATCCAACCGATTCGCATTGGAATATAAAGGGTGCGGCGTTGGCGGCTGATAAGATCAATGCGGCTTTCGGTAAAGACAGTGACTATTACAACGCACCCTACAGTACCATCAAAAACGGCTATACCGCCGACCTTTATGAAATGGTTTATCCTGCCTTTAAGGGCGGAACAGATGAGATACTTTACGGCGGTGTTTGGGATTATACTTCGAGCACACCGAATTTAAGGTCCGACAGCATAAATATTAAAACTCAGTCGGATAATACCGGCAGTATTTACGTTTACCGCGATTCGTTCGGCGGCAAGCTTTATCCGTTTATAGCCGACAGCTACGGTTCGGCCGAGTTTTCGCGCAATACTGCTTACGATCTTAGCGGCAAGGATGTAGACTTTATGCTCATACAGTTGGTTGAGCGTAATAT
The DNA here is from genome assembly GCA_015066395.1 of Oscillospiraceae bacterium. Classification (GTDB taxonomy): domain Bacteria; phylum Bacillota; class Clostridia; order Oscillospirales; family Acutalibacteraceae; genus UMGS172. The sequence continues at coordinate 90,145 of SVOL01000006.1, read as the reverse complement.
TCCGTGGCTGTTACACTATCTGCCCATATTCGAGTCGCAGAAGGTCGAGGTCACATTGCCGACCACTACCGGTTCGGGTACAGTTACGGTGACTGAGAGCAAGGGAGCGTCGGCACCTAAAGGCTATAATCTTTGGACAGGCTCGTTGGGTGTAACGCCCGATGTCGATTCGCATATTTATATTAACTGCGGTGACGCTGTTTATGAAGCGTTGACCTCAAGAGAAAACGGTTTTGCGGTTTATCTGCCCGAAGGTGTTAACCCAAAGTCGGTTGGCTTTAAACTTAAGGGTGAGTTGGTCAATGTTGCGACTATTTGCCTTAGCGACGGAACTGAGGAACCGGTCGTTCCCGATGTAGGCGGCGAGTTTGATGAGCAGAGTTATATAAAGGCGGAAGCACTTATCGGTAAATCTGTCGACGAGTTGTATAAAGCCATCGGTCAGCCGATAAAGTCAGCATACCTGCCGAGCTGTATCGGTGACGGTGAGGACGGAACACTGTTTTATAACGGTTTTGCTGTCACCACCTATAAAGAAGGCGATTTGGAAATTGTTAAGGACGTATACAAGGAGTAACTATGGAACAGAAGAAAATAGATCGCATCAGCGAGTTGACAAGAATTTCGCGTGAAAGGGAATTGACATCTGAAGAGCAGAAGGAACGCGAAACTTTAAGACGTGAGTATATTGACTCGTACAAAGCGTCGCTTACCGGCATTTTAGATAATACCTATATCCAAAATCCCGACGGCTCAAAGGTTAAATTGAAGCCCAAAAACTAAACAAACGCCGCAGATCATTCTGCGGCGTTTATATTTTCTATGAGTTCGGGTATTTCTTGGACAGTCTCGACCGTGTAGGGAGCTTTTTCGATATTCGGCAGGACCCATGTTTTTGTGGTGTTGACAAAGACGGGTAAACAGCCGGCCTTTCTCGACGCTTCGACATCGTTTTCGGGATTATCGCCGACATAGACCATTTCGTTTGGGTCCACTCCTAATTTTTCGGCGATATATAAAAACGGTTCGGTCGAAGGCTTTTGCTTTTCGTGTTCGCCGCCGACATAAATTTCATCGAAGTACTTTTCGAACCCCAGCATCTCGATCTTTCTGCGTTGTAATTCGCTTCGTCCGTTGGTTATGAGCGCTAATTTGTAACCTCTCGATTTCAGCTGTTCGAGAGTGGGAACGGTAAAGGGAAAGGGAACGGCAACATTCATAAATTCACCCATAACCGCCATTCGGTAGCCGTCTTCTTCCAATGGTCTTGTGAAGAGCGGCGAGTTGAAATTAAGCTCGTCCTGCAACCGCTTCCAGCCCAAATGAACGAAATTTCGGTCGTGGCTTACCATTATTTCGTATATATCGTCGTCAGAAAGCTCGGGATTTACAGGGAGTAGCTCCCGAAGTTTTTTTGAGACCTCTTTTAATGTGGCGTAGCGGTCGAAAAGCGTGTGGTCGAGGTCGAATGCGATTGCTCTTATCATTTTTTGCTCCTTATATTTGACATATATTGAAAAATTTGATATTATTTTTAAAAAGTTCTGAGGTGATAAAATGAGAGTGATCTTAGCCAGCAGATCCCCGAGAAGAAGAGAGATCTTAGGGGACTTGGGCGTTGAATTTGAAGTTGTAACTGCCGATACCGATGAGCGCAGCGACTTTACCGACCCTGAAGAATATGTAAAGGATATTGCCCGTCAAAAGGGTGTCGTTGTAGCCCGCCTGGTTAACGATAAAGATGCTTTGATAATCTCCGCGGACACGGTCGTTGTGCTCGATAAAGAGATTCTGGGTAAACCGAAATCCTATGAGGACGCCTGCCGTATGCTAAGGAAATTACAGGGCAGAGACCATAAAGTGCTGACCGCGGTAAGCCTTAATATCAACGGCAAGACTTTGACCGATCACGCCGAGACAACGGTCCGTTTCGGAGAAATGACAGACGGTGAGATCAGAAGATACGTTGACAGCAAGGAGCCGATGGACAAGGCCGGTGCATACGCTGTTCAAGGTTTGGCTTCGCAGTATATCGACGGAATCGACGGTTGTTATTTTAATGTTGTCGGTTTTCCTACAAGACTGTTTGCAAAGATGCTTAAAACCTTGGATCTAGAGTTGGAAAATTTAAAATAATTACTCAGAAACCTCGTCGAGACAGATAAAAGCGGCGAGGTTTCCTCTTTTACCTTGGGTCGCTCTGTGCGAAAAGAATATGTCGGAATGACATTTTGTACAAAGGTCGGTGACCGATATATTAGAAGCCAAAACACCGGCGTTAATGAGTATCTGTCGGTTGCATTCCCAGAGGTCGATATTGTATTTTCCGTTGCCTTTATCATCGATGATTCTATTTAAATCGACGTTTTGAAGCCTTATAAATTCTTCATAAACAGGAGTGTCGACCTCAAAACAGCATTTGCCTATCGACGGAGCGATAGCGGCAAGGATATCTGAAGGTTCACTGCCGAAAGCTTCGTGCATTTTCTCGACCGTCTTTCGACCGATCTCGCCGACAGTTCCTCTCCAACCGGCGTGCGATGCGGCAATAACTTTTTTTATAGGATCATAAAAAAGCAGACCGACGCAGTCGGCATACTGTGTCACTAAAGTTACTCCGGGAATGTTGGTGATAAGTCCGTCGACATCGTCAAAATCCCGTTCCTTTATAATACCTTTGCCGATATCAGCAGGTGCGACTATGCGAATGTTTGTGGTATGGGTCTGCTTGGATAAAACGCATTTATTGTAATCAACTCCCAAAGCAGAGCAAATGATCTTATAGTTTTCTAAAACTTTTTCATCGCTGTCACCGCGTGAAAAAGAAAGATTCATAGTCGAAAAAATACCTTCACTCACTCCGCCGAAACGGGTTGAAAAAGCGTGCTTTACGCCGTCGGCACAGAGAGAAGGAAAGGTGATGTATTTGAGATCGCCCTTTTCTATGATATTAAGATTTTCGGATTTGATGAAAGACATAGTTTTCTCCTGTCAGTTGTTTCCGTCAAGGTTTATATTGCTGTCGGTCTCGATGTTAAAACCGCCGTCGTAAAGTTTGGCTATTACCGTGCCTACCGTATCGGTGCGGTAGATTTTAGAGTCGACTTCCTCTAATCTTGTCAAGGCTTCTTTGTTCGGATGACCGTAGGAATTGCCCTTGCCGCAGGAAATGATGGCGACCTGCGGAGTGACAGCCTCTAAAAACGCCTTAGATGACGAACCGCTGCTGCCGTGGTGTCCGACCTTTAAAATATCGGCGTCAATGTTTTTCTTTGTGCCAAGGATCTCTGTTTCAGATCTTTCCTCGGCATCGCCTGTGAACAGTATCGTGTTGGTGTAATAATCTACGAGCAAGCAGATAGAATAATCGTTGAGGTCGCTGTAGACCGAGTCTTTGCCCGGAGCGATGGCTTCAATGGAATAGTTGGATCTTTCCAAAAGGACAGAACCTGCGTTTAGGTAGATAATATTACTGCCTTCATTGCTTATGTTGGACAGCAGATTATTGTAAAGGTTGGTCGGATTATAAAATTCGGAATCAAGATAGGGAAGACATACGTTGCTGATCTTTAAATTATCAAAAATATCATCGGTGCCGCCGATGTGGTCCTCGTGCGGATGGGTGCAGATGAGATAATCGAGCGTGTCGATGCCGCCCTTTTTGAGATAATCGGCAATAAGTTTGCCGTCGGCCTGGTTGCCGGCGTCTATCAGCACACTTACGCCGTCGGGAAACAGCAACAGCGACGAATCAGCCTGACCGACATCGAAGAAGTACACGCAAAGACAACTGTCATCAGAGATGGGTCGGCCGCAGGAGCAGAGTGTTAATGATAATATTAAAAGTAAAACCACTGAAATTATACGTTTCATAAAAACCTCACAGAAATGATTTATTTTAATATACTATAAAAATCGCACTTCTGCAACGGTTTAAAGGCGTAGAATTTTAGTTTTTTTTGAGAAATTATACTTTAATTTCCTTTAATATATTTTGTTCTGTCGCTCACAATAATATTGCAGACGCAAGAAAAAAAGGAGGGGAAAAGAATGAACAGCTCTGTAGTTCCTGAAGCAAGAGAAGCACTCAACCGTTTCAAGATGGAAGCTGCAAACGAAGTAGGCGTTAACCTCAAGCAGGGTTACAACGGTGACCTCACTGCACGTCAGGCAGGCTCTATCGGCGGTCAGATGGTCAAGAAGATGATCGAGTCTTACGAAAACAGCATCAAATAAGATTTTTGATATTAAAACGGCATTGTCCAACAGGACAGTGCCGTTGTCTTTATATAAAATATAACTTGTAAATTCACAATAGATAAAGTATAATTGTGTCCAAAGGCGAAGGAGAGATAGATGTGCGAAAATTCAGATGTCCTCATTGTGGGGAAAAGACATTTACATATTTTGATCGTATTGGCGGTCAGCTTACCGGTGGTGGAAGAATGCGGTATCGTAGATACGATAGAATGGCATGTCATAAATGTGGTGGACTGTGCACAACGTTTGTTTCTTCTGCGGCTGTATTTGTTCTTCTTGTTATTTTATTGATATTGTCGTTAGCGACTATTGTTGTCGGTTTGGTGCTCAAATCACCAATTGCTGTGTGGCTTTGTGTGGCGATTTGGGTATGTATTGGTATATATTTTATTACGGAAGTGTTCGTTAACCCTTTGGTTGGAATCGAGCTTGACGACAGTAATACAATTTTCGGTACGAGAAACTATAAAGAAGCTAATGCAAAAGTTTCTGTGAATTCAGCAAGGGATATTAAGGCATACCGAATCTATGGCATAAAGTTTGATAATGAAACAAAAAACGCAAAGTTCCACGAGCGGTTTAGGGACGGTTTGGTGCCGGCTGTTTTCCACGAAAAGAAAAAGGGAAGTAACGCCTTTGAGGTTCGAATTATCGGTAAAAAGTTCGTTCCTGAGGAGTTGTTACATATCGGCTCCGAGTTTCTTGTTGAGGACAACGATCAGTTCATTTGTCGCGGCACGGTGACGGAGATATTTAGCGACGTAGAGTGATGTTTTTAGATGCTTATCCCGTTCTGTTTGTTTTAGCCTTCCCTTTGAGGGGAAGGTGGCAGCTGAAGGCTGACGGATGAGGTGTTGATATTAAAACCCTTTATCCACCATCTTTGATGGTCTCACTTCTCCTCAAGGAGAAGCCTTAAGATTCTTACGGTTCGGCTCAGAATGACAGCTATTTTAGCTTTTATAAGTATTGTTATTCCGATGATCGCTAGCAATCTTAAAAAAACGGGCTGTAATATGGCGCCGGTCCCTACGATAGAACTTTAAAGTACCCCATTCGGATCATTCCGAGTGGGGTGTTTTTAAAATTATTTCTTTACTTGAAATGTGATTTGGGGTATAATATTTATATATGTTTCTTTGAGGTGACGAAATGCAGGATAAATTGTCGAGATTGCATTACCTGGTTGAATTTTTGAACAAGTGCTGTGACGAGTACTATAATAAAAATAATCCTACCTTGTCGGACGCGGAGTATGATGCTTTGTTCGACGAGTTGCTGTCGCTTGAAAATGAATTGCAGTTTGCTTTGCCTTTTTCGCCGACCCAAAGAGCCGGTTTTGAGGTGCTGAGTGAGCTTCAGAAGGTCGAGCACAGCATTCCGCTTTTGAGCTTGGCTAAAACGAAAGATGTTGCCGATATTGCCGCAATGCTTAAAGACGGAGAGGGTTACTTGAGTCTTAAGCTCGACGGTCTTACCGTTCAGTTGGACTACGAGAACGGTCAACTCAAAGAAGCCTCGACACGTGGTGACGGTCTTGTCGGTGAAATAATCACCCACAACGCCAGGACCTTTACGAACATTCCTTTAAAGATACCTTACGATGCTCCGCTTACCGTAAGCGGTGAGGCATTTATTGATATTGCAACTTTTGAAAGTATCAATGCGGATATTGACAACGACGAGGACAAGTATTCCACGCCGAGAAATCTGGCTTCGGGGTCGGTGCGACAACTCGACTCTAAGATCTGCCGCGACCGCGGTGTGAAGTTCTACCCGTTCAATGTTCTTAAAGGTATGGACGATGTGGCGTTAAAGTCTGATCGATTGGAAAAGTTGCGTGAGTACGGATTCGGCAAGAACTATATCGAATTTGTGACCGCCGATGATAGTAATGAAGAGATATTGGAAAAGATATTGAGCCTGAAGGAAATGGCCGCTAAAAACGGACTGCCAATCGACGGCATTGTTTTTTCTTACGACAATGTGGCATTCGCTAAATCGAGAGGTAAAACAGGTCACCATTTTAAGGACGGCATTGCGTTCAAATTTGGCGACCCGTCTTTTGAGACTGTGTTTGAGGGTATAAACTGGAATATCTCGAGGACCGGTCAGTTAACTCCGATCGCTGAGTTTAAAACCGTTGAGATCGACAATACTAATGTCAACCGAGCATCGCTTCACAATATTACCTTTATCGATAATCTGAAACTTTTGCCCGGTGACAGGATCATGGTCTCTAAGCGGAATATGATAATTCCGCACGTTGAGAAAAACCTTTCGGCAGAAAATGAACAGCGTGACGGATATGCTGTACGTTTTCCCGAAGTTTGCCCCATCTGTAAGCAGCCTACTTCGGTCAAAACGACCGATGATAACGGCAGGGAAGTACGTGTGCTTTATTGTGTAAATGCCGCTTGTGCAGGCAAACAGATAAAGAAATTCACCCATTTTGTTTCAAAGCCTGCGATGAATATCGATGGACTGTCGGAGGCAACGCTTGAGAAGTTTACAGCACTCGGTTGGATAACCAAGATAGCTGATATTTTCTCTTTGTCGCGGTACAAGGATGAAATAGTAAAGCTTGATGGCTTCGGCGTCAAGTCGTACGAAAATATGATCTCCGCCATTGAAAAAGCAAGACATACAAAGCTTTCTAATTTCCTTGTCGCGATGAATATTCCGCTTATCGGAAAATCGGCGGCAGGTGATATTTCGGCGGTGTTCGGCGGCGATGTCCAAAAGTTCCGCGAGGCTATTAATAAAGGTTATGATTTTTCTTTGATCGAAAACTTCGGCTCGATCACCAATGACGAGATCCACCGTTGGTTTTGTGTGCACGAAAACGCTTTGGAATTTGACGAAGTCGCGGAACTGCTCGAGTTTGAACAGCTTGAATTAGCCGAGATCGACGAGAATAATATGTTCTTCGGCAAAACGGTTGTTATAACCGGCACTTTTTCTAAGTATTCGCGCGATGAATTGACTAAAGTTTTGGTCGGAAAAGGCGCAAAAGTTACTTCTTCCGTATCTAAAAAGACCGATTTCGTGCTGTGCGGTGAAAATGCCGGAAGTAAACTTCAGAAGGCAAGAGACTTAGGCGTAACGGTTATCTTAGAGGAAGACCTGAACGTTTGAAACCGACTGTCGAATTGCACAAAATTTGAAGGAAGTTAGCGGGAAGAACAAATTTATGTTGACAAAACACCCTGTTTGGTGGGATAATGTATTTGTAAAGAAGTATTTATAGAACGGATTTTGATATGAGAGTAATAACCGGAAAGGCAAGAGGAGCAAAACTCCTTACACTCGAGGGTGAGTCGGTAAGACCTACCAGCGAGAAAACAAAAGAGGCTGTTTTCAGCGCGATCCAGTTTGATATTGAGGGTCGCCGTGTGTTGGATCTTTTTGCGGGAAGCGGTCAGTTAGGGTTAGAGGCTTTGAGCCGAGGTGCCGAACGCTGTGTGTTTATTGACAGTTCCGCAGAAGCGCTTGAGGTTGTGAAGCAGAATGTCAAAAAAACGGGATTTGAAAAGCAGGCCGTTATCAGCCGAATGGATTATTCTCAGTTCTTAATGGGTACTAAAGAGGTTTTTGATATTGCTTTTATCGATCCGCCTTACGCCGCGGGCTTTACTGTGCCTGCGTTGGAGGGTGTGTCAAAGATAATGAGCGACTACGGTATCATAGTTTGTGAGCACGCGGCCGATGTCGAGGTTCCCGATGTTGTCGGTGGATTTAAATTGAGCCGTCAGTATAAATACGGCAAGCTTGTTACCGTCACGATATACAAAAAGGAAGATAGCGAATGAGCAGAGTTGCGATCTGCCCCGGTAGTTTTGACCCGGTGACGGTCGGCCATCTTGATATTATTACGAGAGCCGCCAAGATGTTCGATAAGGTCATAGTTGTTGTTATGACCAACTCGTCGAAGTCACCTTCGTTTTCTGCCGAGGAGAGAATGATGATGATAACCAAGGCCTGTGAGGGCTTAGATAACGTTTATGTCGATTGCTACGATGGCTTGCTGGCAGAATATGCCGCAATGCGTGATGCAGGTGCGATCGTCAAGGGATTGAGAGCTATGTCTGACTTTGAATACGAGTTCCAGATGGCGCTGACTAACAAGAAGCTTAATCCCAACGTTGAAACGGTTTTCCTTACGACCAAAGCCGAGAATATGTATTTGAGCTCGAGCATGGTCAAGGAAATAGCGCGTATGGGTGGTGACATCAGGGAGTTTGTTCCCGATGTTATACATAACGAGATTATTAATAGACTTCAAAAGGAAAGGAATTGAAAGATATGAATATGGACGATTTGATAGAGCAGTTGGACGAGGTGCTTGACGGCGGTATGAAATTGCCCGGCAAACGTGTTATTGTTGACATTGAGAAGGTTCGTGCTATTGTCGATGATATGCGTATGACTATGCCTACCGAGATCAAGCAGGCAAAGGGTATTGTCGCTGACCGTGCTGACATTCTCAACAACGCCAAGCGTGAGGCTGACGGTATTATCCGTGCCGCTGAGGAACGCCAGAAGGCAATGGTTGCCGAGGAAGAGATCACCAAGCTTGCACAGGCTAAAGCAGGTGAGATCCTTGCCGCCGCTCAGAAAAAGGGTCGCGATATGAGAAAGGCCGCGCAGGACTTTGTTGACGACCTTATGACCCGTGCTGACGAGCAGTTGACTGCTAACCTCAATGAGGTCAAAAAGACCCGCGCAGCTCTCCGCCAGCAGATCCCCGCAGCAAATAATCCCAATCAGAACTAAGAAGTATCGCTCACCCCACACCAAACGGTGTGGGGTTTATTTTGTTTTATCAACCACCAGCAGTGCTGGTGGTGCCGAAAAACTTTAGTTACGGGTGGTCTCGCCGCGGCGGAAGGCTCCTTTGTGTAAAGGGAGGCTAATAGAGTCACCGCATCTGTGATGGTGGGGTAATTCTTGCAAGTGACGGATATTTCGACGAGCCTATAGGCTCAGCTGGTGGTTGTGTTTTTTTTGTCGAAAAAGGGTGGATAATGACAAGTTTTCGACAAACCGCAAAAAATGCCGTAAAATGGTTGAAAATAGCTCAGCAAGGATGTAGAATGTATTTGCCATATTTTGCCACATACTGTGTTGAGGTGGAATAGGGCAGTAGGAGCCCGGGACTACGGGCAAAACCCCATGGCTTGCGGCAGTAATATGCTGTGGGTCTCTTGCTCTCGAGAAAGAAGGAATGTAAATGAAAAAAGAGAGAGTATTATCCATCCTTGTTGCAGTTGCATTGCTTGCGATCAGCTGTTTTACAGCAACGCCTGTCAGCGCAACCGTAACCGACTCGGACCCGACCATAACGGTTTCGAGTGCCCAGGGCGTTGCCGGTGATACGGTGTCGGTCACCGTTACTTTGAGCAACAACCCCGGAATCGCATCAATGCGACTGAAGATCACCTACGACCCCAATTACCTGACCTTGACCGGTGCCCAAGACGGCGGTTTGCTGGGCAATGACATCTTCAGTTCCAACCACACAAGCCCCTATACTTTGATGTGGTTCAATCCTACCGTAACGACAAACTATACAGCGAACGGCGTGATTGCTACGTTGACCTTTGAGATCAATGAGTTGTCGACCTCGGCAATGTCTGCACCCATTACAGCCAGCTTTGTAACAGCCAATGACTGTCTTGACAACGATATTGATCCCGTGTCGATGACAGTTGTCAGCGGAGCAGTCGCTATTGCGGCTTCGTGCGATGATATACTTGTCAGAAATTATAACTATAATTTCCGCAACTATACTGATTACGATTATCCCGAAATGTCGACAAACGGCCACAGAGTTATCAGTTACGGCGGTGCTCAGGACTTTGATAACGGTACCACCAAGTATTGGTGGGATAAGTCGAGCGGAATCACCGCATACGGCGCACTTGTCGGCGGTGCAACTATTATAAATACCGGTTATGGCTATGACGGTCGCTTCGGCAAGCTTACCATTCGCGGTAATCAGGGCGTTGATGCTAATATGTACGGCGGCAAGGTTGTTAAGATAGAGCAGGGATATACCTATACGGTTACTGCCACCTACGTTCCTATTGCCATGACATCCTACTCCAATCCTATAGAGGTTGCAATCGGTCTTACAATGGACAATGGAACTACCTACACAAGAGCTATCGGTACTAAGAAAACTCATTACTCGAATGCTGTTGCCCGCGGCGGTCAGTTCCTGACGTATCAGCCTAATGTTGTGCGCTACAGTCAAGCTGCTATAAACCAGTTCGGTAACGGCACGTTGCTGACAGAGGCTATTGCGTCGGCTGTTCCTGCACAGACTATCTCTGCAACCTATACCTATACCGGTGCAAATACTGCCGATCTCGGTGCATACTTCAGTGTTATGGTCGGTACAGGCGGCTCTAATGTTAATTTGACCGATTATTCGACCTATAAGCTGTCGCAGATACTGGTTACCGATGTTACTATAACCGTAACTCCGACCAATTCAAACTACACTGCAACATTTACAGAAGGAACAGCAGTGACCAAGACCTATTCGTCGGTCGATAATCAGTTCCAGATGCCTGCGGCTGACAATACCGAAGGCTTCCTCTATTGGACAACGGCTAACGGCGGTACTTACTATCCCGGTGATACTGTTACAGTAACATCTTCGGCTACCGCATTTATAGCGGTTTACGCTGAATGATCGAGGTGAAGTGTATGAAAAAAACAAGAATAATTTCACTCATTTTGGCAGTTTGTATAGTGTCGGCTGCATTTGTCACCGGTTCGGTGATCATGACAGGCGATAATAATACCTATATGGAGTTTGCTAAGAGTTCATTTAATGTTGTTGCACCTGCAGGAACCGACAGTTCTTCTCTCGCCGACAACATTTATAACACAATGCTTGGCATGGGTGTTTCGGTCGACCGTACCGATGATTCGGCAGTGACCGACAGATCCGAGATCCTTATCGGCAAGTGTGAACGTGCCGAGACAAAAGAGGCTCTTTCTATCCTTAACTCCAAGGGAAAGGGCTATGATGCCGACTATATCATTTATGAAAAGAACGGTAACGTGGCCGTTGTCGGTAACTCTGATAACGCTACAAAGCAGGCAGTTGACCGTTTTGTCAATCTGTGCTTGGCTTCCGGTCAGATCGAAACAGGTCTTGTTTATACGTCACTGGCTGATTCCGACAATTATACGACCATCTCCATCAACGGTTCCAATGTCGATTCGAGCTATTGCATCGTGACTCCCAAGTATAATATGTCCTATATCGTAAGACTTCAGTTGGACAAGCTTACTGCCGCTATCAGCGAGAAGGCAGGCTATACTTTGACCGAAAACACCGATGTGACAGCACCGCAGTTCACGCAGACCTATATCAACCGTTTTTCGGGCAAGACATGGGGTAACTGCGAGACCGAGGCCGACTATCAGCAGTATCTTTCTGAATACGGTGCGCTTGATAAGACTAAAACTACTACCGAGTACACCTACGAGATTGTTATCGGAGATTGTGACCGCACAGGTTGTCCTGCTATCACCAACGAAGACGAATATACCATAAAGGTATCGGGAAATAAGATCTTCTTGAACGGCGGCAGTCCTGCTTCTACCGCAATGGCTGTTTCTGAGTTTACAAAAATGGTCGAAGCAGGTGATGTTACTTTGACCGATGCTTCCACCGCTTCTTATGATTACTACGATGCCTTAGGTTCGTATGACCGCAGTAATTATTACACTCTCGCCTGGGCCGATGACTTTGAAGGAACCGCTATCGACACTAATCGCTGGGCTGTTTCTTACGGTCGCGACAGCACTATTTATTCAAGCGGTCTTAACGGTCGCTTGCCCGCTCGTGCATCCGAGACTCTTAACAACAATTATGTTCAGGACGGCAAGCTTTACATTGCCGCGGCCTACGATGATGAGTACTATTACGGCGGACACTTGAGTACCCGTAATACTATGAGAATGCAGTACGGTTATGTTGAGACGAGCTGTATGAAACCCTTCGGACAGGGCTTCTGGACTGCTATGTGGGTCGACAATGAGGGCCTTAACACCAATGGTCTTGCACGAATGGAGATCGACGTTAACGAATCCTACGGACCCGGTCACGTAACCCTTCAGAATGCTATTACATGGCCCACTACCAACGGCGTGAACCATATGCTTAATAATTACGGCATTTCCTGGATAAGCGGTTCGGGCTTTAATAAGTCCAATATTCGGTTTAACGAGGACACGCGCGGCTTCCATCTCGATTTCCACACCTTCGGTTATGCATGGGATGCCAATGAGTTGGTATTTACCGTTGACGGCAAGGAAACGATGAGAAAGCCTTACGCTACCGAGGCAATGGCGTTCGGCAGTATGGAGAGCTCCTCGAGCTATCCCGATGTTGCTATTGAGGATCTCAGAAGCGCCGAACTCGATTGCACTAATAACGCATTCAGCGCTCCTGCTTATATCCGACTCAGTATGGCCGTCGGTTTTGCTACAAGACAGCATGTTGTTGAGGACGGTGCTGCTGAGTGGACTGAGTCCAACAAGTATATAATCGATTACGTTCACTTGTACCAGTTGGCAGGGCAGAAGACCTATATTTATACCACATCAAATCAGCGCGGTGATGTCAACGGCGACGGTAACGTCGACCTCGCTGACTTAACCTGTATGGCCAGATATCTTGAGGGTTGGTCAAAGTATGACTTCAAAAACCTTGACTTGGGTGCCGCCGATGTTACAGGCGACGGACTTGTTACAAGTGCTGACCTCACAAAGCTTACGGGCTATCTGGTAGGGGATAATACCCTTATTTGAACCCTAAAATGACAAAAACGGAGACTCTTCCAAAAGAAGGGTCTCTGTTTTTTTTAGAATTGAAAAAATTTTGCTAAATTTAGTCAAAAATAACAAAAATATGCTTGCAATCCGAAAACTAATCGTGTAAAATAAATGTGATAATGAATACTTATACTCAGTAAGTGTTTGTATTACAAAATTTCTTTGAGGAAGAAGGAGAGTTTTGATGTTAAAGAGATTATTGTCTGTTTTCATCACGGTGCTCATGGTGGTTGCTATGTGCAGTACTGCTTTTTGCGTATTTGCAACCGAAACTCCTGAGCCCACTGCCGAAAGTACAGAGCCCAAGATCGTTGTATCAACCGTCACTGACGTTGCTGATGCAACCGTAGCTTTGACCGTAAGCATTGTAAACAATCCCGGCATCTCGACATTGCGTTTGCAGTTGGATTTCGACAAGTATAGTCTTGCCGTTAAAAATGCAACCGATAGCGAATTAATGTCGAACGGTCTGTTCACCGGTCAGAAACTGGAACCGTATACTCTGTATTGGTTCAATCCGATGCAGGATTATGAAATGACCGAGGACGGAGTACTTGCAACGGTCGAGTTCAAGGTTGCGGCGGATGTTAAAGACGGTGCACTCTTGGCAGTAACACCGCGTCTTGCAACTGTTTATGATGCGATGAACAAGTTTGACGAGACCGTCCAGTTCGAAATGGTAGCCGGCGGTGTTCAGATCCCCGGTATCTACACTGATGATAGTGTCGCCACTACATATACGTATGACTTCAAGGGTTATACCGGCTACGATTATGATAGTGCTGTTCACAGTGCGATTTCTTTTGCCAACAACGACAGTGTTCCCGACGCAGCTACTCCTTATTGGTGGGATTATTCGAGTGGTATGACCGACTATGGTTTGCTTATGTCCGGTGCAACCGAGTTCACCGAGGATTATGATGCAGTTCCCAATAAGGTTACCCTTCGTGGTACAGAGGGTATTGCTGCCAAGTATAATGGTGGTAATATTGTTGCTGTTCGTCCCGGATATAAGTATAAAGTTACCGTAAAGTATGTTCCTATCGACGTAACAAGCGGCGTTAACGGTAAGATCTCTATCGGCCTTTCCAAAGACAGCGAGCTTTGTGAGACCAAGACCATAGGTGCTACTAAGACCTTTGCTCAGTCTGATACTGCCCGTGGCTGGACTATTAATATTTATAATATTATGCGTAGTTCGGAAGAGAAGAAGGCAATGGTGGCTGATACTAACGGTGTTTTGTTCACTGATCATTATACCGCTAATACTGCTAACTACACCGCAAAGGCTCAGACCTTAACTGCAACCTACACCGGTGTTGAGGCCGATGCAGGTTCGATGTTCAGCGTTCTTGTCGGTTCTGTCGGCAGTGCTATGGATAACGACACCAGAAGGTCCATTACTCAGGTTCTTATCACTGAGGTTACAGTCGTTGTTACACCTCCTGGTGAGACCACTGCTACCTTCACCGAAGGCGCAGTAACTTCTGATACTTATTATTCTACTGACAGTGAGATTATGATGCCTGTTCCTTCTGAGAGAGAGAACTTCGCATTCTGGACTACCGATAACGGCGGTCTCTACAAGCCTTATGACTTCGTTTCTGTAGAAGAAGGCAGTGCCGCTTCCTTTAGGGCTGTCTACATTCCGCGCGCAACAAGCGCCGCGTTCTCTTACCGTGCTAAGACCGATGAGTGGACTGCAGGTATCCGCTTCAGAGGCGAGCTTGCTGACGCTGTTGTTGAATCGGCCGAGGATATCGGATTTGCAATTATCCCGCAGATTGCCGTTCCCACTTCAGACTGGTATGATATCGAAGCTAAGACCGATAAGCATACTCTCTTTATTGCAGCTGAAGACTTTAGAAATAAGTATTATAAGAAGACCGAGACCGGATATCAGTATCAGTTGCGCATCTCGGATCTCAGCACCGATGTATTAATGTCTGCTGACTTTGCCGTTGCAATCTACGTCAAGGATTCCGCGGGTGCTTATACTTACTATTATATCGGCTGTGAAGATTACAATACAGTTGTAGCGAATATCAATAGCCAGAGCAATTAGGGGGAAGTCTTTCAATGAAAATTTATGAAAAACCAGTAATTGAAATACAGAGCTTGTTCAGCGATTTACCCATTGCTTCTGACATTGATTTGTATGAGGACTACTTTGAAACCGGCGTTTCATTAAACGATTATAATATCTGGAACGACGTTTTCGGTCCGCTTGATTGATTACCGGCACTACGAAGGAGGAGACAATATGAACAAGAAAAGATTAATTTCATTAGTACTTGCCGTATGTGTAGTTTGCTCGGTTTTTGTTGCAGGATCAGTAATATTAAACAAAGACGACAAAGTATACATCGAATTCTCTAAAAATGCATATACTGTAGTTGCACCGTCGGGTGTGGCCGGTGACGCCGGCCTCGCCGACAGCGTGTACAATGTTATGCTCGGTATGGGTCTTGTGGCTTCTCGCTCTGATGATGCCGCTGAAGGCTCCGAGATCATCATCGGTAAATGTGACCGTGCAGAGACCGCCGAGGCTCTTTCTATCCTTAACTCTAAGGGTAAAGGCTACGATTCCGACTATATCATCTATGAAAAAGACGGTAAGATCGTGATCGTTGGTAACTCTGACAGTGCTACAGAGCAGGCTGTTGACCGTTTTGTTAACCTTTGCCTTGCTTCCGGTCAGATCGAGTCCGGCCTTGTTTATACTTCCTTGGCCAGCTCTGAGGCGTTTACCACAATTTCTATTAACGGCACAAAGCTCGACTCGAGCTACGTTATAGTAACTCCGCAGTACAATATGTCTTACTTGGTAAGAATTCAGCTTGATAAACTGACTGCCGCTATCAGCGAAAAGGCGGGTTATACCCTTACTGAAAAGACTGATACTAAGTCTACAACCTTTACTCAGGCAGATATAAACGTCTTCGAAGCACAGGGCTGGAAGAACTGTGATACTGCAGCTGAATATCAGGCTTATGTTGCAAAACTCGCTTCCTATAATACAGCGAAGTCGAGTACTGAAACTGTTTATGAAATCGTTATCGGTGATTGCGCTCGTTATCAGTGCCCGGTGATCACCGATACTGACGAGTACACCATCAAGGTTGCCGGCAATAAGATATTCCTCAACGGCGGAAGCCCTGCCGCTACCGCAATGGCGGTTTCCGAGTTTACTAAGATGGTAAATACCGGCGATCTTACCCTTACCGATGCTTCGACTGCCTCTTATGACTATTACGATGCAATCGGTGCTTATGATCGCAACAACTATTACACCCTGAAATGGGCTGACGATTTCGATGGTTCTTCTATCGACACCGGTAAGTGGGCTGTATCTTACGGACGTGACAGTACCATCTACTCTGATGGTCTTAACGAACGTTTGCCTGCGCGTGCTTCTAAGGAACTCAATAACAACTACATTCAGGACGGCAAGCTTTATATAGCTGCTACCTATGATGATGAGTATTATTACGGCGGACATTTGTCTACCAGAAATACCATGAGAATTCAGTACGGTTATGTTGAGACCAGCTGTCTCAAGCCTCTTGGACAGGGCTTGTGGACTTCGATGTGGGTCGATAACGAAGGTCTTGCAAATGACGCTTATGCACGTATGGAGATCGACGTTAACGAGTCCTACGGCTCAGGCAGCGTAACTCTCCAGAACTCTATCACATGGCTTAATACTACCGGTCGTACATTCGTTGGTAAGACTTATAAGAAGTTCTTAAAGCAGAACGTCGGCTTCTATGGTACCAACTACACCTATAACAAAGATACCAGAGGCTTCCATCTTGACTTCCACACCTTCGGTTATGCATGGGATGCAGATAAGCTCTTGTTTACAGTTGACGGTAAGGTGACACATAGTTACAACTATGCAACCGAGCCTGTCGCTACCAAGGATCTTACCGGTACAACAACTGAGTATTCGACTGCAGCGCTCGATGCAGCTTTGTTGCAGGAGATTGAGCCTCAGCTCTCGGCATCCGGTTTTGCGGTTCCTGCTTACATCCGACTCAGTATGGCTGTCGGTTTTGCAACAAGGAACTACGTAATTGAAGACGATGCCGCAGAGTGGCAGGAGTCTAACAAGTTCGTTGTTGACTACGTTCATGTTTATCAGTACGATAACCAGACGATTTACTATCTCGGAACAAGCAATCAGCGTGGTGACGTTAACGGTGACGGCAATGTTGATGCTCTTGACGCAACATACGTTGCAAGATATCTTGCCGGCTGGACCAAGTATGACTTTAAGAATATGGATCTTGGCGCGGCTGAGGTTACAGGCGACGGTCTCATTACTGAAGAAGACCTCGCAACTCTTAACGGTTACCTGGTTGGCAAAAACAAACTTGTAGGTTAAAATTTTTTAAGAAAAAGCACCGGAAACGGTGCTTTTTCTTGCATTTTGTTATTGAGTTTTTGTTCGTGTTGTGGTAATATATACTTGTAAAGTTATTTTGCAATATTTTAAAAGGAGTTAATTATGAAGAAAATCAGACTTGTTGCATTATTACTTGTGGTTTTAGTTCTGTTTACCGCTTGTTCGGGCGGCAAAGGCGGCGATACTTCGAGTGCAGCTTCCAACGACCCTGCCGGAACAAGCAGTGTTGTGCCGATAACGAACGGTGAATTTTGCGTTATCGTTCCTGCCGGCTCGGAGTACAGAACCACACTCGCATTGGATGTATACAATGTGATGAACACTTGGGACAACATAGAGGTTTCCTGCTCTTTTGACAGCGAGACCAGCGATGCCACCGAAATCATCATTGGTGATTGTAATCGTCCTATCGTTGCTGAAGCAGTAGCTGCTCTTACAAATTTGGGCGGCGGCAGCAATGATGACTACATCATCTATGCCAACAGCGGTGACATTGTTATCACCGGCTTCTCTGATGCTGCTATCAAGCAGGCTGTTGCATACTTTATCGCAAACATTTTGAAGCCTGATGCTGTTTTGAGCGGTGTTGTATATTCTTATGTTAAGCCCGTTGAAGGCACTGCCGGCGTTACAGTTAACGGTGTTAAGCTTGATAACAAGTATACTTTGGTTGTTCCTCAGTACAATATGTCTTACTTGGTAAGAATTCAGCTTGAAGAACTCCAGAAGACCTTGACCTCCAAGCTTGGTGTTACCTTGAAGGAAGCAACTGACGCGACGGCTCCCACCTTTACCCAGGAAATGATCAATATGTATTACGGCAAGACCTGGAGTAACTGCGAGACTGCAACTGACTATAAGAACTATGTAAACTCCATCAATTCACTTGATAAGACCAAGACCAAGACCGAGTATACATACGAGGTTGTTATCGGCGATTGTGACCGTGCAGGACGTCCTGCTATTACTGATAAAAATCAGTACACTATTAAGGTTGCAGGCAATAAGATCTTCTTAAACGGCGGAAGCCCTGCCGCTACAGCAATGGCTGTTTCCGAGTTTACTAAGATGGTTAACGCCGGAGCGCTCGCCTTAACTGACGCTTCAACCGTTGTCGGTAACTATAAGAACGTTATCTCGAATTATAACCGCGATAATTATTACACCCTCACATGGGGTGACGATTTTGACGGCAGTGCTATCAACACTAAGAAGTGGATAGTATCCTATGGCCGTGACAGCACCATCTATTCGACCGGTCTTAATGGACGTACACCTGCCCGTGCTTCTAAGGAACTCAACAACAACTATGTCAAGGACGGCAAGCTTTATATTTGCGCTGCCTATGACGATAAGTATTACTATGGCGGCCATTTGACCACTAAAGATATTATGACTTTCCAGTACGGTTATGTTGAGACCAGCTGTCTCAAACCCTTCGGTCAGGGCTTCTGGACCTCTTTGTGGGTTGATAATCAGTACCTCGATAAGGGCCTTGGACGTATGGAGATCGACGTTAACGAATCCTACGGCGCTGGTCACTTGACACTCCAGAACAGCTTCGCTTGGATCAACACCACCGGTATCCGTACCGTTTTGTCCAAGTACAACTTCAGAATTCCTAACGGTTACGCATTTAACAAGTCTAACATTCAGTACAATGCTGATAACAGAGGCTTCTATCTTGATTTCCACACCTTCGGTTACGGTTGGGATGCTAACGAGCTTTACTTTACCATCGACGGTAAGGTTACCTCTCGTTACGACTATGCAACCGCTGCTATGGTATTCGGTAACGCTTCGTCGGCCGCAAGCCTTGGCACTACTGTTGAGAATGCAAGAAAGGCTGAGCTTGAGGTTACAAAGTCGGCCTTCTCGACACCGGCATTCTTGAGACTTAGTATGGCTGTCGGCTTCTCGGCAAGAGAATTCGTTGTGCCTGACGGTAATAAGGAGTGGACCGAATCCAACAAGTTTATTATTGACTATGTTCACGTTTATCAGTTGAAGGGACAGAAGATGTACTTCCACTAAAAGTAAACTAAAAAAGCAGAGCGAAAGCTCTGCTTTTTTGTTTGAGTAAAATTTGACTCTTTGCATAAATAATGAAATCCTTGCTGACGCAAGGATGAAATCAGCTATCGCTGATGAAATCTTCGTTTCACTCAGATGAAATTAAATCCGCTATTCCGCAGTCTAGGCGGATTTCATCCCCACAGGGGATTTCATCGTATGAGACGATTTATTCCACCCGAAGGGGTGGATTTAATTGAAAAAAGCACTTCTTACGAAGTGCTTTTTTCTGGTGGAGATAAGCGGGATCGAACCGCTGACCTCTTGAATGCCATTCAAGCGCTCTCCCAGCTGAGCTATACCCCCAAGCCACGAATGGTATAATAACATATATGTTATGAAAATGCAAGTCTTTTTTGAAAAATTGTGTCAATTTTTTAATCAAACTATATGTTCATTTGCATTTTTTGTTCCGATCTCAACAAAACAGTGATATTCTATATAACCCTTGCAATTTTTGTAAAATATGGTATAATTATTATGAAATTTTATGCGCATATCCTATTTTCTGAAAGGAACGTGCTTTTATGAAGAAAATATTAAGTATTGTAATGTCCATCGCAATCATATTTGGTATGTTTGTCGGTATAGATGTTTCGGTCCTTGCCGCTTCTGCCACAACACCGACAGGCTATACAAGTGCTTCGGATGTCGATTATAATATTGTAAGCAACGCTTGGAATGGCAAATCCATCGTTGCAAACTGGGGTGCTCATGAGGAACTTGCAACTTTTTTGACTACCTATGCCAATAGCTATTATACGGGAAATTATACGTATGACAAGCTATCTTTGTATAGTGGCGGCACTACTCAGAGCAACGCGCAAAACAGCGACCTGCATGAAGCCTTGCAGGATATGATGACCGCTAAGCATCATACCCAAAACAACTATGATGCTAATAAGACTCTTTTGAAGTATGCTGACTGTGTACGCGGCGATACCTCAAAGATATGTTTCTTCTATTCAGCTACATTGGGCAGCAGTACTTGGGATGGCGGCTCGACCTGGAACCGTGAACACACCTGGCCTAACAGTAAGGGTGATGAATCGCGTCAGGAAGACGATGTTATGATGATCCGTCCGGCACTTTCAAGAGAAAATAGCTCGAGAGGTAATACAGCTTACGGCGAAAGCTCGAATTATTACGATCCGGGTGAAAACTTCCGTGGTGACTGTGCAAGAATAGTGCTTTACGTTTATACTCGTTGGGGTAACAGCACCATCTACAGTAAAATGTGGGGCACCTCTGGCGTTATGGAGAATATGGACGTGCTTCTTCGTTGGATGGAAGAAGATCCCGTTGATACTTGGGAACTTGGTAGAAATGATGCGGTCCAGTCAATGACCGGTGTCCGTAATGTTTTTGTTGACTATCCCGAATTTGCGTTTTTGATGTTTGGTCAGGAGATTCCCGATGATATGCCTACACCGTCGGGTATTGCTTCCGGCGGCAATTCCGGTGTAGTTACACCGAACACCGTTACATTCGGCGGTGAAACGGTTAATATCAGTGGCGGTAAGGTTACCGTTCCTGCAACCGCAGGCTATTTCACCGATACAAACGGCAAACTTTATTTCCCCGGTCAGGAGATCAGCGTTACTGCAGGTCAAGCTTTCACAGCGGCACCTATCGCAACTGCCGCAGATAATGCGTTCAGTTTCCGTAATGACGGTACTATAGGCATAAGGGCCAGAGGTGCACTTCCGGCTTCTGTGGTTGGAACGGCCAGTGAGATCGGATTCATTGTTGCACCGCTTAGCGCTTCGGATATATCGGCTGATTGGTATATTTCGTCACAGTATGCAGTTAAGACACCCATTAAGCGATCGACCATTTATGCCGACGCGGTTGAGATCGACGGTTATCAGTATCAGATATGCTTAAAGGACCTTTCCGAATCGGTTATCAATGAATACTTCTTGTTTGTCATTTATGCCACGGTTGACGGCGTTACTACCTATACGTATATAGGCTGTCAGTCGTTCAAGTCAATTCCCGGTGCAACAACAGGCAAGGAAAAGGAAGCAACCGTTAACTTCTACGACGAGAACTATGCAAACGGTGCTGATTTTAGCTCGGTTACATTCGAAGATGTGACTGTTTCTGCTGTAAAGAATAACGGAAGCACTCCGCCGAGATACTATGCTACGGGTACGGCAATCAGAATCTACGGAAAGAATACCCTTACAGTTTCTGTGCCGACAGGCTATAAGATTGATACTGTTGTGTTTACAACTGCGGCAGGCAACCACTTTAAGACCAATACTCAGTTCTCGACGGGTACCGTATCGGGCGTGGGTACGGCTACGACGACTGTTTCTAACATCAATGGCACAAAGCTGACTATAACCAACCCCGATTCCTCGGGTCACTACAGGATCCAGGAGATAACGGTTACATATAAGATCAGCAACTGATAATAAATAAAAAGCAGAGCGTATGCTCTGCTTTTTTGTTGTATAAGTTTGAACTTTCGCTTATAGTGAAATACTTTGCTTTACGACAAAATATGAAATAATTTATAATAAAACGAAGGGTCAACGCAAGGCATTACTCAGGTACAATACCAGAGTGATATCAACGTTAACCCTTCTACACATATTATGCCTAAATCATCCGAGGATGTCAAGTAAAACATTAAAAATTCTCTGATTGTGATACCGATTCGGTTTCTAATCGTAGTCTGTTTGTTAATTCTATCGAAAGCATTGCTCAAAATGAAATAGAAAAAACAAGCCAAAGGAGCATAAAGGGTGGTCTTACATGATGTTGTGATTATAAATGAAAAAGAGACCACACAAAGTTCGGAAACTGCTCCGAGCACGACGGAGGTCTCCGAGACAAATGGTAGTCTCTTCATGACAAATATACTACAAAAAGCATTATCTGTCAATAGTAATTCTATGCAGGAAACGCGAGAATATTCCTTGCCGAAGGTCGACAAGCAGAAAATAGTTAAAAGTGAAGAGTGAAGAGGTAAAAAGTAAAATCGACAAGGCTCAGAAGAACCCTGTCGATTTTGGTGGAGATGGCGGGAATCGAACCCGCGTCCAAAAATTCATTCCTGCAACTTTCTACATGCTTATTTTGTCATTTGAGATTCCCTTACACTAACGCCGACAAAAAGGCTTTAGCGCTTGGTATCCTCTCGCCGTGGCAGAGCCGAGAAACTCATCTGCTCACGTTCACCGCAAAATGACGCTCTAACCGCCGCCGCGGTACTCAGCGGCAGAACGGCAGCTTAATTAAGCTGCAAAAGCAACTGTATTTTTGTCAGTTATTTTTAAAATTTCGGTCTTCAAAGCGTAACCGTAACGCTGCATGCTTATCGCAGTTCAAAATCCCTGTCGAAACCTTTACATCCCCATATATACCGCCAATAACGGCGGTTACAGGTTTAAATATTGAAAATGGTTCTAAGCCACTTCTTGGTCATATCGGTCCAGCAATTCATATATTCACACATAGGATGACGGGTGTTATTGACCGTGCTGTAACGGCAGGTGGTAAGTCCGTGATATCCTGTGGGGAATATATGTAACTCAAACGGAATCTTAGCTTTCTGGAGCTCTGTTGCGTATTTCAAGGTGTTGCTTGCATCAACCACGAAGTCATCGGCCGTGGTCCAAATGAAGGTCGGCGGAGTAATTGACGGGTCAACGTGGCGGTTGCACGACAGTCTCTCGGTATCGTCCTCATCCCATTCCTCTTTGCCCGAAAGTACCTGGAACGAACCCAAATGAGTGGGCAATTCGGCAGTAATAACGGGGTAGCAGAGAATGGCCGCCTGAACGGGCTTTGTTTCAGGGATAAACGCCTTTACTTCGTCGCAGTTCCTCAAGGTGCAGTAGCTTGCTGCCAAATGTCCGCCGGCTGAGAAGCCGATAAGGCAGGTCTTCTCAGGGTCACCGTTCCAGCTCTTAGCATTAGTGACAACGTAATCAACGGCACAGGCGAGTTCGATCAACTGCTGAGGAAACTGATGCGGCTTGATGGAATAACGAATAACAAAGGCATTGCAACCCATAGTCATATACTCAAATCCGACGTTCTGTGCTTCGCCGTTGGAGATCATATGATAACCGCCGCCCGGGCAAACGATCATAGACGGTCTCGGCTTATCGGGCAGAATGTCGTCCTGGATCATCATTTCCAATGTTGGGTCGGCACCGTTGCGGTCGAGAACGGGATAAAACTCTTTAAGATGTATAACTTCGTAACGCATATTATCTGTTCCTTTCCTTCATTTCACGCTCAATGGTTCGTTCAGCACTCCGCTTTGCCATATCAGCGCGTTTGTCGTAAAGCTTTTTACCGCGGCAAACACCGAGCTGAACCTTAACAAGAGAACCTTTGAAATAAAGCGATAAAGGGATAAGGGTCAGGCCCTGCTGCTTGATAACGCCGATCAGTCGGTTTATCTCTTTTTTGTGCAAAAGCAGTTTTCGCTCTCTTGTCGGCTGGCGGTTGAAGATATTGCCTTTTTCATAAGGACTGATGTGCATACCGCGAACAAAAACCTCACCCTTGTCGATGTCGCACCACGAGTCCTTGAGGTTGACTCCGCCCAGACGGATGGATTTGACCTCAGTTCCGCAAAGCTCGATACCGCACTCAAAGCTTTCCTCGACAAAATAGTCGTGAAATGCTTTTTTGTTTGTGGCGATAGTTTTAAGATTTTCGGACATTTATGCACACCTCCTTTACAACCAACAAGTATATCACATCAACGGCGCGCGGTCAAGAAGTTGCACTAAACTTTTAGTTTAGGTAAGGTGTTTTCTGTCGCTTTTTTCGACCGAAAATAAGCATTATCGGCACGGAGATGGCACACCAGAGCACTGAGAATGAAAAGCAGACCTGACCCGAGAGATTTAAAGGCATCAGCGAGTAGTCCCATATCTCGGCTCCGAGTTTTATGTTCATAACATAGCCGATAATATATTCGATTGCGGTTATGAATGCTCCGCAGATAATGGCACGATAGAGGATGTGAAGTTCTTTGAGGTTTGTGCTTATATAATCGATAAAAATTATGGCAATTCCGCCTGCCACACTCATTGTCGGATGGGTAAATCCGCGCCACAAAACCTCTAAAAACCCATAGCCGTAAAAGCCGAAAAGAAATAAAATCAAATAATATTTAAAATGTTCAGCCATTTTTGTCTCCAAATTATAAAAGTACCGCAATATTATTTGCAAAAGATATTGAAAAAATCTAAGAAAAGTGTTAAAATTACATATATTTTATATTTTGGAATAGTATGTGCATTTTTGAAAGGAAGGTGAGTGCCGTGAATTATAAGAAGTGGGTTTTTCCCGATATTGACAAGGAAGCTGTATCGGCTGTGGCTGAAGAATGCGACCTTGATCCGATTGTGGTGCTCATCGCTTTTTCGCGCGGTCTTTATGAACCGTATGAGATAGAGCAATTTTTAGGCAAAGAGCCCGAGTTTTCCGATCCCTTTGACTTAAGCGGAATGACCGAGGCTGTTGAACGTATTAACATAGCACTTGAATCTAACGAGAAAATTCTGATCTTCGGCGACTACGACTGCGACGGTGTTACCGCTACTGCGGTTTTGATGAAATATTTAAGATACCGCGGTGCGGATGTGGATTACACCATCCCTGACCGCGAAAAGGACGGTTACGGTATATCTATCGGTGCTATCGACCGTGCTGCTGATAGCGGTGTCACGCTTATTATCACCGTCGATAACGGTATAAATGCCGTAAAAGAAATTGCTCACGCATCGGAACTCGGCATTGATGTTGTTGTTACCGACCACCATTTAAGTCTTGGCGAATTGCCTGAGGCTTATGCGGTGGTTGACCCTCATTTGGATGAGGATTGTGACTGGATATTTCACGATCTTTGCGGTGCAGGTGCGGCCTTTAAGCTTGTGTGTGCTTTGGAAGGCAGACCGTGCGAAGAAATGTTATATGAATATGCCGACTTAGTTGCTATTGGTACAATAGCCGATATAGTGCCGTTAAGAGAAGAAAACCGTATTATCGTTGATGTCGGTATCCAGATGCTTAACCGTCGCTTGAATGTTGGTGTAAAAGCGTTGATGGAAGTCGCCAACGTAAAGTATTTGACATCGGGCAACGCGGCTTTTTCGCTTTGTCCGAGGATAAATGCCGCAGGCCGAATGGCTAATGCTGATATAGCTGTAAAGCTTTTGTTGTCAGAGTCGATGGAGGATGCGGTCTATTACGCAGGCTGTCTTGACCGACTTAATGCCGAGCGTCAAAGAATTGAGCAGGATATCTTTTTGGAAGCCTGCAACACCATCGAGCAAAAGGGATATAACCATCATCGTGTTATTGTTGTCGACGGATTTAATTGGCACGTTGGTGTTATCGGAATTGCTGCCTCAAAACTAACTGAAAAGTACGGTAAGCCGTGTATCGTTATTTCAAAATGCGGTGACAAGGCGGTAGGTTCAGGCAGAAGCATCGGCGATTTTTCGCTGTTCAATGCTTTGCAGAGCTCGGCCGACTGTATGGAAAAGTTCGGCGGTCACGAGTTGGCCGCAGGTCTTACCATCTTAGAAGAGAAAATACCGCTTTTGAGAAACAGTTTAAACAATTATGCAAAATCTCAGCCAATGACCTTTGCTGAGGTGCGACCCGATTGCAAAATAAAACCTCGTGCTTTCTCGGTCGATGCCGCTAAGGCGTTACGTGCTATGGAACCGTATGGCGCGGGTAATTCAGTGCCGCTGTTTGCGGTTATGGGTTCAGAGATCACAGGTATTCAACCTCTGGCAGGCGGAAAGCATTTAAGGCTTCGCCTTCGCAAAGAGGGTTATGATTACCAGGCGTTGCTTTTTGGTATGACGGTCGAAAATTTTATATACCGTGTGGGCGATACAGTCGATTTGGCAGTAAATATCGACATAAACGTATATAATAATGTTGAGTGTGTCTCGATAATCATTAAATCAATGCGTTATTCGGGATTGGACGACGAGACACTGGTTGCTGAACTGCAACAGCTGGAGGATCTTAAAGCGGACGTACTGACCGCAGAGGATATTGCAAAAATAACCCCTATAAGGGATGATATCGTTTTAGTGTTCCGTTATATCCGGTCTAGGAAAACTGCCAGACGTGAGCACATTGAGGTCGACCTTTTCGGTAAGCTTTCTCTTGCGAAGATCGAGATCGCATTGACTGCTTTGATTGAATTGGGGATAGTCACTTTGGTTGACGGCTTTTATATGCTGGCGAATTTCAGTGGCAAGGCAGACTTGGAAAGTGCGCCGATATTAAAAAAACTAAAACTTATGAGGGAGGGTGAAGTTGTTGGAGACTGAGAGATACTTGAATTCCGTTATGGATCTTTTGGATTCTCAGCCGTGCAGTGACTCTTATGACCGCGATCTTATTGAACGCGCATTCAGAAAATGCGTCGAGTCGCATAACGGTCAAAAAAGAGTTTCGGGTGAACCGTATTTTATGCATCCGTTGGCCGTTGCCAAAATCGTAATAGGTCTCGGTATGGACAGCGAGTCGATAGCGGCTTCATTCCTTCACGATGTTGTTGAGGATACAGAGGCTACTTTTGAGGATATTGAAAACGAGTTTGGCAAGAGCGTTGCTGAACTTGTTGACGGCGTTACAAAGCTCGGTAAAATTCCGCTGGCATCTAAGGAAAGTCTGCAGGCGGAAAATATCCGCAAGATGTTCATCGCGATGTCGCACGATATCCGCGTCATCATCATCAAGCTTGCTGACCGACTTCACAATATGCGCACTATTGACGCTATGCCGCTGCACAAGCAGAGAGACAAGTCGTATGAAACCGTCGAGATATTTGCTCCTATTGCTCATAGACTTGGTATCAGAGCCTTAAAAGAAGAGCTTGAAGATTTGGCGATTATGCACCTTGATCCCGTGGCATATCACGAGATAGAAAACTCACTCAGTATCAGAAAGAACTACCGCGAGAAGTTTTTGGAGGAGATCCAAACGCGTATCAAGGAACGTGTTGAGGAGTTTGTTCCGAATATTCGTATTGAAGGCCGCGTTAAATCGATCCACGGCATCTACCGCAAGATGTATATGCAGGGCAAGTCGTTTGAGGAGATCTACGACATTTACGCCGTTCGTGTCATTACCGATACGGTGGTTAATTGCTACAATATTTTGGGTGTTGTTCACGATATGTTCAGACCTATTCCCGGTCGTTTTAAGGACTATATCTCGATGCCCAAACCCAACCTTTATCAGTCGTTGCATACGACCGTTGTAGGCAGAGAGGGCATTCCGTTTGAGATTCAGATAAGAACCGAGGAAATGCACCGTACAGCCGAGTTCGGTATTGCGGCGCACTGGAAGTACAAGGACGGAATAAAACGCAAGGATAACGCATTTGACGAGCGTCTTTCGTGGATACGTCAGATACTCGATAACCAGCGTGATACCGATGACGCCGAAGAGATCATTCAGTCTATCAAGACCGACATTTCTCAAGAGGATGTCTATGCCTTGACGCCTAAAGGCGATGTCATTAATCTGCCCGTCGGGTCTACTGTAATTGACTTTGCTTTTGCAATTCATTCGGCTATTGGTACTAAGATGGTCGGTGCCAAGGTCGATGGCAGAATAGTGCCGCTGACCCACGAGGTCAAGACTGGTGAGCTGATCGAGGTCATAACCTCTAATCAAGCCGGTCACGGACCGAGCCGCGATTGGCTGAATATCGTCAAAACCAACCAGGCAAAGCAAAAGATCCGCTCTTGGTTTAAGCGCGAGCGTAAGGCTGAAAACATAGAAACCGGCCGAAACGATATTGAACGTGAATTTGCCCGCAATAATATCCGTCTTGATGATGAGGAAATGAGTAAATTTATTGCCGATATTGCCACACGCTTTAAATGCAACAGCGTTGATGAATTCTATGCGGCGATAGGCTACGGCGGTATCCTGCTTTCTAAGATAATGCCGAGAGCCAAAGAGGATTACGCAAAGATCGTAAAATCCTCTAAGCCGGTTGAGATCGATGATCTCGTCACACAGAAGAAGGTAACAAAATCTTCCGAGGGCGTTGTTGTCGAAGGTATCGACAACTGTCTTATCAAGCTTTCGCGTTGCTGTGCACCAATACCGGGTGACGATATCATAGGATTCATCACTCGCGGTCACGGTGTTTCCATTCATAAAAAAGACTGTAACAATGTTCCGCAAAATATGGAAGATGCCGCGGAGCCTGAGCGTTGGATTCCGGCATATTGGAATGTTGTCCGTTCCGAGCGGTTTGATTCGACGATCAATATTATGTCCGTCAACCGCGACGGTATCGTTGCAGATCTTTCGATCCTGCTCGGCAACCTGCACGTTGCGGTCCATGCCATCAATGCCCGTGAATTGAAGGATGGAAACTGCGCGATAAATATTACTATAAGCGTTGAAAGCCGAGAGCATCTTGATAATGTTATTGTGAGGATCAAGAAGTTGCAGGGCGTTTTCAGCGTTGTGAGAACTAATCAGTAGGTGTGTTTATGAAGGCTGTTATTCAAAGAATGGATTTTGCCGAG
Organism: Oscillospiraceae bacterium; assembly: GCA_015066395.1. Taxonomy (GTDB): domain Bacteria; phylum Bacillota; class Clostridia; order Oscillospirales; family Acutalibacteraceae; genus UMGS172. The sequence goes on along the minus strand of SVOL01000006.1, from coordinate 60,988 downwards.
GTAGTTGTCGACGGTAAAACGGTCGGCGACGGTAAAAACGGACTGCTCGTGCTGTTGGGTGTTGCTGACTCAGATACCGAAGCCGAAGCCGAGCTTATGGCCGCCAAGGTCTCTAATCTTAGGATCTTCTGTGATGAAAACGATAAGATGAATCTGTCTGTTTTAGATGTAAAAGGCAGTGTGCTGACGGTTTCGAACTTCACTCTCTGTGCGGATACTAAAAAGGGCAACAGACCGTCGTTTATCGGTGCTATGGAGCCTAAAGGCGCAGATCGACTTTATATGCACTTTGTTGAGTGTTTAAAGCAAAACGGCGTCAACGATGCTAAAACCGGTGAGTTCGGTGCAGATATGACTATAAACGCTACCCTCACAGGACCCGTCACAATTTTGCTTGATACCGATATCTGGAGAAAGAAATGAAGATAACTACGATTTCTGCAGGACCGCTTGCCGCCAACTGCTACATAGTAGAAGTGGGTGATGAGGCAATAATCATCGATCCCGGGTTTCCCGAGAAGGTTATAGCTGATTATATTGCTGAGAACCCTCAAAAGATCCGTTATATAATGCTGACTCACGGTCATTTTGACCATTTGTCCGCAGTTTCATTTGTTAAAGAACGTACCGGCGCGCCTGTGCTTATAAGCGCTTTGGACGAAAAGGGACTTTATGACGACGACTTCAATCTTTCAAATAATTTTGCAGGCATTTATCCTGCGGTCGACAGTAATTTGCGTGCGGACATTCTTTTTGATGACGGCGATAGGTTTAAGGTCGGCGGCTCAGAAGTTGAGGTCATTGCCACTCCGGGACATTCGCGAGGCAGTGTCTGCTTCAAAATAGACGACTGTCTTTTTTCGGGAGATACCTTGTTTAAAAGGTCGATCGGAAGGACTGATTTTCCGGGATCCGATATGGGTTATATGATAATGTCGCTCGATAAATTGAAGTGCCTTGCCGGCTGTTTGACCGTTTATCCCGGACACGGCGAAAAGACCAATTTGGAAGAGGAAAAGCTAAAGAACCCTTATTTACAGTATTAAGGAGCAGGTATGCAACTTATAAATATTGGTAAAGATTTTAAGTATGAGATAGAAAAACTGTGCAGGCTGTTTCTGCCGTTCGATAAGTTCACATTTTCGAGTGAGCCGGACGAAGTCGATTACTCTGACGATTACTGCATTTATTCGACTGTGGAGTCGGAGCAGGGGGTAAAACTTTCGGTAAAGCTCTCGTTAGGCGGTAAACTTGAGGAGCGAGAAGGTTTTGCGAGCGGTAACGATGAGGAACTGTTTACCTTGTGCGAGCGAAAGCTTGCATTGATGGTTTTCGACTGTCTTAAGAGCATTACAGGCTACAGTTCGCCGTGGGGAATACTTACGGGCGTCAGACCCGCTAAGCTTATCGCCAAGCTTTTAAAGACCGACGGTGAGGAAAAGGCAGTAGAGTATTTTAGAAACGAATTGCTTGTAAGCGAGAAAAAGACTGCCCTTTGTCTGGAATGTCACAAAAAGGAAGAAAAGGCGATTTCGGAGTCGAGACCCGATTCCTTCAGCCTTTACATTTCAGTCCCGTTTTGCCCAAGCCGTTGCAATTATTGCTCCTTTGTTTCGCACTCGGTGGAGCAGGCTAAAAAACTGATACCTCAATATGTCGATCTGCTTGTTGAGGAATTAAAATATACAGCCGACTTGGCAAAACAATGCGGTTTGAAACTGATGACCGTGTACGTTGGCGGAGGAACACCGACGGCACTGTCGGCCGAGCAACTGACACGTATTTTCGACGCGGTGAAAGCCAACTTTGATCTGTCACAGCTTGTTGAATATACTGTTGAGGCAGGTCGACCCGACACGGTGACGCGTGATAAACTGATGGCTATAAGAAAAGGTGGAGCGACAAGGATCTCCATCAATCCGCAGACTATGAATGATGATGTACTAAAATCGATCGGTCGCAGGCATACAGTGGCTCAGACGGTCGAGGCTTTTAAATTGGCCCGCGGGTGTGGATTTGATAATATCAATATGGACCTGATAGCAGGGCTTAGCGGTGATACGGTTCAAAGTTTTTGTGATTCGGTCGATAAGTGTCTTGAACTTGATCCCGAAAACATAACGGTTCATTCTCTGTCGATGAAGCGTGCTTCCAACCTTACAGGGTCCGGTTACGCTTTTGGTTCTGACCACGGTACAGATGCCGAGAAAATGGTCGATTACGCCTACACCAAACTCAGCGAAAAGGGAATAAGACCTTACTATATGTACAGGCAGAGCAAGACAGTCGGAAATTTAGAAAATGTCGGCTATTGCAAGGCAGGGTACGAAGGACTTTATAACGTATACATAATGGACGAAACGCATACTATTTTAGCCTGCGGTGCTTCGGGTGTTACAAAGCTAAGAGAACCCAACGGCAACAATATTGAGCGAGTGTTCAACTTTAAATATCCTTATGAGTATATTTCGCAGTTCGATGTAATACTTAAGAGGAAAGATGCCATTGTTGAATTCTACAACAAGTACAGCTTGTTGAAATAAATTTAGGAGGTCACACTATGGAATTCGTAAACAAAGCAAAGGAATTTATTGAGACTTTGGAGATCAAAACAGGTGAGTTTATTTACGATCAGAAGAGCAATATCCAGATAGCAAAGGTCTGCTCCGATCTTAAAAAGGCTTATGAAAAGTTGGGAAGACTGACCTACAGAAAACTTAAAAATATTGCAGTTGACGATAACGAATTCGACTTGGCTGTCGAAAGAGTAGAGGTTTTAAAAATGGAACTTGAAGCTTTGAGAAGCGGTGTTTACGGCGATGCCGACAGCGTCGTTTTTGAGGACGGCGAGCCGGTGGAAGAGCCTTCGGAGGAAAGCAATGGCTGATGTTAAGAGAATAGGCATAGTTATTGCTGATAGTGATGAGTATGTCCATATCGAGAGGGCGTTGGATGAGTGGCTGAAACCGCAGTCTATCTGCGGTCTCAAAGGTCACACCGCAACCGTGCCGACAAAAAGCGGAAGTGTTGAACTTCATATTATATGCAGCGGTATCGGCAAGGTCAATGCCGCGATCGCCGCAACGCTTATCGCCGATAAGTGTGATATAATCGTCAATGCAGGTCTTTCGGGTGGCTTCGGCGACGCTAAAAAGTACGATTTGGTTGTCGGAACCGCGCTTTACGAGCACGATTTTGACCTGACTGCAATCGGATATAAACCGTCGCAGAAGCCGGGTCAGAACGAGCCGCTCGAGTGTGACACGGCGCTTGTTGAGGATGTCAAACGCAAGTTCCCCTTTGTAAGAACCGGTGCCTTTGTCACGGGTGACAGCTTTATCTGTGACAAGGAAAAGCACGATGCTTTGAGCGAGCTTTTTAACCCCGTTGCCTGCGATATGGAGTCGGCGGCCGTGGCTGAGGTGGCTTCGCGTTTTAATAAGCCGTATATTTCAATCAGAATGGTTTCCGACGGTGCCGATGATAACTCGGCTGATACTTACACTGATACGCTCCATTGCGACCGTGCCGACGGATGGTTTAATCTCCTTATTGATTGGATAAAATCTTTGTGAGGCGTTAAATGAACAATAAAACAAAAACTTTAAAGAATAATAACAGTCCGCAAAGCTATATGCACGCTTCGGCGATACTCATGCTTGCTACGGCGCTTGTAAAGATATTGGGTGCTTTTTATAAAATACCGCTCGGCAGTGAGTACATTCTCGATGTTACGGGAATGGGCTATTTTTCGACTGCCTATGATCTTTATGTGCCGATGTACTCAATAGCAATGGCAGGTCTGCCCATAGCTATTTCGAGAATAGTGGCAGAACACGTGGCAAACGGACGCTATAAGCACGTAAAACGGACGCTGGATATTGCTAAAAAGGCTTTCATTGTCACCGGCGGTACGGGATTTGTACTGATGCTGGTTCTGGCGGTACTTATGACCGGACATCCGTTCAATGTCTTCAACCCCGGTTCGTTTTGGGGAATAGTTGCCATTGCTCCGTGCTTGCTGTTCTGCTGTATTATGTCGGCGTACCGCGGATATTATGAAGGTCTTCGTAATATGACACCGACCGCCGTAAGCCAGGTCATAGAGGCTGTAGGCAAGCTCGTTTTCGGGCTTTTGTTTGCATATGTTATCATTCTCACAACTAAAAGCTACTCGCTTGCAGCAGCAGGTGCGTTGTTTGGAATCACGCTGGGAACGGTGTTCAGTTCGGGATATCTTGTTGTGAAATACCGCCGTGAAAAGGATGTATTCTTCACCAAAGAGCAGTTAAACTCAGCTCCCGAGCCGGAGTCCGGAAAGGTTGTTTTAAAGAGCCTTTTGTTAGTCGCGGTTCCGATAGTTTTAGGTTCGCTTGTAAATAATATAACAAGTCTTATCGATGTTGTAATGGTTCAAAAACAGCTGGCGAACGCTTTGCAGAGCGATCCTCTGTATTTCAGCACAAACTATGCATCGTTTATCGCTTCTGAGGTCGCAAAGGCAAATGCGAATAACTTGGAGTATGTTTGGACGGTTGATCTGCCGAACTCTTTGTACGGTTGTCACCGCGGCTTTGCGTTTTCGATATATAATCTCGTTCCCGTGCTGACCTCGGTTTTGGGTGTTAGTGCTATTCCTGTACTGGCTACTGCCTGGACCAAGAGGGATAGGGGAGAAATGCAACGCAGTGTCGGTTCGATCATCCGCACTACCGCATTGATCGCTATTCCCGTGGGTTGCGGTATTTTCGCTGTGTCAGACGGCATGTTGGATATCCTTTATTCAAATGAAAGTATGATTGCGGTTGCCGCTCCTAACCTTAGAGTATTGGGAATTTGTGCTATTTTTGCGGGACTCAATTCGCCGATAGTTAATATGTTGCAGGCGATCGGCAGGCAGTCGGTTCCGATTCGTAATATTGCTGTCGGTGCGGTGCTGAAGATTGTTATCAATTTCATTCTCGTCGGAACACCTGAGATCAACATTTTTGGTGTTCCCATCGGTACTACTGTTTGTTACGCATACATTTGTATCGCTAACTTTATTTGCTTTGTGAAATACAGCGGTGTTATGCCGAACCTCTATACCTGCGTGGGCAAATTTCTGATTTCCGGCATTGCCTGCGGTGCCGCCGCTTGGGGCACTGTGTTTGGGCTTGCTCATTTAGGGATTTCACGCAGTCTCGCTACTGTTGTTGCAATCGGTGTTGCGGCTGTTGTGTATGTAATTTTCCTTGCAATTTTGCGTGCACTGGTAAAAGATGACATAATTTCTTTGCCAAAAGGAGAAAAAATTGCAAAAGTACTTGCAAAATTCGGGATTATGAGGTAAAATAGACATAAAGTATGGTCTAAATTGAATTAATACCGTCAATTTTTACCAAATATACCAATGCGTTTTGTTGAGGCTGTACAAATGATATCCAAAACTTCTTATAAAAGAGAAAAATATAGTATCGAAGATTTTTTAGAAGTAATGAAAATTCTTCGCGAACCCGGTGGTTGTCCGTGGGATATCGAGCAGACTCATAAGAGTATCCGCCGTGATTTGTTGGAGGAAGCTTACGAAACGGCTGACGCGATCGACCTTGACGATAGTACGGCTCTTTGTGAAGAGTTGGGCGACCTTTTGTTGCAGGTAGTTTTCCATGCTGATATTGCAAGACGTAACGGCGAGTTTACCTTTGATGAGGTCGTCGACGGCATCACTAAAAAACTTATTTTGAGGCATCCGCACGTTTTCGGCGATGTAGAGGCTAATACATCGGCTGAGGTGCTCGATAATTGGGATAAGATCAAGCGTGTTGAAAAGCATCAGGAATCGTACACCGATACGTTGGAAAGTGTACCGAGAGCTTTTCCTGCGTTGCTTCGTGCTGCTAAGGTCCAAAAGCGTGCCGCCAAGGCCGGTTTTGATTGGGACGAAATGAGCGGTGCTTTCGAAAAGATCTCAGAGGAGACCGCGGAGCTTAAAGACGCCGTTCAGTCGGGTGTTCAGGCCGATATAAACGAAGAGTTCGGCGATCTTCTGTTCTCAATGGTCAATGTTTCGAGATTTGTGGGAACCGATGCCGAGGACTCATTGGCGAAAGCCACCGATAAATTCATTGCCCGTTTTAAGCTCGTTGAAGCTGAGTGTGTGAAAATGGGTAAGGACATGAAGGAAATGACTCTCGTAGAACTTGATGATATCTGGAACAGAGTCAAGCATAATTAGTTTCAAATTCGAGGGATTCCCTTGATTGAATAAATAATAGTTGGAGGAAAATAAAATGAAAAAGACAGAGTTAGTCGCAGCAATTGCCGAAAAGGCAGGTATCAGCAAGAAAGATGCTGACAAGGCTGTAGCCGCTTTCGTTGAGACCGTTACTGAGGCTCTCAAGGCAGGCGACAAGGTTCAGCTCATCGGCTTCGGTACCTTTGAGGTTCGCGAGCGTCCCGAGAGAACCGGCAGAAATCCCCTTACCAAGGAAACTATCACTATTGCAGCTTCTAAAGCTCCTGCATTCAAGGCAGGTCAGGGCTTCAAAGCAGCTATTAAGTAATCTTTTCTTTGAAAGAAAAGCCGCCGTATTCTTTTCGGCGGCTTAATCTTTTACTCAGGTGATATTTATGAGATTGGATAAGTATTTAAAGGTATCAAGAATTATCAAACGCCGCACCGTTGCCAACGAGGCTTGCGATGCAGGCCGTGTGACGGTCAACGGCAAGGTTGCCCGTGCATCTTATGATGTTAAGGTCGGCGATGTGCTGGAGATAGGTTTTGGCACAAGAACCGTCAAGGTAGAGGTGCTTGACGTTTCGGAGGTCGTTCGAAAAGAAGCGGCCGCGGCTATGTATAAAGTTATAAACTAACTAAAAACCGTTCGGACAGAACGGTTTTGTTATTTTACAAGTGACTTTCACATATAAATTCATGTGAAAGGGTGGTTGCGATGGCAAATCAGGCACAGCATGGTGTTATAATTGAAAACAGAGAAAAGATGACCGTTTCGGGGGTACTTGATGTCGACAGTTTTGACGAGCAGACAGTGGTATTGCTTACCGAAAAGGGAAAGATGACCGTTCGCGGTGACGGGCTGAAGGTACTGGGGTTTACAGTCGAGACCGGCGATCTTCAACTGCAGGGCAATATTATTGCATTGGGCTATTCGACGGCTGACAGGAAAAACGGATTTTTGGGCAGGATGTTAAAGTAATGGGGCATATAGATGTTGCGTTTCAAACCTATACATTTTTGCTGTCGTTATGCCTTGGCTGCGCATTTTGCATAGTTTATGATCTTTTGCGTGCGGTAAGAAAATTCAAACTGAACAGCACAGTTGCAACTTTTGTTACGGACGTACTCTTTTGGCATTTTGCGGCATTGGTCACCTATGCCTTTTTGCTGCTCACAGTTAAAGGGCAGGTGAGATCGTTTGTTATTTTTGGGATTTTTGCATCCTTTGTGACATTCAGAATAACTTTGTCCAGGTTGGTTTTTACCATTTTTATCAAAGTTTTGACAATTTTCGACATAATATTGCACACGTCATCTAAATTTGCAGACCGAATTTTGTCAACCATTAACAAATCTTTTAAAAATTTAGTGTTTACTTGCAAAAAACTCTTGCAACGATGGGTGAAACTATTGTATAATTGCTTTAAAGTATCACTAAAGGGAAAGAAGGGGGATCGCCGTGGCAGTCGAAACCAAACGTAGAGGCAGTTTTATTGTTCGCATCGGACTGTTTATTTTTGCTGTCTGGATGATCTTCTACCTGGGCTCGCTTATAAAGGAGTATAACTCTTTGCAATCGGTTTTGGCGGCTGACTCGGCCAAACGCGACCAACTGCAGTTAGAGGTTAAGGAAATGTCCAGAATGCTCGAAAACAGCGATGATAAAGAGTTTATCGAAAAAGCGGCCAGGGAACGTCTGGGATATGTTTATGCGGATGAACATATCTATATCGACATTTCGGGTGACTGATAAAGGTGAGCTTTTCATTTGGGTTTTGGAGGAACTAAGGTAAGCATGCAAATCGAAGTTGGACAAATTGTTGAAGGCAAGGTAACAGGTATCACAAATTTCGGCGTTTTCGTTGATTTAGGTGAAGGTAAGTCGGGTCTTGTACATATTTCTGAGATCGCTCAGACCTATGTCAGTGATGTTAAAGAGTTTGTTAAGGTCGGCGACGTTGTTAAAATGAAAGTGCTCAATATTTCTGAGGATGGTAAGATCAGTCTCAGTATTAAAAAAGCACAGGAGCCGTCACCTGATCACAAACCGAAGAACCAGGACAGAGATAGAAGACCTTCCGGTCCGAAGGCTGTTCGCGCGCAAAAGCCCGCTAATGATTTTGCATCTCAGCCGGTTCCCGTCTGGACTCCTAAAAAGAGCGAATCAGCTTCTTTTGAGGATATGATGGCAAAGTTTAAGCAGACCAGTGACGAAAAGTTCTCGGATCTTAAGAAGAAAAACCCCGATACAAGACGTCCTAAGCGTACTGTAAAATAAATTGTAAAGGCGGTGAATTCCCCGTTTAGGGAGTCGTCGCCTTTTGTTTTGATAGTTCTTGTGTTTTAAGCTTATAAAAAATAAAGGAAAAACTGTTATGTATGAATTAATAGCCCCTTGTCTTTTCGGTGTTGAGGGTATTTTGGCCGATGAGCTGAAGAGAATTGGCGCCGAAAATGTCAGAGCCGAGAATGGTCGCGTATTGTTCAGCGGCGATGCTTCGATGATAGCAACGGCTAACATCAACTCTCGCTTTGCCGAGCGTATAATGCTCAACTTGGGCCAGTTTAAAGCCGTTACATTTACCGAGCTTTTTGATGGCGTCAAGTCTTTGCCTTTGGAAGAATATATTGGTAAGGACGATGCTTTTCCCGTCAAAGGCTGGAGTCTTAACTCCCAGTTGCACAGTATTCCCGACTGTCAGTCTATAATCAAGAAGGCTTGCGTCGAACGTCTTAAAACCGTTTATAAGACTAATTGGTTTGAGGAGACAGGTCCTGTTCATCAGCTTCAGTTCTCGATCATGAAGGATCAGGTTACGATTATGCTTGACACATCGGGTCACGGTCTGCACAAAAGGGGATACAGAGCCAACTCCAACGCGGCACCTATTAAGGAGACTTTGGCCGCTGCAATGTGCGATCTGGCACGCATTTATCCTGACACTCAGATCTTCGACCCATTCTGCGGAAGCGGCACTATTCTTATTGAAGCAGCACTTATGGCTAAAAAGCAAGCTCCGGGTCTTAGGCAATTTTTTGCTGCTGAGCGTTTTCACTTTATTGATGAAAAGGTCTGGCGTGAGGCACGACAAGCCGCGATGGACAGTATCTTGCCTAATATCGAGTTCAGAGCTGTGGGCTATGACATTGACCCTGCGGCTGTTAAATTGACTCTTGAGAACGCTGAAAAAGCGGGCGTTGAAAAGTATGTCACAGCTGAGGTTCGTGATGTCAAGGACTTCCGGCTTCCCGAAGGCAGAACATTAGTTATCACCAACCCGCCGTACGGCGAACGACTTTTGGACATAAGAGCCGCCGAAGAACTTTACAAAACAATGGGCAAGGTATTCCCTAAAGAGAAGGGAAAGAAATATTACATCATCAGCCCTCACGATGAGTTTGAGAAGTTTTATGGCATTGCTCCCGATAAAAAGCGTAAGCTTTATAACGGTATGATAAAGTGTAATCTTAATATGTATTTTAAATAACTTCAAGCGGTGGGTCTTCCTGCCGCTTGATTTTTTTGTAATTTTTAGCCAATACTCCTAATAAATATAAACAGAATTAGGAGGGGTAATATGAAATTCTGGGAGAAATATAAGCCGTATATTATCACAACGGCAGTGGTGCTGGGGTTGGCATTCTTAAGTAATATATTGTCGGGCGGTACCGACGCCTATGCTTATGCAAACAAACCGCCTCTGTCACCGCCGCCGATAGTCTTTCCGATAGTTTGGACGGTTCTTTATACATTGATGTCGATAGCGGCGGTTATCGTGGCAAAATCCAATGATCTTGATAAGGACAAAGCATTGCGGCTGTTTATAATTCAGCTGGGTATCAACTACATCTGGCCGATAATCTTTTTCGGCTTCTCAGCGCCAAAAATAGCGCTTGTGTGGCTGTTGTTGCTTATTGTTGCGGTGTTGCTCACAACTCGTGTTTTTTTCAGCGTTTCACCGGTCGCGGGCTGGCTTATGGTGCCGTATATTTTGTGGTTATTTGTCGCGTTTTACCTTAACTTCGGTATCGTGGCGTTAAATTCGTGAAAATTTTGTGAAATTTTATAAAAGTACTTGAAATTTCTGGAAAGTGTGGTAAAATCATACTTAGCACTCAAAGGCATCGAGTGCTAACTCGTTTAAATTTAAAATTACAGGAGGTAATTGATATGACTATTAAGCCTTTGGCAGACAGAGTCGTTATTAAGTCGGTTGAGGCAGAGGAGACCACCAAGAGCGGTATCATTCTTGCAGGTTCGGCTAAGGAAAAACCCCAGGTTGCAGAGATCGTTGCTGTAGGTCCCGGTGGTTTTGTCGACGGAAACGAAGTTAAGATGTATGTAAACGTCGGTGATAAGGTTATTATCAGCCAGTACGCAGGTAACCCCGTTAAGATCGACGGTGAGGAACTGACCATCGTTCGTCAGTCCGATATTCTTGCTATTGTTGAATAATTTGGAGGTAAATGAAATGGCTAAAGAAATTCTTTTCGGCGAAGACGCCAGAAAAGCTCTTCAGGCAGGTGTTGACCAGTTGGCAAATGCCGTCAAGGTGACACTCGGACCTAAGGGCAGAAATGTTGTTCTCGATAAAAAATACGGTGCACCGCTCATCACCAATGACGGTGTTACCATTGCAAAGGACGTAGAACTTGACAATCCTTTTGAAAATATGGGTGCTCAGCTCGTTAAAGAGGTTGCTACCAAGACTAACGACTGTGCAGGTGACGGTACAACAACCGCTACCGTTCTTGCTCAGGCTCTTATTAAAGAGGGTATGAAGAACGTTGCAGCAGGTGCAAATCCTATGGTTCTCAAAAAGGGTATTCAGCTTGCCGTTGATACAGCTGTGAAGACCGTTGTTGCAAATTCGCAGAAAGTAACAGGCACTAAGGATATTGCCCGTGTTGCTACTATTTCCGCGGGTGATGAGTTTATCGGTAACCTTATCGCCGAGGCTATGGAAAAGGTTTCTGCCGACGGCGTTATTACCGTTGAGGAGTCCAAGACTGCCGAGACCTATTCGGAAGTTGTTGAGGGTATGCAGTTTGACCGCGGATATATCACTCCGTATATGGCAACCGACACCGACAAGATGGAAGCAGTTATTGACGATCCGTTCGTGCTTATTACCGATAAGAAGATCGCTAACATTCAGGAGATCTTACCCTTGCTTGAGCAGATGGTTCAGTCGGGCGGCAAGCTCGTCATCATCGCTGAGGATGTTGAGGGTGAGGCTTTGTCGACCCTTATCGTTAATAAGCTCAGAGGAACATTTACTTGTGTTGCTGTAAAGGCTCCCGGTTTTGGTGACAGAAGAAAAGAAATGCTTCAGGATATTGCAATTCTTACCGGCGGTCAGGTCGTATCGAGTGACCTCGGTTATGAGCTTAAAGATACCGACATTACTATGCTCGGCCGTGCAACTCAGATCAAGGTCGGCAAGGAGAATACCATCATCGTCGGCGGTGCAGGCGATTCTGATGCAATTAAGGCTCGAATCGGTCAGATCAAGAATCAGATCGAGACCACCACATCCGAGTTTGATCGTGAGAAGCTGCAGGAGAGACTTGCTAAGCTATCGGGAGGTGTGGCCGTTATCAAGGTCGGTGCCGCTACTGAGATCGAAATGAAGGATAAGAAGCTCCGCATTGAAGATGCTCTTGCCGCAACCAAGGCCGCTGTTGAAGAGGGTATCGTTGCAGGTGGCGGTGTTGCACTTGTCAACACAATCAACGATATCAAGGCTTTGATGAGCACCGTTGAAGGCGACGTTAAGACCGGTGTGTCTATCGTGCTTAATTCCTTGGAAGCACCTATCCGTCAGATTGCTTACAATGCAGGTCTTGAAGGCTCTGTAATCGTTGATAAGATCGTTTCTTCTGGTAAGGCTAACTACGGCTTTGACGCTTATAATGAGGTCTATACCGATATGATCGAAGCCGGTATTGTTGATCCCACAAAGGTTACCCGTTCTGCACTCCAGAACGCCGCTTCGGTAGCATCGATGGTTCTCACAACCGAGTCTATCGTTGCCGATAAAAAGGATCCTGCCGCCGATGCCGCAGCTGCCGCCGCAGCCGGTGCCGCAGGCGGAATGTATTAAAAAATTGAAAAATGACCGAGTCAGTTTGACTCGGTTATTTTTTATAGTATTGACATATCTGATAAAATGTGTTATTATACCACAAATTAAATATTTGCAGTTATGCATAAGAAAGGCTATGAAAAGAAATAGTAGCATTTCTGATTCCAAACAGAAAGATGCCGGCTGATGAGAGGCTCGTGGATATGAAATGTGAATACATCTTGGAGCTGCGTACCAAAACAATTAGGAGTAGGCTACGACGGAAAGCACACCGTAATCAAGTGCAGGAGTATCGCTTCGGCCGTACTCTGTGAGGTAGATAATGTGAGTTGTCTATGAACTTAAGGTGGTAACACGGGAGTCACTCTCGTCCTTTTGGAAACAAAGGACGGGAGTTTTTTGTTTTATAACTTTCTTACTTAATGCAAATGTTTAGTTAATAAAACAAAAGGAGACCAAAGTTATGCTATCCGCACAAGAACAACTGCGCATCATTTGTAAAGGTGTGCAAACCTGTGTAAGCGAGGATGAACTGTTTACCAAACTCGAAAGATCAATCGAAAAAAACCAACCCCTCATTATCAAATTGGGCCTTGACCCGTCGGCACCTGATATCCATTTAGGTCATGCTGTCGTATTACGAAAAATTCGGCAGATGCAGGAACTTGGTCACCTGGCGGTAATCGTCATAGGAGACTTCACTGGTAAAATCGGTGATCCTACCGGTAAATCCAAAGGTCGCGTAGCACTTACAGACGAACAGGTTAAAGAAAACGCCGTTACTTACTGTGAGCAGATTTTTAAGGTGATCAACAAAGAAAAGACAATAGTGCGTTTCAATAGCGAGTGGTTGTCAAAACTATGTTTTGAAGACGTTCTTAAGTTGGGCGCAACAACCACTGTAGCACGGATGCTGGAAAGAGATGATTTTCAAAACCGCTACAGAAACAATGTTCCCATCGGCATACACGAATTCTTTTATCCTTTGATGCAGGCGTATGATTCTGTTGAACTTAAAGCTGACGTTGAACTTGGTGGCACCGATCAAACCTTCAATGTGCTTATGGGTCGTACTCTTCAAAAATCAATGGGGCAGGAACAGCAAGTGGCACTGTTTGTGCCGATTTTAGAAGGCATTGATGGTGTAGAGAAAATGAGCAAAAGTCTTGGAAATTATATCGGCGTCAACGAGCTGCCCGAAGTGATGTTCAAAAAGGTTATGGAAATTCCGGATAGTTTGATTATTAAATACTTTGAACTTGCGACCGATGAACACCCTGATACCGTTGACGGCATTCGTAAGGAATTGGAAAACGGCGCAAATCCTCGTGATATTAAGTTGAGGTTAGCAGAAGTAATTACGGGATTATATCATTCAGAGGAAAATGTGCAAAAGGCGATTTTATACTACGAAAATGCGTTTGCAAAAAAGGCTATCCCTGATGATATACCGGAGTTGTTCATACAAAACAACATCACAACACTGTCAGAAGTTGTACCGGAGTTGATTTCTGAAGGATATGTAAAGAGCAGAAGTGAGTTTTTGCGTCTTGTAAAACAGGGAGGAGTACAACTAAATAGCAATAAAGTTGCCGGGGACGATGTAAACACCGTGTTGCATAATAATGATGTGATGAAAATCGGTAAAAAGCGATTTGTAAAGTTTATATTTAAATAACGAAACAACCGCCTGAGATTGTCTCAGGCGGTTGTTTCGTTATTGTTTCGATTATAGCGGTACTTATAACACCAGCGACGGGGCAGAGTAGACACGTGCGGCTAACTCTTGATTGAGCATATAGAGGCTCTTGGGATCGGAGCCGAACAACTCCATCTTGGAAATGAGGTCGTTGGCGTTGGTTTCCTCTTCGCCCTGCTCTTTAACGAACCAATCCAAAAACTGCATTGTGCGGAAATCTCTGACGTCATAGGCCGCACCGTAGATGTCGTTGATCAAAGAAGTTACATACATTTCGTGCTCGAGACCTGCTTTGAGTACCGCCATGTGGCTGTCCAAAACCTTGTCGGGCTTGTCGATAGCTTCCAAGGTCACGGGCATATTCTCGTTCTGCAAATAGGTATAGAACAGCATTGCGTGGTCGCGTTCTTCCTGAGCCTGGATCATATACCAATTGGCAAAGCCGTCAAGTCCTGCAGCCTTGAAATAGTTGGAAAAATCAAGGTAAAGATAAGCTGAATAGAGTTCCTTGTTGATCTGTTCGTTGAGTAATTTGTGTACTTTTTGGTTTAACATAAAAATTCTCCTTTAATTTTATTCTATAATTTTTCCGTCGGTCGATATTGTCACGACCTGCCACGGAATAAATTTACCGCTGTTGAGTAACGCTCTTTTAGCCGCGTTTTCGATTCCGCCGCAGCAAGGAACTTCCATTCTGACAATTTTAAGGCTCTTGATGTTGTTATTGGAGAGAATTGCAGTCAGTTTTTCGGCATAATCGCCTTCATCAAGCTTCGGGCAACCGATAAGAGTTATGTGGTTGCGGATAAAGTCGTTATGGAAATTTCCGTATGCGAAGGCAGTGCAGTCGGCGGCTATAAGTAGATTGGCGTTGTCAAAGTAAGGTGCGTTTACCGGCACTAATTTTATCTGGCACGGCCACTGTGAAAGCTGACTTGTGACGGCCGATTTGGCAGTTGCTGCCAACGGTTCACGTTTAATGGCCTTGGAGTTTGTACCGGGACAGCCGCAGGGAAGAGTACCGTTCGTTTTCCCCGATTTTGCAGACTTTGCCGCTAAGACCGCCGCTTCGTTGTAAGCGGGAGCCTCGCGTTCCTCAAAGCTTATCGCATCGGTAGGGCAGGCCGGCAGGCAGTCGCCTAATCCGTCGCAGTAGTCCTCGCGGGTCAGCTTTGCTTTGCCGTCCACCATCTCAATAGCACCTTCGTGGCAAGCCGCGGCACAAGCACCGCAACCGTTGCATTTTGTTTCATCTATTTTGATAATTTTTCTTATCATACCATATCCTTTCTTAAAAGCATTTGCCGTTTTTGCAGTCTTCTGCACTGCCGCCGCGATAGCAGAGCTCGTTGGGGCATTGCTGAGTTTCAAAGAAACCGACAATGTTTTTGACGGTCGTTTCAGCGATGTTTTCCAAAGCCTCTTCGGTCAAAAAAGCCTGGTGCGAGGTGACGATGACGTTGGGCATCGAGATGAGTCTTGCCAGAGTGTCATCTTCCATAATATGACCCGAGTTGTCTTCGAAGAAAAGGTCAGACTCCTCTTCGTAAACATCTAGGCAGGCGGCTCCGACTTGGCGGGATTTGATACCGGCCAACAAAGCTTCCGCATCGACCAATGCACCGCGTGAAGTGTTTAGAATCACAACACCTCGCTTGCACTTATTCAACGAGTCTTCGTTAACGATGTGGTAGGTCTCCTCAGTCAACGGGCAATGAAGCGAGATGATGTCACTGTTTCTGAACAACTCGTCTAACTCAACGTACTTTACAGTGTCGCCGTTGTCGAGATCTGAGGCAGGAAATTTGTCATAGGCTAAGACCTTCATACCGAAACCGCGGCAGATGTCGATAAACACACGGCCGATCTTACCGGTGCCGATGACTCCGACGGTCTTGCCGTGCAGGTCAAAACCGGTCATTCCTGCTAAGCTGAAGTTAAAATCACGGGTTCTCAAATACGCTTTGTGAATACGTCTTATTGAGGTGAGCAGTAAAGCCATGGTATGCTCGGCCACGGCATACGGCGAGTAGGCAGGAACTCGTAAAACGTGAAGCTTGCCGTAGGCGTATTTCATATCAACATTGTTAAAGCCTGCACAGCGAAGAGCAAGCACCTTAACTCCCATATCGGCTAAGCGGTCAATAACGGCCGCATTTATAGTGTCGTTCACGAATACGCAAACCCCGTCATACCCGTTTGCAAGGTCAACGGTATCCTCGTTTAACTTGGTCTCAAAGTATTTGAATTTGACCGAGTATTGCTGACCGTATTTTTCAAACGACGGCTTGTCATAGGGTTTGGCATCAAAAAAAGCGATTTTCATAAAAGTTCCTCCTTGCTTTTCTGCTATTAGTATAGTACAATTAGTTTGAAATTTCTGTTGAATTTTCAACAAAAGGAGAAAAAATTGAAAAAATATTTAAATATTTTAAATAAATGTCCTTTGTTTTTCGGAATAGCCGATGACGACCTGCTGAGAATGCTTGGTTGTCTCGGTGCTGTGGTTGAGGTGTTTGATAAAAAGTATACCATCTTTGCCGAAGGCTCCAGATCCAAGTATGTCGGTATTATTTTAAGCGGTTCGGCGCAGGTCGTTCAGCTTGATTTCTACGGCAACCGAAGCATTATCCAAAACGTCGGCGCTACGGAATTGTTCGGTGAGGCATTTGCCTGTGCCGAGGTCGAGTCATTGCCGGTTAGTGTCATTGCCAATGAGCCGTGCGAGGTTATGTTCATTGATTGTGGGCATATATTACACACTTGCCAAAACGGATGCGGATTTCATCATCAGTTGATATTCAATTTAATGAAAGCACTTGCCAAAAAATCCCTTCAGTTTCATGAGCGTATTGCGGTCACATCTAAAAGAACAACACGCGAAAAGCTGTTGGCGTATCTTAATGCACAGTCAAAGTACTTTAACTGCAACAGCTTTGTGATCAACTTTGACCGACAGGAGTTAGCTGATTATTTAGAGGTCGATAGAAGCGGATTGTCGGCCGAGATCAGCAAACTGCGAAAAGAGGGCATTATCGACTGTCATAAGAATCGTTTTGTATTACTGTAAAACAAAGTAAAAGCCTCAACGAAAAATCGTTGAGGCTTTTGAAATGATCAGCACAAACAGACTCACTGTTAACTCTATGTACATTTATTTGGAAAACTGCTTATTGTATTCCTCTTGAATTACCTTTAGTGAGCGTCGGGCGGCAATCAGATGGTTAAAGGAATATTCGTAGCCCTGGTAAACGAACCACAATGAGCGGCAGAGAAAAAAGCGATGTGCCTTTAAGCGTTTGACATCACTTAATTTGATTTGATATAGAAGGGTGCCGATATTGCGGCGGATATCGACATCGTACAGATTAAGCATATTGTCTTTTATGCAAAGTGCGACCATACCGTATTCGCCTCGGGGAAGTTTGTTTGCTGTGGCACAAAAAGCAGCACCGCGCTTGTCGCAATGACCGCTTGCAATCAGCATCTTATGAAACTTCGACATTATCGACCCTCCTTTGCCTATGATTATAACACATACGATATAAAATGGCAAGGGGGTGATTTTTGTTGCTTTGCCCTGAAAAAATGCGTGAAAAGTCGGTATAACGATATACAGTTATTTTGGCGTTTTTGCGTATGGATTCGAATTCTTACATAACCGTTAGTTTTAAGTGATATTCCGTCTTCGGCGGAGTGATATATTTTGTTACGCAAAATGTGATATTGAAACCTACGGTTTCAGTGATATTATATTCGCCGCCAAAACTGGGCGAAGCCCAATATCACTTGCAAAGCAAAGCTGCCTTTTCTCTTCTCTTTTCTCTCTTATCTTTTCTCTGGAAACGACAATTTGAGAGAAGAGAGAAGAACGAAAAGAGAAAAGTGAAAAGAACAAAAAGAAACGACAATCTTCTGTCGAAAATTGTCGTTTCTTTTTGGCAGGGGTAGAAGGATTCGAACCCTCACAAACGGTTTTGGAGACCGGTGTGCTACCGTTGACACCATACCCCTATAATGTGGTGGGCCTTCAGGGACTTGAACCCGGGACCTACCGGTTATGAGCCGGGTGCTCTAACCAACTGAGCTAAAGGCCCACATTTTGTCTAGCGACAACCATTATTATATCATAATTGTCGCTTTTGTCAACACATTTTTTTGTTCTGACAAAACTTTTATTTTATTTGTTGGATTCGGGCTTTAAAGGGTAAGAATATTACTGATATTTAAAAATGCTTTATTCTAATTCCCTTTGTGGCATAAAGCAACGGTCTATTTTTTATTCGAAGGAGTAATTATGCGTAAGACTAAAATTGTTTGCACGGTAGGACCTGCCTGCAAAGATGTGGAAACATTAAAGGAAATGTGTTTAGCCGGAATGAATGTGGCGAGACTCAACTTCTCACACGGTACTCATTCCGAGCATCTTGAGACGATAAATAATATCAAGGCGGCCAGAAAAGAGTTGGGTCTTCCTATTGCGATCATGCTTGATACAAAGGGTCCGGAATACAGAATTAAAACATTTAAAAACGGCGGTATTACCCTAAAAGACGGCGATGTCTTTATCTTTACTACCGATGACATTGAGGGCGATGAGGAAAGGGTTTCGGTGAGTTATCAAGGGCTTACCGATGAACTGAGCGTAGGGGACAGGATACTGCTTAACAACGGTCTTTTGATCTTCGGGGTTAAGGAAGTGCGAGGTCACGATATTATATGCGAGGTCTTAAGCGGCGGTGAGCTTACTAATCGAAAGAGTATGAGTTTCCCGGGGAAAGTGCTCAAACAGAAATACTTAAGCGAGCAGGACAAGGAAGATATACGGTTCGGAATTGAGCAGGGAGTCGATTTTATAGCCTGCTCGTTTGTGTCCTGCCGTCAGGATCTTCTGGATGTCAAATCGTTTGTAAATGCCAACGGCGGTGAGAACATTGAGCTAATTGCAAAAATCGAAAACCGAAGCGGTGTCGAAAACATCGACGAGATATGCTCCGAGTGTGCGGGAATTATGGTGGCGCGCGGTGATATGGGTGTTGAGATACCGTTTGAGCAATTACCGGCTATTCAAAAGAAGCTGATAACAAAGTGCCGCCTTTTAGGCAAACGGGTAATAACCGCGACCGAGATGCTTGAGTCGATGATGACCAAGCCGAGGCCGACGAGAGCTGAGATATCCGACGTAGCCAATGCCGTCTATGACGGAACGAGTGCAATAATGCTGTCGGGTGAGACGGCTGCGGGTAAATATCCGGTGCTGACTGTCAAAACGATGTCACGTATTGCTGAGCAGACTGAAAATAACATTCATTATAGCAAGCGCTTCCGTACAAATCAGTTTCAGATAAAGAATATGGTCGACGCTATTTCCCACGCGACCTGCGGAATGGCTATTGATATTGATGCAAAGGTCATTGCCGTTTGCTCGCTGTCGGGAATGACGGCGCGGATGGTCTCGCGTTTTCGCTCGCCGGTAGACATTCTGGGAGTGACAATCGACGAGAGGACTTGGTATAAACTGGCTCTTTCTTGGGGAGTGACGCCGGTGATGTGTGAGGTCTACGAGTCGACCGACGTGCTGTTTTATACCGCAAAGAAACGCTCAGTTGAGGTGTTCGGTTTGGAAAGCGGTGATAAAATCGTCATAACGGGCGGCACGACCAACGGCATCTCGGGAACGACCAATATGATAAAGGTCGAAACGGTCTAACCGATGCTCAATTCCCATAGGTTTTTGATCTGCGGTTCCAAGGTTTTGTAATTCCAAAGTTTCTGCGAGTTTGCAAGACTGTTGGGGTCGTTTACACGGTACATTCCGTTATCGACAGCTGTTATGATTATGAAATGTCCGCTGGTGGTAAAGTCACCGGGTCCCATAACACATATAACAGGATGATCTGCTTTTAAAGCATTCCTGATCCTGCTTTCCACAAGCGGAAGTTCGGCAACGTCAAGTCCTAATTTCTTACCGCCCTCACTTATCAATGCCCATTCCGAGCCGTTACCGTTTGAACAGTAGCCCTCATTTATCGCGAAGTCGATCATTTTGTTGGGTGAGTAGTCGCAGTTGTTTAAAAGATATGTTGCCGCCATGGAAAGGCAGACAGGACCGCAGCCGGTAATTCCTGCTACACTACTGCCGTACTTCTTATAACCCCAGCGTTTATCCCATTGCATAAAAAGAGGTACTGATCCCGAGTTTAGATAAAGTGACATATCAGGTTCCGATGTGTACGTTTTTCGGTCGGGGTAGGAGAGAACAAAATCCTTCGTTTCCTCGTTGCGGCTTAACAATAAGATCAATTCATCGGGCCATTCTGAACGGTCGATGTTATTCCAATCGGCATATTTATGCACTGTTCTTTCAGCCTCGCGAAATTGTTGCTTTTCTTCTACGGAAAGATTAAAGAATACATCGTTTTTATAGATGTGGACAGTTATGCCGATAATGGCTGTGCAGATGCATAGCATTACGCAGATAATTATAATTATTAGTCTTTTGTTTTTCATAAAATATCCCCTTTCAGGTTTTCTTAAAATAAGAATACCCGAAGGGGATATTTGTTGTTTTAAAATAGGCTATAGGCTTTCTTAAGATTTTATGAATATTTTGTCAATGGTAGTATTACTGTGAATTCGGTGAACTCCTGCGAGGACATCGCAGAGATCTTTCCGCCGTGAAGCTCGACGATTTCTTTTGCGATCGCCAATCCCAATCCTGCACCGCCATCTGCAGTTGAGCGCGATTCATCGGTGCGGAAGAATTTTTCAAAAATACGCGGCAGCTTTTCTTTTGAGATCTCATCGCCAGAATTTCTGACTTTTATTTGCACGAATTTATTGACATATTCGCACGAAAGCATTATTTCGGTGCCGGGATAACTGTAATTCACGGCATTCTTTAAAAGATTGTCGAAAACACGAACCAGTTTGTCCGAGTCGCCGATTATATTGATACCGTCGGGAATTTCGGTGCGAAGGGTCAGCGTTTTAGCACTGAGCATCGGATAAAACTCATCAGATAGCTGGTTGAGCATGAGCGAGAGGTTTATACGGTTGTTTTCGAGTTCAATGTTGTGAAGATTAAAACGTGTGATATCAAAAAACTCGTTTATCAGCTGTTCGAGTCGGTAGGCTTTGTCGAGTGTTATTCCTGTGTATTTTGCGCGGTATTCCAGCGGCAGTTCCGGTGATTCCTGTAAGATCGAAAGATAACCTATTATGGATGTGAGCGGTGTTTTAAGGTCGTGTGCAATATATAAAATGAGGTCGTTTTTGCGTTGCTCGGCTTCAGTTGCCGCTCGCTCTTTTGATACAATGTGCAGGTGCAGATCGCTTATAAGTTTTTCGGTTTCGTTCATTAATTTCGGCAGTTTACGACGTCCTGCGGCCACTCCTTCAATATCAGACAGAGCTTCGTTGCATCGGTCAATGCACAAAGCGGCTTTTACCATAAACGCTATCGTCACTCCGATTGCGAGCAGTATGTAGACGAAAATAATTAAGGCCAATTCGTCCACATTGTAGAAAAAGTTCGGAATGAAATACATAATTATCTCGCGGGTGATATCAACAAATATTATGGCAAGTATCACAAGTCCGAAATATAAAAAGGTTGCGATCGCTTCGGCAATAAGCCATTGAAACAGTATCGAGCTGACGGTTTTGTGTCCTTTAGTTTTCAATTTTATATCCAACTCCCCAAACGGTTTTTATGAATTTAGGTTCTCTCGGTCGGTCACCGAGTTTTTCGCGTATTCGGCGGATGTGCACCATTACCGTGTTGTTTCCGTCAAGATACTTTTCTCCCCAGATCTGGCTGAATATATCCTCTGTCGAAATTACTTTGCCGGCATTCTGGCAGAGTAACCATAAAATTCTGAACTCGGTTGGTGTCAGTTCGATCGGTTCGTCAAATACTGAGCAGGTGTGGCGTTCGCAGTCGAT
The DNA here is from genome assembly GCA_015066395.1 of Oscillospiraceae bacterium. Taxonomy (GTDB): domain Bacteria; phylum Bacillota; class Clostridia; order Oscillospirales; family Acutalibacteraceae; genus UMGS172. The sequence continues at coordinate 39,033 of SVOL01000006.1, read as the reverse complement.
ATAAAGGCCGCCGCGATCGTAAACAGTGGGTTGCGGTGTTCCACTGTAGTATTTTGCACGCCGAAGCTGTGCTTTAACGCGAGAGATCAACTCCATCGGATCAAAAGGCTTCGTTACATAGTCGTCGGCACCGTTGGCGAGTCCCTTGACCTTGTCCATTGCTTCGCATTTGGCGGTAAGCATTATAACGGGGTAGGTGTGACCGCTGTCGCGTATTTCCTTTAAAACGCCCAATCCGTCGATTTCAGGCAGCATAACATCGAGCACACATAAGTCAAAGTTTTCGATTTTTATAGCGTTCAATGCATCGCGCGAGTTATAAAAGACTGATGTTGCGTAGCCTTCGTTTTGCATTAAAAGTGCCACAAGATCGGCAATTTCCTTTTCGTCGTCGAGTATAAGTATTCGCAAAATATCCCATCCTCTCATTTGTCTGCTCTCTATTGTAGCAGATATATGATAAATTTGCATTAAAATATTGTGACAGAAACTCTTAAGATTTTCTTAACATTTAAAACCTCTTATTTTATTAAATATTATAGATGATTTGATTGACTTTTCCTATTCAAAAATGTATAATAAATTCTGTATAAGGGAGAGAATGTCTCTCTATAATTTTAAAGCGAGGAAAGTCTATGTCTGATAAAGTTTTTAATTCGGCTGACATACTGTTGCCTGCCGGTGATTTTGGCAAGTGGGCTGTTGTGGCCTGCGATCAGTTTACATCTGAACCTGATTATTGGAATCAGGTTGCGGATGCGGTCGGCAATGCTCCGTCGGCTCTTAATATTATCCTACCCGAGTTGTATCTTGAAGACAACCGCGAGGAGCGTATCGACAGCATAAACAAAACTATGCAGTCCTACATAGAAAACGGCGTTTTCAAAGAATACAAGGATGCTATGATCTATGTTGAGCGTACTCAGTCTGATGGTCTTATCCGCCACGGTATCGTAGGTGCCATCAATCTTTGCGATTATGATTATCACAAGGGTAGTAAAGCACTTATCCGTGCTACTGAGGAAACGGTCGCTTCACGTATTCCGCCGAGAGTGCAGATCCGCCGTGATGCCTGTTTGGAGATGCCGCACGTGCTTTTGCTTGTTGACGATCCGATGAAAACCGTTATTGAGCCGTTAAGATCAAAGTCCCACGAAATGGAAAAGGTCTATGATTTCAAACTTATGCTTGGCGGCGGTCATATCAAGGGCTGGTTGATTCCGAAGGATTTACAGAGTCAGATTGAGGCTGCTTTATCGAAGTTGCTTGAGGCTTCTGAGGATAAAATGATGTTTGCCGTCGGCGACGGTAACCATTCGTTGGCTACCGCTAAGGAGTGCAGTTTGCTGAACGGTACTGAGCGTTCAAAGTCGGCACTTGTTGAGGTTGTAAATATCCACGATGACGCCATTCAGTTTGAGCCTATCTATCGAGTTGTATTCGGCGTTGCTTTGGAAAAGATGGTTGCCGATATGAAGGCGGCGTTGGGTGAGGCAGAATGCGGTCATAAATTTGAGATCCTGTCGGGTGACAGTTCCGTTACGTTGACCGTTAATGCAACTTCTAAACTGCCTGTCGGCACATTGCAGACCTGGCTTGATAAATACGTAAAGGAAAATGATCTTAAGATCGACTATATCCACGGTGTTGATTCGGTCAAAAAGATCGTAGCAAACGGTGATTCGGTTGGCTTTATCTTCGACGGTATGCAAAAAGATGAACTTTTCGATGCCGTGAAGTTGGACGGTTCGTTGCCCAGAAAGACTTTCTCGATGGGTCACGCCGAGGATAAGAGATATTACATAGAGGCAAGAAAACTGTGATTTGAAAGTGAGGGAACGGCGTGAAGATAGCGGAAGAAAAGAAAGATCTATCCTTTTTGCTGTTTGCCGTTCTGGTTCCGGTTCTCTTTATCTTTGTTTGTTTGTTATTTTTTTGTTTCGATCAGTCGGTGCTGACTGCCGAACAACGGGTGAATTTTGCCGATCTTTTCGGCATTTCAGGTTGCGTTTTTGCCGCTTTGGGTGGGTATGTAGGTCACCGTTTTGGCAAACTTGATGCAAAGTTGGCTGTTATCCTGCTGATCGTTGTCGGCTTTTTTGTCCGATTGGCTTATATTACCGAGTTTGGATTTTATGAGCATCAGCACGATGTGGAGTCGTTGCGATCCAGCGGGCATTTAAGTTATATTTATAATTTGGCTACCGGAAACGGTCTGCCCGAAAGTAATGAATGGCAGTATTCGCATCCGCCGCTTTATCACGTTTTAGCCGCAGGAATAGTAAAACTTTCAAACGCTTTAGGCTTCTCTCCCGATAGGGGATTTGAGAATATTCAACTGTTGACATTGCTGTTTTCGACCCTTATTTCGGTAGTGTCCGTCGTGTTATTTAAGGAACTTCGGTTAAAGGGCAAGCCTTTCTGTTTAGCATCAGCGTTTTGCTCTTTACACCCGACCTTCTTCATCTTCGCCGGCAGTATAAATAACGATTGTCTGATGACGCTTTTGTCGTTGACGGCGGTGCTGTTTTTAGTTAAGTGGTGGCATAGACCTACCGTTTTGAACGCTGTACTTATCGGTCTGTTCATCGGACTCGGTATGATGACTAAATTCTCGGTCGTTTTGCTGGTTCCGGTAACAGCGGTGGTGGTAATTGTGAAACTGCTCACCGACAAAACCTATAAATTCGGCAGATTTTTGTTGCAGACGGCGTTGTTTCTTGCAGTCTCGATGCCGGCAGGGTTGTGGTATCAGATCCGCAATGTCATAAAGTTTCAACAGCCGTTGGGCTACGTCGCACCGATCCCCGAAACAAGTGATTTGTTTGTCGGAGACGTGTCGATAATTAAGCGAATATTACTTCCGTTTTCGACCGAACCTGTCGATGTTTATGTCGACGTGTGGGAAGAACATAATCTTTTTACCTATGTGCTCAGAAACTCGTTGTTCGGAGAGTATCAGATAGGTGAAACCGCATTTGCGGTCTTTTTGGTAATTTTTAATTTAAGTATTGTTTTGCTGACGGTCGCCGGTGTTGTTTCAGTGCTTAAAAAGGGAAGAGAGCTGTTTAAAACGGACGATTGGATAATTCTTTTAGTTCTTCTTGTTCAGTTGGCGTTCTTTGTGTATTTTAATATTTCCTATCCGTTTGGATGCACGATGGATTTCCGATATATTCCGTTGACGGTTATTTGCTCGGGTGTGTTGCTCGGCAGATTGACCGAAAACGATCAACGGTCGGGTATTGGCGGGGCATTATCGTCGATATCAACCGTGACAACCGTTGGTTTTTGCGTTTTTTCGTTACTTGTATTCATTTGATTCTAATTTGGAGGTACTTTAATTGGGCGGTCTTATTGGTGTTTTAACAAGCGACGCAAGCGGTATGGGCTTGCTTTATGAAATTTTATATTTGTTGCTTTCAGCCGCTATCGTTGTTTTCTTGACTATGCCTATCCACGAATGGGCACACGGTTTTGCGGCCGGTAAATTGGGTGATCCAACAGCCCGGTATTACGGTAGATTGAGACTCAATCCGATGGCTCATATTGACCCGGTCGGAGCCTTGGGAATTCTTTTGTTTGGAATCGGCTGGGCAAAACCCGTTCCTGTTGATACAAGATATTTTAAAAATCCGAAAAAAGATATGGCCCTCACTGCTTTTGCCGGTCCTTTGGCTAACCTTATAATGGCGTTTGTGTCGGTGTTTGTTGCAAATCTTTTTGGCTTTATAAGTTACTTTGTAAATGGGTTGCCCGGTTATATTTTGACGTTTTTGGCTGTTGTTTTTTATCGGGTTGCGCTTATAAATATCAGCCTTGCGATATTCAACCTCGTCCCCATTCCGCCGCTTGATGGTTCAAAGATACTTGCCGCTTTTTTGTCGGACAGAGCGTACTACTCGCTGATGCGGTATGAAAGATATTTTTCCTTTATTCTTTTAGGTTTGATCTTTTTCAGCACAAGATTTTCTACCATACTGTCTGTAATGGTCAGTGGAGTTTTCAATGCATTCGATACTGTTACCTGGTGGCCGTTTGAGGCAATACTCAGGGCAATAATAAATTGATTAAGGATATTTATGGAAAAGTTAGAGTATAAACTTGACGTGTTTGAAGGCCCGTTAGACCTTCTGCTGTATTTGATTTCTAAGAATAAACTTAATATTAACGATATTCAGCTGTCGGTGCTTGTTGACCAGTATGTTGAGCATATCCGCTTGATGCAGTCAGAGGATATGGATATTGCATCTGAGTTTCTGGAAATGGCGTCGCGACTGATCTATTTAAAAACGGTCAGTCTTTTGCCTAAGCACGAGGAGGCTGAGCAGATAAAGGAAGAACTGACTGCCGAACTTATGGAATATGAGCATTGCCGCAAGGTGGCGAAAGTGCTCAGCACTATGACCGATGATTTCGATACCTTTATAAAGGCTCCTGAAAAAATCGAGTATGACAAGACCTACCGCAATGTTCACGAGCCGGAGCTTATCCTAAAGTCGTATTTTGCGGCTGTAGGTCGTGGACAGCGACGTTTACCGCCGCCGACTACGGTCTTCAGTAAGATAGTGGCACGCAAGATCGTTTCGGTCTCGTCAAAGATAGTTTCGGTGCTTAAAAATCTGCGACGTCACGGCAATAAGAGGATGCGAAGCCTTTTTGAGGGCGCTAAGAGCCGTTCGGAATTGGTTGCCACCTTTTTGGCAGTGCTTGAGCTGTGTAAGGCTAATCGGGTATGGTTAGACGGTGACGGCGAAGAAATAACAGTCAGCGTTAAGGAGAGTAAATGATGACAGTTAATGAAATGATTCCCGCGTTTGAAGCGGTACTTTTTGCAAGCGGCGAGCCGGTTGAGATCGACCGATTCTGCCAGATTTTTGAGGTTGACGATGAGACGGTCGTCAGCGTTATGGAGATGCTCCGCGATCGCTATGAGAATATGAACAGCGCCGTCAAGGTCATCCGCCTTGATTTCAGCTATCAGCTTTGCACCAAAAAGGAGTACGGCGATTATATCCGTACTGCCCTTGATTTAAGACGTCGTACACCGCTGTCTCAGGCGGCTTTGGAGGTCTTGGCGGTTATAGCATACAATCAGCCGGTCACTAAAGCTTATGTCGAGCAGGTAAGAGGAGTTGACTGTTCGGGCGTTGTGTCGACCCTTGTTGAAAAGGGACTTTTGGAAGAAAAGGGAAGACTTGAATTGCCTGGACGTCCCTTGCTTTACGGCACGACCGAGACATTCCTTCGTTGTTTCGGTCTGTCCAGTTTGGATAATCTTCCCGAGATACCGGTCGACAGTACTTTAGAGGATCAGAACGGTCAGTTGAAGATGCTCACCGATGATGTTTTAGAGTTGGCTCAGCAGATGAGTGACGAGGTCGAGAGCCTTCAAGATACCGCTGAGGCTTAGTATATGACGGCTCTCATAATACTTGGCTCGATATTGGGACTTATTGTTCTTTTGTTGTTGTCGCATATTAGCTTTTATGTGAAGGTCGACAGCGGTGTTGCGATGTTTTTGAGGTTCTGGTTTGTAAAATTTGAGTTGCCGCCTAAAAAACGCAAAATAAAAAAGAAGCAAGAAGAAACGGACGAGCTGTTAAAAGAGTCCCAAAAGGACAAGAATATAATTACCAAGATGATAAAGGAAAAGGGTGTTCGTGAAACGGTTTTGGAACTGTGGAGCGTTTTTAAGCCCATTCTTTTAAAAGCAATCGAGGTGTTTAAGAAAATCAAGGTAAAGCGGTTGAAGCTCCGCGTGATAACCGCTTCCGACGATGCGGCCAAGACCGCTCTGGAATACGGCGGCGTTTGTGCTGTCGTGTACCCCGTGCTGGCATTTTTGAAGTCGGTGTTGCAGTTTCCCGATAAGGCGGCAGATGTGCATATTGATGCCGACTATGATGCTGCAGAGCCGACCCTGTATCTTGATTTAAAGTTAAAGATCCGTGTAATTACCGTACTCAGAGCGGCTTTGTCTGTGCTGTGGAGTATTCTGAGATCACGGTTTAAAAAAGAATTTAAAAGCAGTCTGACGAAAAAAGGAGAATGATTATGGTTGAGAATAATATTTCCTCAATTATGGGCGTTACGATGGAGAAGATCCGTTCGCTGGTCGACTCCGAGACCATTATCGGTGATCCCATTACTGTTAATGACATTACCGTTATCCCTGTTTCAAAGGTTTCGTTCGGTTTTGTTTCGGGTGGCTCCGATTTCCCGACCAAAACAGAAAAAACGGTTTTCGGCGGTGGCGGTGCCGCAGGTGCTACCGTTACTCCCGTTGTGTTTATTGTTATTAAGGGTAATGAGGTCAAGCTGTTGCAGATGTCGAGTACTGCTTCGACCATTGATGCCGCAGTCAATGCAGTTCCCGAATTGGCTTCAAAGCTGTCGTCACTCTTTAAAAAGGAAACAACGATCGAATAAGTTTGAATGAAGTTTTAACTTCCGCCATATATTTAACTGAAAGGTTGGCGGAAGATGAAGATAAATGTTTTAATAAAATTTATTGCTGTTTTTTTAGTAGTCTCTATCGCGTCGGTCGCGGTTCCCGTAAAGGCTGTTGACTTTAGTGTTTCTGCCGCGGGATACGCTTTGATCAATGCTGACACTTTGGAGATCCTTGCGTCCGGGAATGCTCATAAAAGGATGTCAATGGCAAGCACTACAAAGCTGATGACGGCCTTGATCTTAGCAGAGCAGAGGACACCCTTTAAGGAAATTGTGACAACAGCCGAGATGGTGACGGTCGAGGGCTCGTCAATGGGACTGAAGGTCGGTGATACGGTGTCCTATTATGCTTTGTTGGTCGGAATGATGTTGCCGTCGGGCAACGATGCCGCCAATACTGCCGCGATATGTGTGGCAGGGAGTATCGAGAACTTTGCCGTTTTGATGAACAAAAGAGCCGCTGAGATCGGTATGGTCAACACTAATTTTGTCACTCCGTCGGGATTGGATAATGAAGATCATTATTCGACGGCGTATGATATGGCGTTGTTGGCGGTCGAATTCTTAAAAAACGATATGCTTCGAAAAATAGTTGCATCGGAGTCTATCGATGTGTCGTTCGGTAATCCGCCCTATAACCGCAGGCTCTACAATCACAACAAGTTGCTGAGGACCTATGAGTACTGTATCGGTATGAAAACGGGATTTACTAAAAAATCCGGTCGGTGTCTTGTCTCGGCGGCCGAAAAGGAAGGACGGCGTGTTGTTGCGGTGACGCTCAACGCTCCGAGCGATTGGAGCGATCACGAGAAGCTGCTCACCTTTGGGTTGGACAACACCGAACTTGTTGATCTGAGCTATAATTTTTTGGATGACACTATGCCGGTCGTGGGCAGTTATGCCGGCAGGATAAGAATCGATTCAGAGGAGTTTTACTGTACCTGTACCGATGCATCGAAAGATAAAATAACGGCAAATCTTTATCTTAAGCCGTTTGTTTACGCACCGGTAAAGATCGGTCAGACGGTAGGAAGAGTCGATTACATATACGGCGGAAGAGTTATCCACTCGTCGAGGGTTTTCTCGGTGGCTGATTTGGATGCCGATAAACCTGACGCTAAAGTGTCGGGAAGCTTTAAAAAGAATTTTAAAAAAATATTATCATATATGGTTTAAAGTCCGGAGGATGGATATGGCGGTTGAAAAGATAAGATTACAGAAGTTTCTGTCGCAATGTTCGGTGACTTCACGCCGCAAGGCTGAAGAGCTTATTGAGCAGGGTAAGGTAAAGGTAAACGGCCGAAAGGCTATGTTGGGTGACAAGGTTGACCCTGTGCACGACAAAGTGCTTGTATGCGGAAAACCGGTCACTAACAGTAATAAAAATCTGATGTACGTTATGCTTCATAAACCCCGCGGCTTTGTCACCACTTTGAGTGACGAGCAGGGAAGACGCTGTGTTGCCGACCTTGTTGCCGATGCAGGTGTAAGGTTGTTTCCCGTCGGTCGACTTGACCGTAACTCCGAAGGTCTTTTGTTTATGACGAACGACGGTGAGTTTGCCAATATGCTGACCCATCCGTCGAGACATGTCTCCAAGGTCTATCGCGTTACCGTCAAGGGTAAGCCTACCGATGAGCAGTTGTTCAGAATGAGTGAGGGGATGAAGCTGGAAGAGTTTACTACTCAGCCTTGCGATATCAGTGTTTTAGAGCGTCATGAGGACAGAACGGTATTAAGGTTTGTGCTTTATGAGGGTAAGAACAGGGAGATCAGAAAGCTTTGTGAGGCCGTTGGTCTTACCGTTATGAGACTCAAGCGTGTTGAAATGGCGGGTATAAAGCTCGGTATGCTGCCGCAGGGCAGATGGCGTGAACTTAATGAAAAAGAAGTTAAAAAGCTGATGAGCGTCAGCGTTTCCAAGGAGTTTAAAAATAATGATTGAAATACATCCTTTGCGTGACCGAGAAAAGCTGGTTGTCATTTACGCCAAGTATTCGGTGCCTTTCGGCGATGATTCCATAGCTATAGTGGCATCCGACGGTGATGAGTTATTGGGTTGCTGTCTTTTTGATCTGGACAAGTCCAAGGAGACCGTGCATTACATTGACCCGCAGGATGACATTATGTTTGCGGACGGTTTGTTGCGTTCGGCTCTGCACGTAGCTGTAGAGAACGGAATAGAGTCGGCTTTTTATTCCGAAAATGCTCCGGTTTCGCTTTTTGAAAGGCTCCAATTTATCAAAAATGCCGAAACAAGGGAGCTTAATGTCGAAAAGTTGTTTACATCCTGCAAAAATTGTTGATTTTGTTAAAATTTTACTTGTTATTTTTGTGTCAATGCAGTATAATATCTGTCAGTAATGCAATTTTAATTTAAATATAGTACACGATGAAGACCTTTGCCGTGTATTGAAGTATGAACGGAGGAAAATAAATGGACTGTGCAAACGGTTACACTCGCCTTGAAACAGAGACTGCCGCTCTGTGTAAGAGTGAGGCTTATTCTCGCTTAGCCGCCTTGTTTGACGGCGGTGTTTTCACCGAACTTGACCGTTTCTCTAAAAACGGCGAAAACGGTTGCGGTGTCGTTACTGCTTACGGTAACGTAAACGGTAGCGGTGTTTATGCTTTTTCTCAGGATGTGTCGGTTCTCTCCGGCGCTATGGGCAGAGCTCAGGCCGCTAAGATCAAAAAGGTTTATGACCTGGCATTTATGAACGGTGCTCCGATAGTTGGAATTTATGATTCCAAGGGCGCATTTGCCGAAGAGGGTGTCGATGCTCTCAATGCTTACGGCGATCTTATTGCTGCATCGGGCAAGATCTCGGGTGTTGTTCCTCAAGTATCGGTCGTTGCAGGTACATGCATCGGTTCTGCCGCAGTTTTGGCTACAGTTGCTGATGTTACCGTAATGCTCGAAAGTGCTTCACTTTGTGTTAATTCTGCCGCTATTACCGGCGATGAGGCTACCGGTACTGCCGAACTCAATGCTAAGGCCGGTACTGTTGCCGCAGTTGTCTCTGATATGGCTGAAGCTGCGGCTGTTGTTTCCGGTCTTTTGGCCGCATTGCCTGATAATAATCTTTCGGTTCCCGCTATTTGCGATTATGTTCCGGCTACAGGCGCTGACGGTATCGAAGCTATCGTCGATGCTGACAGCTTTGCTGAACTCTGGAAGGATTTTGGTCGCTGTGCCAAGGTCGGTTTTGCAAGGGTTGCCGGCAATTCTGTAGGTGTTGTTGCTACAAACCCCGATGTTAATAATGCTAAGCTTTGCGGCAACGGTGCAAATAAGATCGCTCGTTTTGTCCGTTTCTGCGATGCTTACTCCATTCCCGTTGTAACATTGCTCGATTGCGCTGGCTTTATGGGTGGTGCCGATGATGAGGCTGACGGCTCGGTCAAGGCTGTTTCAACTCTTACAATGGCTTATGCCGAGGCTACAACCGCTAAGGTCACTGTTATTACCGGCAAGGCTTACGGTGCGGCTTACACTGCTATGGCAGGTTCTGCTTCGGGTGCTGACATTGTTTTGAGTCTTGCAGATGCCGCAATTTGTCCTTTGGAGCCTATGACTGCCGTTCAGTTCCTTTATAAGGACCGTTTAGGCGAAGAGAAGAGAGAGGCTCTCGAGGAAGAGTACAAGCTCACCGCCGGTTCTCCTTTCGAGGCCGCAAAGAACGGTGCAGTTACTGATATTATTACAAAAGAGCAGATGGCTGACAAGGTTATCGCCGCTCTCGATATGCTCGCATCCAAGCGTGTTTCGACCGTTGAGAAGAAGCACTCTAATATGCCTTTCTAATTGAATTTTGGAGGAAATAATAATGAGACAGTTTAAAATTACAGTTAACGGTAAAGCATACGATGTTCAGGTTGAGGAAAACGGCGTTGTTTCGGCTCCCGTAGCCGCTCCGGTTGCTGCTCCTGCGGCTCCCGCAGCAGCACCTGCACCTGCGCCTGTAGCTGCGGCTCCTGCAGCTGAACCCGCACCTGCACCTGCTCCTGCAGCTGCTCCCGGTGCCGGTGAAGAGGTCACAGCTCCGATGCCCGGTACGATCCTGAAGGTTCTCGTTTCCAACGGTCAGGCTGTTAAGAGCGGCGACGCTGTTGTTGTTCTTGAAGCTATGAAGATGGAAAATGAAATCACTGCTCCTTGCGACGGTACCGTTACCTCCGTTCTGGTTTCTCAGGGTGAGTCGGTCGATGTCGGCAAGGTATTGGTCACTATCGGCTAATTTGTAGAAAAGAGGACTAATAATGGCTAAAATAGGTATTACCGAAACGTTGCTTCGTGACGCTCACCAGTCGTTGCTGGCAACCCGTATGACTACCGAGGATATGCTTCCTATCTTAGAGAAGCTTGATAAGGTCGGTTTCCATTCTCTTGAATGTTGGGGTGGAGCAACCTATGACTCCTGCCTTCGTTTCCTCAGTGAGGATCCGTGGGAGAGGCTTCGCATTATCCGCGAAAAGTGCCCTAACACAAAGTTACAGATGCTGTTCCGCGGACAGAATATGCTGGGATACAGACATTATGCAGATGACGTTGTAGAATATCTTGTTCAAAAGTCGGTAGCAAACGGTATTGATATTATAAGAATTTTTGATGCTCTTAATGACACAAGAAATCTTGAGACGTCTATCAACGCCGCTAAGAAGGAAAAGGCTCACGTTCAGGCCGCCGTTTCCTATACCACCGGTCCCGTGTTCGACCTTGAGTATTACAAGAACTACGCCAAGCAATTGGAGGGTATGGGTGCTGATTCTATCTGCATTAAGGATATGGCCGCGTTGCTTACTCCTTATGCCACCTATGATCTTGTAAAGGCTATTAAAGAGACCGTTAAGATCCCTGTTCAGGTTCATTCTCATTATACTTCCGGACTTGGTTCTATGGTTCTTATGAAGGCTATCGAAGCCGGTGCAGATGTTGTTGATACTGCATTGTCGCCTTTGGCAATGGGTACCTCGCATCCCGCTACCGAGTCGATGGTTGCTGCATTGAGCGGTACTGAGTATGATACCGTTCTTAATCTCGAGGCTTTGGACGAGATCGCCAAGTATGTTTCGACTTTGCGTGAGAGATATATTGCAGACGGTCTGCTTTCTCCTAAGATGCTGGCTTCCGATGCAAAGGCACTTATCTACCAGGTTCCCGGCGGTATGCTTTCGAACCTGCTTTCTCAGCTGAAGCAGGCAGGTAAAGAGGACAAGCTTACCGAGGTGCTTGAAGAAGTGCCGAGAGTCAGAGCCGATTGCGGTTATCCTCCGCTTGTTACTCCGTCTTCACAGATCGTTGGCACCCAGGCTGTTTACAACGTAATTATGGGTGAGCGCTATAAGATGGTAACTAAGGAATTCAAGGGTATCGTTCGTGGTGAGTACGGTCGTACACCCGTTGCTATCGACCCCGAGTTCCAGAAGAAAATCATCGGCGACGAGGAACCCATTACATGCCGTCCTGCTGACCTTATCGCTCCCGAGCTTGAGACTCTTCGTGCTGAGTGTGCAAAGTGGTCTGAGCAGGAGGAAGACGTTCTGTCTTATGCACAGTTCCCGAAGGTGGCTGTTGACTACTTCGAAAAGAGAGCCAACAAAAAGTACAAGGTTGATGCCGCTAACGCTGATTCGGAAAATAAAGTGCATCCGATGTAAAAAAAGTGTTGCAATCCTTGCAGGTTTGTGATACAATGATTTGGCTAAATAATAAAAAATGATGTTTTATATACTTTGGAGGTATCACAAATGAATGTTTGGATGATAGTAATCGGTATTGCAATGATTATCGTATCACTCTTGATCATCGTCGTTGTTCTGCTCCAGCAGAGCCGTCGTGCCGGTATCGGTGCGATCTCCGGCGGTGTTGACACCTTCTTCTCCAAGAACAAGGCAAGAGACATGGACGGTAAGATTTCCGCTTGGACAAAATGGATCGCTTTGATCTTCTTTGTACTGGCTATCGCTGCAAGTGCCGTTGCACTTTTGGTTAAATAATAATTAACTGAGTTTACCGCTCGAACTGTAAGTTCGGGCGGTATTTTTTTGCATTTATTTGCGTATTTATTTTTTAAGTTGAATTTTAATATATAAAAGGGTGGAGAATGCCTTGCAATTTATCAAAATTTTTAGTATTATTTTAATGTGTTTGTATTTTATTTTGTTGCTCGTATTTGCCAAAAAAAGCGGTGCATTCATGAGAACACTGCTTTTATCGGCACTTTCGGGCGTTGTTGCAATGGCTGTAATAAACATTTTTTCAAAATTCACAGGGGTTACTCTGCCCGTTAATCCCTATACTGTTTTAAGCAGTGCCGCTCTCGGGTTGCCCGGAGTGCTGGGATTGCTTACCTTGAGACTGTTCTTTTAAAGTAAAATCTTCGGAGGTGTAATATGCTGGAATTAGTGTTGGGAACTGCGAATACAGGTAAATCGGAATATTGCCTTAAAACCGCTGAGAAGGTCGTGTCTTCAGGCGGAAAGGTTATTTTTGTCGTACCGGAGCAGTTCACCTTTGAGACTCAAAGAAAGCTGCTCCGAAGACTGGGACCTGCGGTTTTTAACCGAATAGAGATACTGAGTTTTACGGGTCTTGCTACCGAAATAGCGAAGGTTTACGGCGGGCTGTCTGCTGTTAGTGTTGACGAAGGTATCCGCTATATTTTGGTGAGAAAAGCGCTCAAATCGGTGCAGGATAATCTTAAGCATTTCAAAAGATACGTTAATTCCGCTGATTTTGCACGGCAGATGCTTTCGGTCGTGGGTGAACTTAAAACCGCCGCTGTCGATGTCGATGCATTGATGCTCAACTGCGATCTGCTGGAGAAATCGGTTTTCAAGGACAAGCTTTATGATATTTGTCTTATCTTAAAGGCCTATAACGGCCTTTTGGGCACAAAATTTGTTGATCCCTTTGATGTTTTGGAAAGATCGGTCGCTCTATTGCCCGATAATACGTTTTTCAACGGTAAAACTGTTATAATTGATGAATTCAAGGGCTTTACAGAGTCGCAGTATTTGTTGCTTGAACGTATCATTTCGGGTGCAGATGATACGGTTGTGTCCTTCTGCTGTGATTCGCTTATTGTCAAGAGTGAGACCGAGTTGTTCGCAAACATTAAAGCAAGTGCGTTGAGATTAAAGTCGGTCGCTTCCCAAAGTGCGGTATCAGTCAAAGAAACAAGGCTTGCGGATTCCTTTTATAATTCGTCGGATATTTCACGGCTGGAACGCTTTTTTGACGATGAAGACAAAGAGGGAGAAATTTCGGGCGATATTACCGTTTTCAGTCTGCCTACGCCTAAAGATGAGGTTGATTTCTGCTTCAAGACCATTCGCCGAATGGTGCGCGAAGAGGGCTTGAGATTCAAGGATTTTGTTATCGTTTCGAGAAGCGGTGAGCCGTATTCAGAGCTTGTAAACCTCTTGGCAAGGCGTTATGCGGTGCCGACCTTTGTTGATTCCCGCATTTCGGTCTCCGGATTGCCTTTGTCGAGTTTTACTTTGTGTGCGCTCAAGGCGGCATTGTCTTTTGATACCGAGGATATTGTAAAAATGCTTAAAACCGGGCTTACTTTCGTGCCGGACGATGCCGTTCTTTCTCTGGAAAACTATGCTTATGTCTGGAATATTAACGGCAACGGCTGGTACAATGAGTGGACCCAGAATCCCAACGGTTTGTCGGATTTTGATGATGAATTTGATAATTCTGAGTTGAATGTTTACCGCTCGGCGGTTGTTAAAGCATTGTTCGGACTTCGTGAATCGCTGAATTCCACAGCCGAAAACACCTGTAAGGGGATTTTGCGGCTGTTTGAGGAATTGGGTACGCTTGATGCTTTGAAGCAATATATCGAAAATTTGGAGCAACTGGGAGCGCTCGACGATGCAGAGTATCAACGCCAGGGTTATGATGTTCTGATAAAGATATTCGATAAGATCGTGTCTGTAGCGGACGGCGAAATTCCGGCAACGGAGTTTTGCGATCTTTTGTCTTCCGCTTTGTCGTTTGAAACGGTCGGCGAGATACCCCAGACTGAGGATCAGGTCATTTTCGGTACTGCCGATAGGATCCGTACCGTTGATCCGAAGATCGCTTTTGTTATCGGCGTTAATCAGGACAGGTTTCCGCAGTCGCCGTCTGACGGCGGTCTGTTTTCGAGCTTAGAGCGTTCGGCCTTAAAGGATTTCGGCATCGGAATTTCTAATAAGGCTCTGGACGACAGTATCGATGAAAATTATCTCTTCTATTATGCCTGCACTCTGTGCTCTGACAGGCTTTATTTCACATACCCTTGCAGATCTCTGTCGGGCGAGGGACTTATGCCGTCGGCGATACTTTCTGATATCTCAAAGAAGTTTACACTTGAGGGCAGTGCCAAAAACGGCGGAGTTGAATGTGTTTCGATCGACGATATAGAGTCTAAGGACGCGGCATTTCAGCTTCTCGGTCGTTATAGTAATGCCGACTCGGAGGTCTTGTCGGAACTCAAAAACTATTTTAAGAACGATCCCGCATTCTTCGAAAGATACAAGTGCTTTGAGACCTATTCCGACGCTCCTTTGCGTCAGCTTTCGGCTCAGTCGGTCGAGTCGCTTTATTCGGATAATATAACCCTTTCAGCCACTAAAATAGAGAGCTTTAACACCTGCAGATTTATGTATTTCTGCCGCTATTCTTTGGGACTTAAATCCCTCAATAAGGTCGATTTCGATGCATTGACCAAGGGTAATATCGTTCATTACTGTCTTGAAAAGTTTGTTACTGCACATTTTAGTGATATCGGTACGTTGACAGAAGAATGTATCGAAACCGAGACAGCTCAGCTGTGCGAGCAGTACCTTCAGGACAAAAAGGTCGATAAGACCGCTTTGGGTGAGCGGTTCAGATATATGCTGGAGATACTGAAAAAGACCGCCTGCTACGTTGCAACGGCTATAAACAATGAATTTAGACAAAGTGCGTATAAGCCGGTTGCCTGCGAGCTTAAAATCGGTGGCTCGTCCGGTCAGGTTCAGTCGGTCAAGGCAAAGACCGAAAAGGGAAGGACTGTCGGCATCGTCGGTAGTGTCGACCGCGTTGATGTGAGTGACAGTGGCGGTGTGAGGGTGGTCGACTATAAGTCGAGCAGTAAGAATTTCAAACTCTCGGATCTTCTGAACGGACTTAATATGCAGATGATGTTATATCTGTATTCGATAATAAAAAACGGTCGGGACATTTTGAAGGAAAAAGAACCGACGGCGGTGCTTTACTTCAACACGCGTGCCGATCATTCAACCAAAAAACGCGGTGATTATATTAAAATGAACGGCATCGTTCTTTCCGATCCTGAGGTTATTCGCGAGATGGAAATGGAGCCGAAGGGTAAGATAATCCCCGTTTATTTGAAAAAGGACGGCGAGGTCAGCAAGAGCGCATCGGGTGTTGAGCGCGATGTTTTTGATATTGCTTTTAAATATCTTGATCATACGCTTTCAGTTCTCGGTTCAAAATTGGAAATGGGTGACATTTCGGCGTCAACCTTTTATGATAACAATCATTATTCGTGTGATTGGTGTGATTACAGACTTTTCTGCCGCGCGCAGAAGAGCGAGATAATCAAGGAGAAAAAGAGCGGCAATAACGACTATGCCGTGGCTGAGATCTTAAAGGAAATGGAGGAGAAGTAGTGGCTATCAAGTTTACCGATGATCAGACTCTTGCTATTGAAGCCGGCGGTACCGTGCTGGTCTCGGCTGCAGCGGGTTCTGGTAAGACTGCGGTCTTGACTGAGCGAGTGGCAAAGATCGTCTGTGATAAAGAAAACGGTATTGATGCGGACAAGCTGTTGATCGTAACCTTTACAAACGCCGCCGCCTCAGAGCTGAGGGCGCGCATTTCTTCCCGTATCTATGAGATAAGTCTTATGCATATCGGTGACCCGTTTTATGCTAAACAAAAGATGCTGCTACAGAGTGCTAAGATCTGCTCGATCGACGCTTTTTGCCTGGATCTCGTACGTAAGAATTTCAGCGTTTTAAATATCGAACCCGATTTTACACTCAGCGACAATGCCGCTATTGACAAGTATTCCGATAAGGTTCTTGACGACATTTTTCTAAGGTTTTACGCCGCCGATGACCCCGATTTTGATTACCTTGGTCGCGTTTTCGGTATTGATTCGGGCGAAAAATCGCTTAAGACTGCTATAAGAAAAATATACGATTATGCTATAACCTTGCCGCAACCTAAAAAATGGCTTTCGGACGCCGCGAAGCATTATATGAATGGCCGTGAGGGTTATAGGTTTTATACCGATCAGTTGCTTCGTGATTCTATGTCCTTGATCGATGAAGCGTTGTCGCTTTGCTCTATCGCTTCGCGTGAGGTGTTGGGTCTTGCCGATGCGGGCAAATTTATAGATTTTTATTCCGATGTATCCTCTTTTTTAAAGAACCTCAAAAGTCTTATTTCCGAGGAAAAGTTCAGTGAAGCGGTAAAATTTGCCGAGGGATACAGTATGCCAAGCGTTACTGTCAGAAGCAGCAAGGAAATGTCTGAGACGGTTGAGCTGATACGCGACTTCAACACAAACATCAAGGCAAAAGTCAGAGAGATCTGTGATACTTGCCTTTCTTCGATACCAAATGATGAGGAGATAGAGGTTGGTAGAATATTAGTCTCCAAGCTGTGTGAGCTTACGACGCTGTTTTATGATGAATTTTTTGAGTTTATGAACTCGAAAAAGCAGTTCACGTTCTCAATGGTTGAGCATTTGGCGTTGGAGATTTTATGTCGTGATGTCGACGGCAAACTTGTTCCGTCAGAACTGTCCAAAGACATTTGCAAGAACTATAAATGTGTGCTTGTCGATGAGTATCAGGACAATAACGACCTGCAGGATGCGTTGTTTTTTGCTGTGTCGGACGGCGGTAAGAATTTGTTTATGGTCGGTGATGTCAAGCAGTGTGTCTATGGCTTCAGAAACGCCAATCCTGATAACTTTCTTCGCTATAAAAACACTTTTCCTCTTTACGAAAAGGGAAATGAAAAGTCAAAGATAATATTTAAAAACAACTTCAGAAGCCGCAAGGGTGTATGTGAGTTTGTCAACGAGTTCTGTAATACCGTGATGCTCCGCGAAGTGTCGGGTATGGAATACGAAAAAGAGGATGAACTTGTAGCTTCCGCTAAGTTTCCCGAGACCGACAAGCTGACGACCGAGGTCTACCTCTGCGATAACGGCACTAAAGCCAAAAACGAGGAAATTGAGGCCGAGGAAATTGCTCAGTATATAAAAAGAGCAATGACCGAGGGTGAGTTTGTCCGCGACGGTGAGACTTTAAGGCAGGCTAAATACGGCGATTTTGCAATACTTATGCGTTCGCCAAAAAGCCGTCACACGATATATGAGTCCGCTCTGAAACGTCACGGGATCCCGGTATCGGTGATGTCGGAGTCTTTTATCGACAGTCCCGAGGTCATGGCGATAATTTCATTGCTAAAGACCGTCAATAATCCGTCGAGAGATATACCTTTGGCGGCTGCCATGACGTCGGCGTTTTTCGGCTTTAGTTACGATGATATGGTCGCCATCAAGCAGAACAACAGGGAAAAATCCCTTTATTCTGCGGTGCTGTCAGAGGCACATAACGGTAATGAAAAATGCAAAAAGTTTTTGAAATCACTCTCCGATTTGAGGGCACGTGCCGCCATTGAACCTTTAGGTCGTTTTATTTCTAACATCTGTGAAGAGTTTTTGATTTCGGCGATCTACGGGCATTTGTCGAATTTTGACACCGTGTCGGAAAACATCAATAAGATCATTTCTTTGGCGGACGGTCATTATTCGGTCTACGGCAACGATCTTGGCGCTTTTATCGCCAACTTGGAAAGGCAGACCGATATAGGAGCCGACTCTATGTCCGGCAACGCTGATGCAGTCAGACTTATGAGTTTCCATAAGTCTAAGGGTCTGCAGTTTCCGGTTTGCATTCTATCAGCTGTCGGCGGCAGGTTTCAGACAATGGACCTTACCGACAAGTACATTTTCAGCAACAGTTTCGGAATTGCTGTCAAGCACCCGAGTGATGGCGGCTTTAAACATTCTGCGGCGGGCAAAGTTATTGAGACCCACCGAAAGAAACTGCTTATTTCCGAGGAAATACGTGTATTGTATGTTGCACTTACGCGTGCCGAGGACCGACTGGTGATTTTCGGAACGTCGAAGAATCTTAAAAAGGACATAGTCTCTGCTAATTTGCAACTCTCGTCCTGCGACATAGAGCGGCAGAAGGCATCGGTGTCAGCGATCACAAATGCAAAGCGCTATCTTGATCTTTTGCTCCTTTCGCTGATTATGCAAAAGGACGGCGAAAAGATCTTAAGTTATGCTGATCTTAATTCAGTGGCTGTGAACAGCGGTTCGAGGTTTAAGGTCACGGTCTCATCGTTTTTAGAAACTTCGGAAGATGTATCCGAGATCAAGGGTGAAAAAGAAGCAACCGAGTTTGTGAGCGATAATGAGTTAAGAAGTAAAATAGAAGAGCGTTTTGACTTCGTATATCCCTTTGAGGCTGATTGCCGAATGCCCTCTAAATTTGCCGTAACCGAGCTGGTGCACGGCGAAGCATCGGAATATACCTTTACTTCAAAACCCTCGTTTATGTCAAAATCCGGACTTACTCCTGCAGAGCGCGGCACAGCCATGCACAAGTTTATGCAGTTTGCCGACTTTAAAGCCGCAGCAAAAAATCCTGCGGCTGAGCTGGAACGGCTCAGAGAGTGGGAGTTTTTGAGCGAGGAAGAAGCTGAGTCGATCGATCTTAAGTACATCAAAATGTTCTTCGCAAGCGATATGTACGATCGGTTTGAAAGGGCAGACGAACTCTACCGCGAGTATAAATTTATGGTTGAATATCCTTTAGACGGCGGTACGACTATAGTCCAGGGCATTGCCGACTGTATACTGGTCGAAGACGGTAAATTGGTGGTTTTTGATTTCAAGACCGATTCGGTCAAGTCGGCCGATGAACTCTATGACCGATACAAAAAGCAGCTGGAAATATATAAATACGCCCTTGAAAAAGTTTTTGAAAGGGAAGTCAAAGAGTGTGTGCTGTTCAGCCTGAAACTCGGCAAATACATTTCATTCTGAGGTGAAAAAGTGAACAAGACCAATGCAATGCGACAGTTGGATAAAGCAAAGATAAGCTATAAGGCCATCGAGTACGAGGTCGATGAAAACGATCTCTCGGGCGTTCATATAGCTGAGCAAACGGGACTTGATCCAAATATAATGTTTAAGACTTTAGTAGCCAAGGGTGATAACGGTCCGGTGGTTTTTTGCGTACCGGTCAACGCTGAGTTGGATCTTAAAAAGTGTGCTGTCGCGGCCAAGGTAAAGAGGGTGGAACTGATTGCCGTCAAGGAACTGTTGGCACTGACCGGCTACATCCGCGGCGGATGCTCACCTGTTGGAATGAAAAAGAAGTTTCCGACGTTTTTCGACGAAACTGTGACCTTGTACGACGAGATCACCGTTAGCGCGGGAGTGAGAGGTTGCCAGTTGATGTTGTCGGGCTCCGAACTTCTGTCTTTTGTTGATCCTCAAATTGCCGATTTAACTGTTGTTTGATCAAAATAAAAAAGACGCAAGTAAAACTTGCGTCTTTTTTAACATCCCGCCCTGCCGTACAACTACCGATAATAACCTGCGAATAGCAGGTGGGTGTCATCCCAACAGCTTTGTGCTTCCAACGTCCGCAAAGTGCGGGAGGCCTGCATACCCACTGTCGGAGACCTGACTCCCGATTTGTAGCTTGTAGGGTTATAAAGGAAAGCATTCGCGCACAGGGCAGGAAATATTAAATTGTTTTAAGGAATCAAACCTCTTCGATTTCAAACATATCCTGAAGTCTTTCGGTGAAAGCATCGACGATCATATCGTACTCGTCGTCATCCTCGATATCCTCAAAGGCTTCTTCGCCGTCGGTCTCGACCACTTTAAGGATTACCAACTCGCCGCTGTCCTCCAGCATCTTCTGCGGATCGTCATAAACAGGGAGGAGAGCGATGTATCTCGAATCCTCAGTCTCAATGCGATCGAGCACTTCAAAGGTGTATTCTTTTCCTTCGTCGTCCTCAAGCGTGATTATGTCGGGATTGTATTCTTCAGTCATATTATACCTCCAAAGGTTATATTTTATGTTTCATTCAGCACTTGAACTTGCAGTGCATAATATTATTATAACCTTTTTATTTGTTACAGTCAATATTTTTTATGAAATATTGGTTTTGTATAAAAAAATCCAAAAATGTGGATAAAAACTATTGACAAACACTAAAATATGTGTTAATATAAAGCCAGAAAGAAAAGAGGCGTAAATAAAAATGACTGAAAAGTGAGGAGGCTGGCAAAGATGTCAGTAGAAGAAATCTTTCAGACCGGCCTGTGTGCGGCCTAAAGCACACACTCCGATGAGTTTCCTTAAAAGGAGTGATCATTAAAATTATGATTACATTTGTTTTGAGAAACATCAGAGTGAACGAAATTTAGGTAAAGGTGAATCCAATGTACAAGTAATTTAAAGAGCCGTCAATGACGGCTCTTTTTCTGTCACTTAATTATCGGTTGTAATTGTTCGCCTTCTAGTGCGGCTTGTATTGAGGACGGGATAAGTGTGAAATCTGCAACACAAGAGCGGTGTTTTGAGGTTGGATCGTCTTCTCCGAACGGTACAAAGTAGACGTTTTTAGCGTTTAATAACAGACCTATGTTTTTGGCGCTGTTGCTTAAGGCATCGTTGGTAGACGGTGCTATCAGTAACGGCCGTTCGTTTCGCAGGTGTGCTTTGGCCGCCATTGTGACCGATGTATCGGTAATACCGGCTGCCAATTTTCCTAAAGTATTACCGGTGCAGGGGGCAATAACCAGAATATCCAGCATTTTCTTTGGTCCTATCGGCTCTGCATCTTTAATGGTGTGGATTATTTTGTTGTTGCAGATGTGTTCGACCTCATCTATCAAGTCATTTGCTTTATAAAACCGCGTATCGGTACTGTAAACTATTTCTGAAAAGATAGGAAGGATATTATAGCCTGCTTCTTGCAGTTGTCTTAGTGCAGCTACACCCTTTTTGAGGGTGCAGAATGAACCGCAAAAGGCAAACCCTATGGTTTCGTTCATTGCTGTCATTCCTCTTTCTGTTGTTTTAAAATGTTTAAAATTTCTGCTCCGATAAGTTCGCCGGCAGTTTTCGGGAAAAATTTGCCTGGCAGTCCGGGCAGGCACAAGGTGTTTATCTTGTATTCTTCGGCGGCCGAGAGATCCAACCTTGAGTTGGTGGCAAGGTCCAAAACAAGACAATGTTTTTTCAAAGAGCCAAAGAATTGGCGGTTCATTATCGGTGAAGGTACGGTGTTAAAAACGAGGTCAAATTGATCTGCATTCTCGAGAATATCGGCAGTATTCATCGGTGTATATCCGTCCGTCGCTATACCGGCCAGCGTTCCGTCGTTGCGTGAGGTTGCGGTAACATAAGCGCCTAAAGCTTTTAAATACCGTGAAACGATTTTGCCGATTCGACCGTAGCCGAGTACTAAAGAGGAGGAACCGAAGAGCGAAAATTCGGTTTCTTTAATAGCAATGGAAACAGCAGCCTCGGCCGTCAACAGAGCATTTTTAAGAGTTAACGGTTCGCTCTTGTAATAGTCAAAAAACGGAATATTATCGTTTAGCAATGCCGTACACAATCCGTTGTTTATCATACCGCCCAATACTAACTTCGGTCGGCATAAAACGATGTCATCAAGATAGATGACTTCTTTTGCCAAAGGCGTTCTGACAGTTTTGTTGTCGCTCGAAACAGGTAACGGCAAGAGAACTGCGTCGGCTGTCTTGATGGCGGTACAAAGCGGAGTGTCCGCGGTCGTTCCCAAGCCGATGTGGTTGATCTTAAAGCCTTTGTTGTGCAGAAATTCACTCATAAAAAGAGTTCTGCGGTCACCGCCGACACATAGTAGATCCATAATTACCTCCGAAAAAAACACCTCAAAAATGTAAGACCAATAGGCCTTTTTAACATTTTATGAGGTGTTTTATAATTTGTCACTCTATAGTTACGGCTAATTTTTTTAGAGTTTCGGAATTGTTGAGTTCAGGTGCCTGCATTACCTTGTCCAAAAGCTTTGCAAGTACTGCTCCTATCTGCTCACCCTCGAAGCCCAAAGCCTTAAGCTCGTTGCCGCCTATACTTAAATGGCTGATCTTATAAGGCTCGTCTGCTGTAATGATGTCGTTCAGCAGAGCTTTCAGTTCTTTGGTGTTAGCAAAAAATTCAAAACTACTGTTTAAAACTTTTTGAACAGACTCAATTCCGAATTGATTTAAGAGTATTTTTAATTCGTATTTAGTTTTCGGTGCATCGGAATTAAAAAGTCCTAACAGTTTTTCGCATTCAGAGACTGTTTCGTTATCCGATTTCAGAGCTTTTAAAACAGCCTTGCAATCGAGTGAATTGAGGTAGCAGAGGTAAGAAAATCTTAGCGAAAAATCGCAGGGAAGGCAGGCGACTGCACTAAGCGATGTCTTTAAATTCAATCTCAAAAATTCAAACGTGCCGCACTCAAAAAGCGGATCGGCATTTTGAGGGAATTTGGCAGTTATGGTTTTTTGCAACTCGCTGAAAATACGTTCGCGGCTTAAGATTTTGACCGTTTCGGAGAGTTTTAATGCCGCCTCAAGGGTCTTTTTTTCTAAAGAAAAGTCCAACTGTGCGCAAAAGCGGAAGGCACGCATAATTCTGAGAGCGTCCTCTGTAAACCGCTTTGACGGTTCGCCGACGGCACGGATCAGTCGGTCGTTTATATCGCCGAGACCGTTCACGGGATCATAAATTCCTTTTTTTGGATTATAGAGAACGGCGTTCATAGTGAAATCACGCCGCATAACGTCACCTTCAACCGAATTTAAGAACCGAACGCTGTCGGGACTGCGGTGATCGGAGTAGTCATCTTCGCTGCGGTAGGTCGTTATTTCAATGTTGTTTTTGTCGATAACGACCGTGACAGTGCCGTGCTTTAAACCGGTTGGAACCGTGTGGTCAAAAATCCTCGTAATGTCATCAGGCGTGGCGTTGGTCGTGATATCAAAATCAAAGGGCTTTTTACCAAGGATGATATCCCGTATTGCTCCGCCGACACAGTAGCACTCAAAACCGTTTGATTCAAGAGTGTTTAAAGCTGTCAGGACGTGTTCGGGCAGTGAAATATTCAATTTTTTCACTTCTTTCCAAAATTTTTGTTTATTTTTCCGAGTTTAGATTGTATAATTAAATGGATAAAGAATTTCAAGGGAAGTGCCTTATGAAAAACAGAGACGATTTGATCATAAATGCTAAGAGGATCCATATGATCGGTGTCGGCGGTTCGGGTATGTGTCCGCTGGCCGAAATACTGCATTCCGAAGGATTTACACTTTCGGGTTCAGACGTTAACGAAAGTGATCCGTTAAAAAGAGTACGTGCTTTGGGTGTCGATGTCAAAATGGGTCACGCGGCATCAAATGTCCACGGTGCCGACCTGGTCGTTTATTCGGCGGCGATCTCTAAAGATAACCCCGAATTGGTCGAAGCCGATAAACTGAACATTCCGACGATGGAGCGTTCCGAAATGCTTGGTGCCATAACCCGCCGATTTAAGAAGGTCATCGGTGTTTGCGGCACTCACGGTAAGACTACAACCTCATCGGCCGTTGCACAGGTTCTTATTATGAACGGTTATGATCCGACGGCTGTTATCGGCGGTCGGTTGCCGCTTATCAACGCTAACGGTAGAGCCGGCAAGTCAGACTATATGGTCTGCGAGTCCTGCGAGTTTGTTGATACCTTTTTAAAACTTTCACCCCACATGGCGGTATTGCTTAATATCGACAACGACCATCTCGATTATTTCAAGACGATGGATAATCTTGTCGCTTCGTTTGCCAAGTTTTTAGAGCTTTCCAAGGTCGCCGTTATCAACGGCGATGATGAGCTTTGCGTCAAGGCCGCATCAGGATTTAAGGGTGAGAAGATAACCTTTGGTCAAGGCTCACACAATGATTATACCGCAACTGATATAGAACCTGCAAGTCTTGGTTTTAAATTTAAGGTAAATTTCAAGGGAGAATACCTTTTTGACCTCTCTCTTTCGGTGCCGGGCAAGCATAATGTGATGAACGCTCTGAGCGTTGTTGCCGCCTGCCGTTATTACGGCGTGCCGGATGATGGAATAAAGAAGGGACTCGAAGCCTTTGGCGGTGCAGGTCGAAGATTTGAAAAGTTGGGTGAGTTCAATGGCATTATGCTGGTCGATGATTACGCTCATCATCCAACCGAGATTAAGGCCACACTTAACGCCGCAAAGCAGTTGAATTTCAAGAATGTCATCGCTGTGTTCCAACCGTTTACTTTCTCACGAACCGAATTGCTTAAAAATGACTTTATTGATGCTCTGTCGATTGCCGACAAGGTCATTTTAACGCCGATAATGGGCTCGCGTGAGGTCAATACCAGCGGTATTATGTCGGAACATCTGGCCGAAGGACTTAGAAGTGCTACTTGTGTTTCGGGTCTTGAAGAAGCCGCGAGCACGGCGGTCCGCTTGGCCCAAAAGGGTGATATAATCATCACGATGGGTGGCGGCGATATTTACAAGTCGGCCTATATGATGCGGGAAATGTTTAATAAATGATTTTAGTTTAAAACGGAGCTTCGGCTCCGTTTTTTATTTTGTTCTGTTCTAAACCTTAGGGTTGTCTCATACTATTCTGTAGAGCAAGGAAAGGACGTGCAGTTATGAAAAACAAGTATGAAGTTTTTAATGAAACGCTTGATTATTTCCCAAAACCCATAGCGGACATACTGTCGAAACTTCCGACAAGAGCGGTTTTCGGTGCGGCTGAGATACGATTGCGTTCGGGCAGACCGTTGAGTGTTACCGTGGGTGGAGAAAATCTCTATGTTTCGGTTGGCGGTTCGCTTTGCCACTTGTTGCAGCAGGGACTTTACATTGTGAGCTCGGAGGATATAAACACGACCTTCCGCAATATGTGCAATTCGTCGGTCTATGCCTACAATCAGCAGATCAAAAACGGTTACATAACGCTTAAAAACGGTTGCAGGGCAGGTCTTGCGGCTACAGCTATTTATGAGGACGGAAAAATTTCCTCGTTCCGCTCGATTTCGTCTATTAACATCCGTCTCGCCACAGAGTATAAAGGTTGTGCTCTGCCGATCGCTAATTTTTTGTGCGGCGGATTGCTGATAGCCGGTCCGCCGTCAAGCGGTAAAACAACACTTTTGCGTGATGCGATAAGACTTGTATCAACGGGCTCGCTGACCGAGCGGAGAAGAGTTGCAGTCGTCGATACAAGAGGCGAGATCGCCGCCGTTAATAACGGCATTCCCGGTAACGATCTCGGTCCTAATTGCGATGTTATAAGCTCGGTCGAGAAGGCTAAGGGTATAGAAATGGCGGTGCGGACGCTTAATCCGCAGGTCGTGGCGTTTGATGAGATATTCAGTAAGGAAGAGGCAATAGAAGTAAGGCGCGCTTTCTTTTCGGGCGTGGATATCTTTACGACGGTTCATCTCGGGTCGGTCGATGAGGTATACGACCGTTCGGCTGCTATGGAGATACTGCGGTCGGGCGCTATAAAACACTTTTGTTTTGTGCCGTCTGTCGGTATCGCACCAAAGGTTTTCAGGGTGACTGACAGAGGTGGGAAAGTGTGTCTCGATTCTACATTTAGTGAATTGAATGTCGGTTAAGTTCGTTGGTGTTATTTTGCTGTCGTTAGCCGTGACTTTGCCGGGATTTATTATAAACGAAAAATTGATCCTGCGTAAGAAATATCTGCGTTTTTTCTGTGATCTCACGGCCAGATTGCCGTTGTCGATGCTCGACGGCGGTGAGAGTATTTTTGAGATACTCAGCCGCGAGTCGGGAGAGGGATTTAAGTATCTTGCAACTATAGACAAAGGCGTGATAAACGATCACACTGCGTTGAAGCGGCTTTTTATCAACAACCGTATCGAGTTGGGCGATGCCGAAGAAATAGCTGACTTTTTCGTGAGTTTGGGTAACGGCAGTTTTGAACAGCAAAAAAAGCACTGTGAGATATTTTCAAACCGTTTCGGCAGTTTGCTCAAGGCCGCCGAGGAGTCGGCCAAAGACAGAGGCAGGCTTTATAAAGTGATGTTTGTGTCGCTGGGGCTTACGGTGTTTATTATTCTGATTTGAAGGTAAATGTATGGACGTTGATTTTATTTTCCAGGTGGCGGGTGTCGGTATAATCGTAGCTGTGCTTAATCAACTGCTTGTCCGTTCGGGACGAGAAGAGCAAGCTATGCTGACAACGCTTGCAGGACTTATCGTTGTGTTGATAATGGTCGTTACCGAGATAGGCAACCTGTTTGAAACGGTAAAATCGGTGTTTGGACTGTGACAGCGGTTTGGCAGATGTTAGGCATCGTCTCGGTGACAATAGCGGCAACCGTGTTCATAAGGCAGTACCGACCTGAGATGGCGTTGGTCGTATCAGGTATGGGTACAGTTTTGATACTGTTGTTTGTTCTTGGTGACTTGGGAGCAATAGTTGTTGAGCTTCGCCGATTGCTCGAAGAGTTTGCGGTAGACAGTGCGATCTTCGGCGTGATAATTAAAAGTCTCGGCGTTTGTCTTATTGCCGATTTCGCAGGCAATACCTGCCGTGATTTCGGGCATACGGCTTTAGCTAATGGGGTCGAATTTGCAGGGAAGATAGTCGTTGTGGCGTTGTCGTTGCCGATCATCGGTGAGATAGCGGCAGAAGCCGTGGAGTTGATAAAGTGAAAGGATTTTTTTGTGTTTTATTGTGTTTTCTCTTTTTCGCGTGCCCTTACCGCGTTAAAGCGGCTGGTACGGAAGGTGTCGGTGTTTACGAAGATTTGAAGGATGAACTGATCAACGAATCTGATCTCGTTCTCGAAAAGGATGTAAAAGAAAAATTAGAGAAGTACAGTATATCCGATTACAAAAAGCAGTTGGAAAATCTTTCGGTCGATAATATTTTTAACGAGATATTACTGCTCTTTAAAAGCGGGTTTAAAAGACCGCTTGCGGCCGCGGTTTCGCTGATAGCCGTACTGATCTTAAGCGCGATCGTGATGCAGTTCAAACCCGACAGCAACGCTTTGGAATATCTTTGCTTATTGAGTATTATGATCTTCCTGGTTTTGCCGGTATCGTCGGTAGTTGCCGTTTTCGGAGATGCCTTAAAAGCAGCAGGTGCCTTCTTTTCGTCTTTTGTACCTATCTTTGCCGGACTTTTGGCGGCCAAGGGAAAGGCCTTGACCGCATCTGTAGCATCGGCGACCTTACTTACTGTCTGCCAGTTCTTGCAACAGGCATCATCGTTTCTGGTCGTGCCGCTTTGCGGAATGCAGTTGTCTTTGCAAATAGGTTCAGCATTTTTAAAGGATATTGATTTCACATCTCTTGCCAAATCAATAACAAAATTTTCGATGTGGGTACTGACGGCGGTCTCGACCGTGTTTTTGGGGGTTCTTGGATTGCAGTCGCTTGTGACTGCACCGGCCGATAACTTAGGGCTACGAACTTTGAAGTTTGTTGCAGGTTCAGCGGTGCCTGTTGTGGGAAATGTGATAGCCGAGTCGATCGGTACTATCAGCGGTTCTTTGAAATTACTCGCTTCATCGGCCTCGATATATGCAGTTGTTGCGGTCGGTGTGATCTTAGCACCGGTCATTGCCGATATCGTGCTGTGGAAGTTATCGGTGTTTTTGTGCCGTGTGGTGTCTGAAATACTGAATCTTAAAAAGGCCGTGCTGTTGATAAACTCGGTCGAAAGCTGTTTTTCGTTGTGTCTGGGAGTTACGGTGCTGAGTTTTTTGCTTTTTACTCTTTCCGTAACGGTCATATCATTGGTTTGAGGTAAAATAATGGATGATCTAAAGTACATAATCACAGTTTTGACTGTGTCTTTTATAATCTACGGATTGATACTTGTGTTCACTCCGGCCGGCAATATGGGCAAATTCTTTAAATCAATAGTCGGCGTTTCGCTGATCGCGGTCGTTATACTGACCGTGTCGAGGCAGGGAATTGAATTAAACCCCAAAAAAGCGGCAGAAGCAGAGCGTATCGAGTTCGATGCGTCAGCCGTCGAGACGATAACCGCTCAATACTCCGAGCGTTCGGTTGAGGAATATATCGGAGAATTGCTTCGGCAAAACGGGTGCGAGTACAAGAATTTAGAGGTGTATACTAATATTTCTTCCGATGGCGGCATATCTATTGATAGAGTTGAGATAAGCTGTGACAGCCAACAGAGTGACACGGTCAAAAGGCTCGTCAACTCGCTGTCGCTCCATTGTGTTATAACGGAGACGGATAATGACGGACTATAAAAAGATACTGCAACGGTTCAAAAATCTGTCGCAAAGGCAGAAAACAAACATCGCGATAGCGATAGGGATTTTAGGGCTTGCGATAATTCTTTTGTCATCGCTGTTATCAGGTTCTGGGGATGGGGAGACGCCGCTTCAATCGGAGCAACTTGACGTTATCGCCGAGCAGTATTCGACATCTGTTGAGGAGAAGCTTGAAAGCATTATTTCCGATATGCTGGGCGGAAGCCGCGTACAGGTTATGGTGACCTTGGAAGGCAGTGCCGAGTATGTCTATGCCAGTGAACACAAAACAGATGTAGAAATGACTGATGATAAGGACTCTCAAAAGGTTCAGCAAAACGACAGCGATCAGAAAAACTATGTTGTTATGACCGATTCCGAGGGCAATGAAAAGGCTTTGGTGGTCTATACAAAAATGCCGCAGATAAAGGGCGTTGTCGTGGTCTGTGACAGCGGTCAGACCGATGCTGTATCATCGGCAGTGCGGCTGGCCGTGCGGTCGGCTTTGGGGATCGACAACGATAAAATTTGCATTATCGGTCGGTATAAAGATTTAAGTTCAGTGAGGTAATTTTATGAAAAAAGGCAATGTTTTCTCTAAAAGTCAGTTGGTTTTGGCGGGATTGATCGTGGCTCTCGGTGCCGCTGTTTTTATAAATATGAAATTTGCCGCTAACGACACGGTCAAAGGCGATCTCGGCAGCGGAAATTATGTAGCCGGCAGCAGTCAACTCGGTGCGGCGGTAGAGGCCGGTGCCAATGTTTCGACCCTTAATACCGCCAGAGAGGAACTGTCTAAAAAGAGGGAAGAGCTGATGAGTGCTCTCTCCAATACCGCTAACAGCGGCGAAGAGAATGACGATATAAGAAAAAATGCCGTTGACCAATTAGGCGCGTTGACCGACAGTATGAACAGGGAAGCAAATATTGAGACTATCATTAAGGCAAAAGGCATCGCTGATGCGTTGGTTATTATTTCCGAAGATTCTGTGACGGTGATGGTGCAGAGCGAAAAGCTGCTGCAGAGTCAGACATTACAGATACAGGATGCGGTGATCTCCCAGACGGGCGTTGACCTCGAAAAGATCAAAATCATAACAATGGCTTAAATTTTTAAAATAACTATTGCAGATGGCCTCAAATTGTGGTATATTATTTTCGTAATTAAAGAAATTTTTACTAATTCTTTTGTTTTTGAGAATAATTACTTCGGAGGTTGTGTTATGTCTGAAAATAAGATCAACGGTGTTGCTGTTAATAATGAGGCTATAGTTCAGATCGCAGGACTTGCCGCACTTGAAATTGAAGGTGTTGCCGGTCTGGCTAAGAGACCTGTTGAGATCAAGAGCTTAAAAAATGCGTTCAAAACTCCTAAGACCGCTCATGCAAAGTCGATTGCTTTGACGGTTGATAACGGTGCTTTGATCCTTGATGTTTATCTCAATGTTCTTGATAATGTAAAGGTCAAGACCGTTGCTGAAAACGTACAGCTCAATGTTAAGGATAAGGTTCAGAGTATGACCGGTAGCGCTGTTGCACGCGTTAATGTTCATGTTGACGATGTGACGGTAGCCGAAGCTGAATAAAAAAACACAAAAGGCACCGTTAAAACGGTGCCTTTGTGCTGTGCCTTAAGGCGGTTCTATTATAAAGGGTTCACACCCTAATGATATGATATGTCGACAAAATATATTTGATACAAGGACGGAGAATTTACCAATGCAGACACTTAATTTTTTTACGAAATTTTTATCGAGATTTGCTGACACCGGCAGGGAATTGGGAATTAAGGTTTTAGGCTCGGTCGCTATTATCGTTCTGGGTTGGATCGTTGCCGGTGTGGTCCGAAAAATAATGTCTAAGGCTCTTAAAAACGCAAAGCTCGATACGTCGTTCAAGAAGTTTCTTGTCAAGGCGATCGACATTGTTTTAAAGACGTTTGTGATCCTTAGTGCAGTTTCCAATATGGGCATTTCAACAACCGGACTCATCGCCGCTTTGTCGGCCGCGGCTGTTGCTATCTCGCTGGCATTGAAGGACAGCCTGGGCAACATCGCAGGTGGCATACTGATGATGGTCACACGTCCTTTTTCGACCGGTGACTTCATCACGGTCGACGGTGAATCGGGAACGGTTCTGAAAATTGACCTTATACATACCGTGCTCCAGACACCCGATAACCGACAGGTCGTTATCCCTAACGGTCAGCTGGTCAATAAGACCGTCACCGATTACTCGCGAGAGGAGATGCGCCGAGTTGACATTGATTTTGCAATCAGCTACAACTCGGACGTTGAAGTGGCCAAGGCTGTTATTATGGACGTGATCGGTAATTGTGAAGTGGCGCTGACTGATCCTGCACCTTTTGTACGTGTGACCGATTACGGTGATAGTTCGGTTACGGTTACCGCACGCGTATGGTGTAAGACCGGTGACTATTGGGACGTTAAACTCGGACTGCTTGAGGACGTCAGAACACTGTTTATTGCAAACGGAATCGAGATTCCTTACAATCAGCTTGATGTCCACGTTGACGGAAAATTGGATAAGTAACAAAAAGAGACGGCCGATTACGGTCGTCTCTTTATTTTTGGTGAGATATGAATTTAAATTGCGTTCTTTCTTATCATCAGCACACCCAATGTACCGGGTCCGCAGTGAACGGAAATGGTACAGCCCGCGCGGGTGATAAGAACATCCTTGTCGGGATGCTTTGATTTGACTATATCGCGAAGCTCTTTTGCTATCTCCTCGCAACCGCCGGAGTGTGTTACAAAAATTCTTGAACCGATGATCTCGTTTTCATCGTTCATTTTTTCGTTAACATACTCCTTGAGCACATCGTTTATCTTGCCGCGGTATTTTTTTGCAACACTCATCTTGCCGTCTTTTACCTGGATAAGCGGCTTTAATTTTAAAAGATTTGCACCCAAAGCTGCAACAGATGAGCAACGGCCGCCTTTGTGAAGATACTCAAGTGTATCAACAACGAATGATGCGTCTACGTTGGCGATGAGGGAAGTAACGGTCTCATAAATCTCCTTGGCGGACTTGCCTTCGTCAGCAAGGTCGGCTGCTAACAGCACCAAAAGACCGATACCGGTCGAAAGATTGCGGCTGTCGATAATATAGACGTTATCGCGATCCATAGTGGCGAGTCTTAGATTGTTAAAACTTGCGGATAGGTCGGAACTGATTGAAAAATAAACTGCTTCGTTGCCTGCAGGAACGTGTTCCTTAATAAAGGCGTCGTGCTCATCAATATTTGCGGCGGTAGTCTTAGCTAATTGACCGCTATTTTTGTAATATGCATAAACGTCATCCGGGGTGACGTCGATAGAGTCGCGGAATTTTTCTTCACCGAAAACTACGGTCAGAGGGATGATTTTAATATCACGTTCTTTGAGCATTTCAGGTGCGATATCGCATGTGCTGTCGCTGATAATTACTGTTTTTCTCTCGCTCATAATCGGGTCTCCTTTTGAATTTTTCTTCATTTTAACACATAACGGTCGATTTCTCAACAAAAAAATATTTTTTCCCTAAATCTTCTACTTATTATTGCAAAATAATACCTTGTTTGGTATAATAATTTGGCAGTTATTTAAATTTATATTTTTTGTTAATAATATATTCGAAATTTTGCAGTCGGAGGATGTTATGAGTAAAAGAAGAACTTTGACACCCGGCATCATCATCTCGGTGGTTATGGGATTTACGCTTATTTTAACTGCTGTTTTAATAATGATGCTTAATGCCAACGGTCCTAAAACCGCGCCTGATACGTCGGACGTTTCGTCAAGTGTTTCGGTAAGTTCTGAGGACTCGTCAGTTACCTCGTCGACCGATTCGTCGCTAAGTTCATCAACCGAGTCGCAGAGCGGCACGTCTTCATCTGCTCCGTCGGTTTCATCTAACAACAGCACGACCTCTTCGGAATATGATATTCCGTCGTATACCGGTCTGCCGTATGCCGATGACGATCCGTTTAAGGATAATACGCCTGCAGGCGAGCGTGTGTGCTATCTGACCTTTGATGACGGTCCGTGCGCCAAGACCGATACTATCCTTAAAATACTTGCCGAAAACGATATTAAGGCCACATTTTTTGTTGTCGGCACTATGAGTACGGGAAGAATAGTTGATATTTATAACGCCGGACATGCCATAGGTCTTCATACAGGCACTCACGATCTCAACAGCATCTATAAAAGTCCGACGGCTTTTCTCAATGACCTTAAATCAATAAGTGATACGGTTTATAAGAAAACCGGTATTCGCACTAATCTGACCCGTTTCCCGGGCGGCAGTACAACGGCTCGAAACAAGCTGGGTACAAACGGTCTTGAAACGGTCAAGGAGACCATGCAAGAGCACGGATATACCTATTTTGACTGGAATATCGACAGCGGTGATACCCATTCGAAATCACCCTCTAAAGAATATGTAATGAACCAGATTAAGAAAAATCTGCTCGACAGCAACGGCAACGTCAAAAGGGACAAGGTAACTCTTTTAATGCACGATATCAAGGGCGTCACGGTTGAGGCGTTGCCCGATATTATCAAGCTTTTCAAACAGTACGGTTTCACCTTCAAAACGCTTGATGCCGGCGCACCGACTTTTAAATTCTGTTAAGTTGCGGAGAAATTTATGAAACTTAAAATCAAAAAAATATGTGAATCGGCTGAGTTGCCCGTAAGAGCTACTGCGGGCAGTGCGGGAATGGACCTTAAAGCCTGCATTTTAGAACCTGTCACTTTAAATCCGGGTGAGAGAAAACTGATACCGACAGGGCTTGCGATCTCGCTTGAATCGGCTGATTATGTTGCTTATATTTTTGCCAGAAGCGGTCTTGCGGTAAAACTCGGCATCACGCTTTCTAACTGTGTCGGCGTTATTGACAGTGATTACAGAGGTGAGCTTAAGGTCGGACTAATAAATCAGTCGGACGAGCCATATACTGTAAAGTGCGGAGAAAGGATCGCGCAACTTGTTATCTCTCCGGTTATTCTGCCGGAAATTGAAGTTGTTGACAGCTTAGAAGAAACCGAGCGTAGCGGCGGTGG
The DNA here is from genome assembly GCA_015066395.1 of Oscillospiraceae bacterium. Lineage (GTDB taxonomy): Bacteria > Bacillota > Clostridia > Oscillospirales > Acutalibacteraceae > UMGS172. The sequence continues at coordinate 5,068 of SVOL01000006.1, read as the reverse complement.
CTTTGGCTCAACGGGAAAGGTTTAATTTATGAAAAAGGATTCTAAGAAACTGAATTTGGCTTTAAGTGTGCTGGGCGTTATCGCATTTGTGGCAAGCTTTGCAGGAGCGTTGTTGGCATACGGTTTTGACTACATAAAATCGCTTTTGTCAAATGAAGGTTTTCTGAATGTCACGGTAACCGTGCCGACCAGCGTTACGGTTATGTCTTTTATCTTTTTTGCCGTGCTGATCGCTTTGGCGGTACTGGGTCATATATTTAAAAATAAAGTGATCTTATTGGTGTCGGTGTCGTATCAGTCGTTGTTGGTTATGTCGATCTTAATGCTGGTGCTCTTTATGCAGGCCGACATTGCTAACGCAACCCTTTACAGCGTGCTGCAATGGGTATTGACCGTGCTGTTCGCTCCGGTATACGGCGTTATCTGGCAGTTGGGACCCTTGTTTTTCTTTATCTTCGTGCCGCTCGTTATCGCGTCGGCAGTGTTTACTGTTAAGATGTTTAAAAGGGAAAGATCAAATAAAAAGAAAAGATAGGTTCATAGGAACACATTGAACGTGTTCCTATGAATTTTTTTGTGCCTTTTTGCATAATTATCTACAAACTGATGCGAGGTTGATAATATGCAGGAAAGATCCAAGAGAGCGCTCGAGAGCCATTACAGAATACTTGTTTTGCAGGTCGTTGCTGTGGTAGCGGTGTTGTTGTCGGCCGTGACTATAAGGATTTTCGGCGGTGATACATACAGAAAACTCAGTATTATGTATCACGATAGGTTTGACGATATTACTCTTTCAAGTGAGGTCTTGGGAGAGAGCGAGCCTGAAGCCACCGAATCCCAAAACAGCGAAGTCATAGAGACCGAGAGTTCCAAGATAATTGCCGACCTTTACGATGAGATCCTTGATCGTGAGTTAAACGAAACAATAACCGAAGAAGAGGATATGAAAACGCTTAGCGTTTCGGCATCGGCACAGTCCTTCTTAATACCGGTGACAGGTACCGTTGTCTCCGAGTACGGTATGCGGACTAACCCAGTCACGGGGATTTACTGCCTGCACGGCGGTATCGATATTGCGGCCCGTAGCGGCACAGATATATACGCCGCGTATGACGGTGTTGTGACTGCGGCCGGCTACAGCAGTTCATACGGTAATTATATTATCATTGAGCACAACTCCAATATAAAAACGCTTTATGCTCATTGCAGTAAGCTCATAGCTAAAGAGGGTCAGTCGATTGCCAAGGGTGACCTTATTGCTCTTGTCGGCAGTACGGGTAGATCGACCGGACCGCATTTGCATTTTGAGGTTCGTATCGGCGGTAACAGAATAGATCCCCGATGGATATTAGGGGAGAGCACTTTGGTATGAAGTTCAAGATCTTAGGAGTTAAATTCTATATTTCGGTACCGTTTTGCGTGATGCTGGCGTTTTTGCTCATTGTTGATCAGACGGGGCTGATGACAGCTTCGATCTTTGCGATGCTAGTTCACGAAGCAGGACACCTTTTTATGATGCGAATATTAAGGTGTCTGCCGCGTGAGGTCAACTTCGGTTTTGGCGGTATTACGATCTGCGGAACGCAGTTTTGTACTTTCCGTGAAAGTGCCGAGATCGCGCTTTCGGGACCTGCTGCCAATTTTATTGTGTTTGTTCTATTCTACGGTTTGGGACTTGTTTTAAAGGACAGCTATATGCTGGCATTTGCCGTTGTTCAGCTGTTAGAGGGTGCGATAAATCTGTTCCCGGTAAAGGGGCTTGACGGCGGTACGGTGCTGAGCGTTGCAATAAATTCTTTGAGGATACGCTACAAGCGGTTTATAGTCAACATGGTATCGACAGTTACTGCCTTCGCTATCTTTGTCGGCGGAATGGCGGTGGCTGTTAAAAATGTTTCAAATCCGTCCTTGCTTTTGTTGGGAATTTATCTTATAATACTTAATGTGTGTCGGCGTGATCAGCCGTGAATTTTAATTTTACTAAGGATGTTTTAAATGACGGAAGAAAGATTGGAACAACTGCTGTTATCGGTTCAAAAACCCGGGCGTTATGCAGGCAACGAGCCGAACAGTATTTTAAAGGATAAATCGAGTGTTGATGTGCGGTTTGCTTTTTGTTTTCCCGACACTTACGAGATAGGTATGTCGCATCTTGGAATGAAGATCCTTTATTCGCTTTTTAATTCGAAGGATTACATTTGGTGTGAGCGCGTTTTCGCTCCCTGGATAGACTTCGAGCAGGTGATGAGGGAAAATGATATTCCGCTTTTTAGTTTGGAAAGCCACGATCCTGTATCGGAGTTTGATATTATCGGCTTTACTCTGCAGTACGAGCTGTCGTATTCCAATATGCTCAATATGCTGGACCTTGCCGGCGTTCCGTTGCGTTCAAAGGACCGAAACGGTTTGAAAAATCTTGTTGTTGCCGGCGGTCCGTGTGTCTGCAATCCCGAACCAGTTGCCGATTTTGTCGACATCTTCTTTTTGGGTGAGGGTGAAGAGGTCGACCTTGAATTTATCGACCTTTATCGCGAGTGCAAGCGTGACGGCATTTCGAAAGAGGAATTTTTAAAAAAAGCCGCCAAGATCGAGGGTGTGTATGTACCGTCGCTCTATGAGGTCGAGTATAACGAGGACAAGACCGTAAGATCTGTAACACCTAAAATCGAGGGCGTTCCTGCCACCGTAAAAAAGCGGATAATGAAGGATCTCGACACGACCTTTTATCCCGATAAATTTGTCACCCCGTTTATTGAGATCATTCACGACCGTGCTGTTCAGGAAGTGTTCAGAGGTTGTATCAGAGGATGCCGTTTTTGTCAGGCAGGATTTATCTACCGACCGGTCCGTGAGAAGAGTCCTGAGGTTGTTAATAAACAGGCTAAGTGCCTTTGTGAGAATACCGGCTACGAAGAGATCTCTTTGTCTTCACTGAGCACCAGCGATTATACAAAGCTTAACGAACTTTTAGGCTACATTTTCGAGTGGAGTGAGGATAACAATATCAGCATTTCCTTGCCTTCTTTGAGAGTGGACAACTTCTCGGAGGACTTGCTCGAAAAGGTTAAAAAGATAAAGAAATCCGGTCTTACCTTTGCGCCTGAAGCAGGTACTCAGAGGCTTCGTGACGTTATCAACAAAAACGTTACCGAGGATGAAATTATGAACACCTGTATGACGGCGTTCAGAGGTGGCTACACCAACGTAAAGCTTTACTTTATGTTGGGACTGCCGACTGAAACCGATGAGGATCTGTTAGGGATAACCAAACTCGGACAGAGAATCGTCGACGCTTATTATGCTATGCCCGAACGGCAGAAGGGTAAGTCGGTCAATGTGTCGATCAGCGTTTCGACCTTTGTTCCCAAACCTTTTACCCCGTTCCAATATGAGCCGCAGGATACGCTCAACGAGGTTGAGCGTAAGCAGAAGCTGTTGGTCGACAGCCTTACAACCAAGAAGATAACTTTAAGTTGGCACGACTCGAATACAAGCATTTTAGAGGGCATTTTTGCCCGTGGCGACCGCAGACTTTGCGATGTGCTGGAAGAGGCAGTTCGTTTGGGCTGTAAATTCGACGGCTGGAACGAATGTTTCGAATATGATAAGTGGTTGCAGGCCTTTCAAAATGTCGGCGTTGAACCTTTCTTCTATAATAACCGTGAACGTAAATTCGACGAGATCCTTCCGTGGTCGCACCTTGATTTTGCGGTCTCCGAAAAGTTCCTGCAATGCGAAAATATGAAGGCTCACTCAGCCGAAACTACTCCTAATTGCCGTGAGAAGTGTTCGGCCTGCGGTGCCGCTTGCTATGGGGAGGGTGTGTGCTTTGAGAAACGTTAGAGTTGTGTATAAAAAGAAGGGTCGTATGAAGTACGTATCGCACCTTGATATGAACCGATACATTCCGCGCCTTGTAAAGGTTGCTAAAGTTCCTGCGAAGTACACTGAAGGCTTTAACAGACATCTGTGTCTGACCTTCGCGCTTCCGTTGTCTTTGGGTACCGAGAGCGATTACGATATGTTTGATATCAAGATAATGGACGATAATTATACCGACGAAATGGTGGCCGATGCCTTACGCAAAAATGCAGCCGAGGGAATTGAAATAATATCCGCAGGCCCGATAAAAATGAATGCCACTGAACTCAAATTTGCTGAGCATACGGTTGTGTTCAAGGACGAGGACAAAGAACTTCTCTGTGACCTTGAAAAGTTTTTGAACGGCAATGTTATCCTTGCAACCAAAAAGGGTAAAAAGGGCAAGGTTACCGAGGTCAATGTAGCGGAGCATATTAAGTCGATCAAGACCGATCTTAATGACGATACCTTGACCGTCAAGGTCATATTGCCCGCAGGAAATACCGGTAACCTCAACCCCGTCCTGCTCGTTAATGCATACTGCGAAGCGGGGAACAGACGACCGCAGTCGGTGTCATTTTACCGTGATATGCTGTTTACCGAAAATATGGAGATTTTTGCTTGATTTAAGAAAAAATATTTTTTTCAAAAAAGTCAAAATTTCATATTGACAAAGGTTAAGTTGTGTGTTATTATAATCGAGCGTTCCAAAGAGGAACGTTCGAAATATGCGAGTGTGCTGGAACTGGCAGACAGGCACGTTTGAGGGGCGTGTGTCCACGACGTACGGGTTCAAGTCCCGTCACTCGCACCAGAAAACGACAGATTCCGACAGGAATCTGTCGTTTTTAACTAAATCCACCCTTGCGGATGGGTGAAATCGTCTTCGACGATGAAATCCAACTTCGTTGGATGTAATCCGCCTCCACGGCGGATGGGTGGATTTAATTTCATCTGAGGCGAAGCCAAAGATTTCATCAGCGTTAGCTGATTTCATCTTTGCGTCAGCAAGGATTTCGTTTTATACGATAGCTCGAATTCATACACTAAAGCATCAAAAATATCATTTTTATAGTTCTTGTCATAACCTCCGGCTAAGCCGGAGGCTTGAATAAGCCCTAGAAGGGCATTTTACAGGCCACACCCCTAAAGGGGCTCCGAAAGGTTCTGCCAACCGCATTACTTTCTCGGGCTACCCCTAAAGGGG
>SVOL01000005.1 GCA_015066395.1 Oscillospiraceae bacterium | reverse complement strand
AATGTGGAATGTACGGTCACATTAACCACAAGGAACGGTACCGCAACAGTCGGCAGTAAAACAGTAGAACTCACCTTGCATGTGCCCGAAAAATCTAAGCCCACATTATCGGCATTATCGGTGGTTATGCTTAATAAGGTTACTATCACCGCTAATAGACAGAGCAATTCATTCACTCACGACTTAACGTATAAAATCAATGGTTTTGAGGGCGTAATAGCTACAGGAGTTAACGAGTTGTATGAGTGGACAGTACCGGATCTCGTGTCTAAGATATCTGGTAAGACGAGTGATACTTGCACTATTTATTGTAAGACAAAAAACGGCACCGCCGAAGTCGGCATCGAGTCTGTAACATTGACGGTAAGTGTTCCTGAAAAGACCTCGATAAGGTTATCCGCTGACACGGTTAAAATGCCCGGTAGGGTGACTGTCTTTATGGATAGTTTAAGTGATGGATTTACCCACGATTTGTCTTATACGGTCAACGGAAAGAGCGGAAATATTGTTTCTTCCGTAAAAGGTTCGTATGAATGGAGGATACCCGATTTAAGTGCAGTCATATCAGGCAAGACAAATGACGTGTGTACCGTTTATTGCAAGACAATGAATGGAACCGCCGAAGTTGGCACTACCGCGATCAACCTGACCTTGAATGTGCCTGATGCAAGTAGCTTCTCTGCTTCCTCATTAACAGTTAAGATGGGGAACAATGTTGTTTTTACTATCACTCCGAACTCAGACCACTTTAGGCATAAACTGTCTTATGTTATAGGTGGTAAGAGTGAAGTTATTGCGACAGATGTTATCAAGAAAGGTGAGTGGACACCTTCTAAGGAGCTTGCCGCATATACAAACAATAAATTAAGTGCAATCTGCGAGATCATTTGCGAAACATATACAGGATCTGCACTTGTTGGCAAGAAAACCATCGATATCACTTTGACTGTGCCTGATGCAACAATTCCCATTCTGTCGGCATCAACGGTCGAAATGGGCGGCAAATTAACTATCACTTTAGATAAGAAAACGGATGCGTATACTCATAATCTTTCGTATGCTTTAAAAAATGTCGGTGGTTCTACGGTCATTTACAACGGTACAATCGGTGAGGTCATAGGTGGTAATTATGAGTGGGAAGTGCCGCTGTCGCTTGCGGCTGAAATGCCAAATGCCATTAAAGGTACGATAACAATTACTTGTCAAACTCTTTTCAAGAATAGTACATCTGTAGTGGGAGAAAAGGCGGTATCATTTACCGTTACCGTGCCTAATAACGACGATACGAGGTTGACATTCACGATGAGTGTTGAGCCGGTAAGTGAGTTGCCGGACGTATTTAACGGAATATATGTCCAAGGAAAATCGCAGGTCAAGGTATCGTATGCGGCAAAGTCTGACTATTCAGATATTAGCACTTATAAAACCGTTGTACTCGGTCGAAGCGGATACGGCAATCCGCATACTTCCCAGGTACTTACAACTAATGGAAAAGTTTCCGTTGCCGGTACAGTTACCGACACACGCGGTTATTCGGTGGAAAAATCGACAGAAATTGTTGTGATCCCTTACAGCAAACCTCGAATTATTCCCGGCGAAGGTCAAACTAAGATAATTTGCGAACGGTGTAATTCTGACGGTGGGCTTGATCCCGGCGGTACATATTTGAAGATAGAAATCGGAAGAATGTATAGCGGAGTTGTTTCAAACGGAATCCAAAAGAATTACTGCAAGCTGAGTTATCAGTATAAGACGGACGCCGCAGGAGAAGGCGATTATTCAAAAGCGGTCGAATTGTTGCCGAAGGATGCAACCGACGATTACGTGTCGATTGTCGTGCCCGGTGTGTCGTTAAACACGCAAACAGCCTACGACGTTCGGTTGATCGCGGAGGACGATATAGGCGAAAAGGACACGGTTACTGTTGTGATTCGCACGATGTTTGCGACATGGCACGCACCTATAGGCGGTCACGGATTTACTTTGGGAGGTTATCACGATCCTTCTAAATATAATGTGTTTGACTGTCGTTTTGATGCCGAGTTTCAAGGTTGTGTAAGCGGTAGCGTTTTAGGGCTTCTTGGCTCTTCGGGAAGCATACCGGCTAATGGCGATGCTAATGATTACAAAACACCCGGCGTCTTTGCCGTTTCGTCCTATGCTAATGCGAAAACGATTAAAAACATACCGCTTCAAACCGCGGGACTTTTGAGGGTTTATGCGGCTATTGGACAAGACTATGTGACTTCTGGTAACTGGAAATACATTATGCAGGAGTTCCGTTCTGTTGAAGCAGGTGCACCTGAATACAGACGGTATATCTCATCTGACGGTGAGGGTAAATGGAGTTACGGTGAGTGGAAGCCCGGCATTGATACTTTACTTCACTTTGAAGGAAATGCCGTTAAAGCTAATGTATATGCCGATGAAGCAAACGATATTTGCAGACTCACGATATCAACAGCCAATAACACTTATAAGATATGGTTTAAACCCGATGGAATAGCCTATGTCAAAAACGATACAGTTATTTGGAATAAATAATTAAGGAGGAAGAATATGTCCTATAACACCAAATTTGTTGAAAGTGATTCAACGATCGCAAAGGATAAAAGAAGAAAGGAATTAGAGGCATCAAAGCCGAGTGATTTTACCTATAACCCTTATGAAAAGAGTGAGGCAGTAAAATCAGCCGAGTCTTTGCGCGATGAACACACGGCCAATAAGCCAACTAACTTTAATTATGGAGCTTATCAGAAAAGCGACTCGGTTAAGCAGGCAGAGGCCTTACTGCAACAGCAATTGTCACAGAAGCCCGGCGGATATCAGTCGGCGTGGCAGTCACAGCTCAACCAAACACTGGATAAGATCCTTAACAGAGAAAAGTTTTCTTATGACATAAACGCTGATGCTCTTTATCAGCAGTATAAGGACCAGTATATGCTCCAGGGTCAGCAGGCAATGATGGACACCATGGGACAAGCCGCGGCCGCGACAGGTGGTTACGGAAACTCTTATGCCCAGACCGTGGGTCAGCAGACCTATCAAGGCTACCTTCAGCAGTTAAATGATAAAGTTCCCGAGTTTTATCAGATGGCACTCAACCAGTACAACCAGGAAGGCCAGGACCTTTATAACCAGTACGGAATGTACGCTGACAGAGAAGCACAGGACTACAGCAGATACAGAGACGATTTGTCCGATTATTATACTGAATTAAACCGCCTTACCGAAGACGCGAGGTATCAGTCAGAGAACGATTACGGCCGTTATATTGATGAATATAATCGACAGTATGGCGAGCATCGTGATAATGTGTCGGATTATTATGCCGAATTAGATCGATTGACCGAAGATGCAAGGTATAAGGCTGAAACGGAATACGGTCAGTATATGGATAAGTATAATATTGCTTACGGTCAGCACCGTGACGAGATTGCCGATTGGCAGAACGAGCTTAATCGTGCGGACAACGAGTATTGGAATCAGTATAACCGCGAATACGGCGAACATATCGATAACAAAAACTTTGATTACAATAAAACGGTTGATGATCGTAACTTTGAATATAACAAGTCTATTGATGACAGAAACTATCAGTATCAGCTCGACCGCGACAAGGTTTCCGACAGTCAGTGGCAACAGTCTTTTGATTCCAACGAAAAATGGAACGAGAAAGAATTTGAGGCATCTGAATATTGGAATAAATACAGCGCAGACGCCCAGGCCAAGGAATCAGCCAAGGATGATGTATACAACGCTATTCAGACGGGTGTTACTCCGTCGGATGAGATGATTGCCGCCGCAGGTCTTGATAAGGACACTGTATTGGCGATGGCTAAGGTATATAAAAGCCAGATAAAGAGCTCGAGTAGTGGTTCGGGAAAAACAGCGACCGATAAAAACACTCTTTCGGTTACTGATCATGATAGAATTGTTACTCAGCTTCAGTCTTATCACGATAGTGGAGACAATGTGAAACTCGGATCGTATCTTGATAGTTTGGTCTCGGCGGGTACGATTTCAGAAGCATACGCGGACGAAATGTATAAAGCGTTTCGCGTCGAAGAAAAAGAGTCTCAAGAATCTTCTTTGGCAAACTGGTGGGACAAGATTTTTGGAAAGTAGTAAGAGAATGGAGAGATTCTAATGGGCGTTATTGAAAGATATGAGCAAAAAAGAAAAGAACAGGAAAATTCAAAAAATCAAGTGAATTACGGTGTTGAATACCGTTATAAGTCGAAAAACGCAAAAAATGTATTTGATGAAATTTCCGCTAAACTTTCTGATTTGGATGCATATTCAAATAAGTTTTTAACTTCATTTAATAAACGTTTTTATGACAGCAATGGCAACTTTATTAATGAATACCGCGATGATAGTGCTGATTGGCTTGAAAGTGTTTCGAACAAAAGAAAGCACTATAACGAAGAGAGTCAGTATATTAAAAATCGTCTTGAAGAATATAAGGACTTTGTAGATCCAAAAAAAATGCAAAAGATATACGAGACGCTTGATAGGAATAGTAAAGTATATTCAGAAATTTTTTCGTTTGCGAAAAAGGACCACTATAATTGGACTGAGATTTTTAAGTCTGAGGAAGAGTATAACGAAGCTGTTCAGGCTCAAAAGGATTATGAGGCGTTGACTACTTTCGACCTTGAGGCAGGAAAAGCGGAAATTGAGGGTTTACGCAATAGTGATGAAGTTGTGGCTTTAAGAACTGAAAGGCAAACGTTGTGGGATAACATCAGGAAGTATAACCGAGGGGTACGAACAACTTATAAAACACAGGAGCAAGTTGAATCTGCAAAAAAGAAGCTATCTCAAATAGATGAAAAACTATCCCGTATTCAATCAACCATAGACGAAAAGCAGGCATATTATAACCAAGCCAAGTATGTCCAAGATGGTATTGCACTCAACAATAATGCCGTGAATGCAGAGGACTTTGAAGAGATGAGTAAGTACATTAGTACCAAAGCCGAGGGTTTTTGGGAAAAACTTACGGCAGATGATTTCGGGTACAAAGACACTACTTACGAATACATAAATAATGTTAATGGTATTCGTGATGATTATAAGAGGAGACACATCACATATTCGGCGGATAATCCGTATGACGATGACGAATTTTATTTGTCAATATATGATAATATGACCGCCGATGAGATCAAGGTTTATAACTATTATTATGCCAAAGAGGGCAAAGAGAAAGCCGAAGAATACTTAAAAAGTATCGAAAAAAGTATTAACTCACGAGAGGCAAGTAGGATTTTTTCCGGGTTAGAAGGCGACACCTTCTTTGAACTTCTTTTTGGTGTTGAAGCTGGTCTCGATCAGTTTGCTTCGGGTATGGAAAATCTTTTTAACACCAAGGATAATTATATCCCACCATCGGCCACTCAAATGGCATCGGGTATGGTTAGAGAAGACCTTGCAAACTCAAGTATCCCTATATGGTACAACTTTAAAGAGGGCGAATGGGAAGATACAATTCTTGGTAGTTCACTTGGACAGATTGGTTATGATTTGACTACTACCACATCTAATATGCTGCCATCTATATTGACCTCGGCCGCAATTAGTTATATCAACCCTGTAGCAGGTCAAGCGGTTGGTGCAGGGCTTATGGGTGCATCCGCATCGGGTAATGCTTATGCGGAAATGTTAAACCTCGGATACGATAAAGGACAAGCGCGCTTGTATTCGGGTTTGGTAGGCGCTTCTGAAGCGAGTTTGCAGTATTTGCTTGGTGGTGTGGGCAAACTTGGCGGAAAGGTGTCGAGCAAGGTTGCTGTTGGAATTGCCAACAATTTTGATAACGCTTTTGCAAGGGTAGCAATTAAACTTGGCGGAAACGCTTTGGGCGAGTTTACTGAAGAATATTTGCAGGAAGTTCTTAACCCTGTTTTTAAAAATTTTGCTCTTGGTACAAATGAAAACGTAAAATTATTTTCAAAAGAGGCTTTGTATAACGGTATCCTCGGTGCTTTATCCGCAGGAATACTTGAGGGTGGTAGTACCATTGTTTCTGATGTAAAAACTACAAAACTTGGTAAGAACGTGCAGAAGATTGACGGCGGTGTCGAAAGACTTAAACGGCTTGGCACAACCTTTTCTGCAGATACTGTGGCATATAAAATTGCAGACCAAGTCACTAATGAAACCGGAGCATATAAAATTGGACTTCTCCTTCAGGAGGTGGGTGGTACCCTATCAGAGCAGAATGTTTCAGATATTGCAACGGAATTAACTAATAAGGGTATGGATAAGGCTACTTCAAAGAGAATTGCAAAGTCTTACCAAGCATTCCTTAATGAGGAAATGAGCCTTACCGACGAGCAGGTCAAAGTGCTTGAGGAACTTGATCCGCTTGCAGATGTGCTGAGAAAAAGCATTATAGGAAGAAACACTTCGATGTATCAAAGAACGAGAGAATACAGTGATCTTGTTCAGTTTGCTACAGAAGCGGAGTCGAACTCAAAATCTTCAAGTATATCTCAAGATGATGTTGCTAAAACCTCTAAAATCAACGCTCCTTATTCTGATGAACATTACATCGAAAGTGTGGTTAAAGAGTTTGAGGCAATGGGAATGTCCGCAGAGCAGGCTCGTGCTATGGCTAAAACACGATCGGCCACATCTGCCGATAGTAAATCTTCACCCGTCACCTCGAACCCCACAGACAGCAAATTTGAGGCATCTATGGACGGTAAGACAATCAACACCAAATCGGGTGAGGCGGTTGAAGTTGTTGGGGTTGTGGCTTCACAAAACGGCGATATGATGCTTAAGGTCAAAAATGGCGAGGGCAAGGTTGAAAACGTGAGGGCAAAGGACATCAGTTTTGCTTCGCAGGAAGAGGCTTTGATATACTCAGTTGTTGATGACTTGGGTACTAATGCCGCGGTTGCAGAGTCGCTTATTAAAAACTTTGACCCTGCCGACGGTGTATCTGCTCAGACTTATGCACTTGGCATTAAAGAGGCGTACACTTACGGCAAGGCCGGTATTCCGATGAATGAAATGTCCACTAAAGGTTATGTTATGGATCTTACCGAGCCACAGCGGTTACACGCTTATAAACTCGGCAAAAACGATGCTGAGGTTATGTTTGCAAAGGCACAGCAAAAAATCAATGCTAATTTAACCAAACCATCTGCTAATAAAAAAGGAAAAGTGTATTTTGACGGCGACACAACACATCTGAGTGACAGACAAAAAGTGTCTCTCGAAGTGATTCAAAAGCTGTCTGAGCATCTTGGCACTAATTTCGTTGTGTTTGAATCATATGAAAACGAAAGCGGTAAGCGAGTTTATAAGGATAATAATGGTTCAATTAAAATCGCTCCAAACGGATATTATGACCCTTCTACTGGAACGATCTACATAGATCTACATGCAGGAAATACAGGCGAAGGAACAATTCTCTTTACTGCCGCTCACGAACTTACGCATTTCATTAAACAGTGGTCACCGGCAAAATTCAAGATACTTGCCGATTTTCTTATGGATCAGTACGGTGAAAAGGGTATTTCGGTTGATACTCTCGTCAAAAAGCAAATTGCTAAGGCGAAAGAACATGGCCGTGAGATAGATTACGATACCGCCTATGAGGAAGTGATCGCTGATTCTATGGAAACAATGCTTGCTGATGGTAATGTGGTTGAAAAACTTGCTTTACTTAAAGCAAAAGATAAAGGGCTTGTTGAGAAGATCAAAGAGTATTTGACTGCATTAGTGGCTAAAATCAAGGCTGCATATAAAGGTCTTACACCCGATTCCAATGAGGGCAGGATAGTTTCGGAAATGGTCAATGTTGCGGAGCGGTTGGAGACTTTGTTTGCCGAGGCGCTTGCTGATGCGAGTGATAGTTATCAAAAAACTGATGTGAGGACACAAAAAAACACCACCGCTGAGGGCGGGGTGAGCTATTCTTTGAGAAAAGGAGCTGAAAATGATGTAGAAAAGGCTCTAAAGGATAAAAAATACAGAAATGATGTTTATCTAACGGAAAGCAGCCCTTCTATTATTGCGAGCCAAAAGGGTGTACGTAATCTTCCTATGTTGATGAAAGCTTCTCACATAAGGGAGAATGTGTATACTGAACAAGAGGCAAAAAATCTCGGATTAAAAGTTGATGAACACACACATTATCACGGACTTGGTAAGGATTTATTCTTAAAAATCATTGATGGCTTGGACGATGTAAAACTTGCTTATCGCGGAACGAAAAATGCATCAGATACAAGTCGGAGAGAAAATTACTTTTTGCTCATTTCCCAATATAAAGACGCAAATGGAAACACAATAAATGTTCCTGTGTATATTAACGAAAAGGGTCAATACAATCGGGTGTTCATGGATACAAATAAGATTGCAACAGTATTTGGAAGAGACAACTTTTTTGACTATATTCAAGATAAGGTAAAAAATGGGGATCTTGTAAGGATAAAAAATAGAAGCACACAAGCCATTGAACGGACGGCACTAATCGCCGGCGGTTATAGCAAGAATGCTTCTAATAATAATATACTCAATCCTAACGAAAAAGTCAAGGAAAATGTTGTGAAGAACTCTGACCGAGATACCGATGCAGTTTCTAATCGCAATCTGCTTGTTAATTCTCTGGAAAGCATTGCTCAGAATGAAATAGAGAAAAACAAGCTAAAGGAGTATCAATCAAAAATAAGTCATTTGAATGCAGAGGAAAAGAAGTTAGCCGCATTGAGACGTGAAATACACGACTTATCCTTTTCCAAGGGAGAACGAGATATGGCCAAACTGCGAAGCCTTAAGGACGAAGCCGTGCGTACGGCCAATCGCATAAACATATACGACCGTCAACTCTTGAACCTTGAGGCAACCAAACCATTGCAGAATGTTTTGAACAGAGAAAAGACTCTTGCTAAAAATAGGCAGAAATTAAAAGATGCTGAAGTGCTAAAGAGTTATAAGGAAAAAAGCGAGGCAAAGGTCGAAAGGTTAAAGGCCGAGTATCAAGAAAAACGAAAAGGAGCAGTAGAGAAAGTTAGAGAAACACGTGATAAGAGAGACGCTGTTACTAAATTGCAACAGATAGTTCTTAATACTTCTAAATGGATCTCTCATCCATCGAAGACCGATGTCAAATGTCCTGATATACTTCGTGGGCCTTATGCAGAATTTTTAAGCAATATTGATCTTTCGTCTAAAAGGTTGAGCGAAGGCGGAACTCCGACTAATAATGACCTTAAAATGTCGGTTGCAATGAATAATCTTGCCAATGCAATCGAAAGAATACGGATCGACCAGGATGCATCTACTGATGACTCAAAAAGAGAAAATCTCGACGCAGGATATCTTGATTTGCCCCAGGACTATGTTCAGCGGCTCCGTGAAATGGCGACGGAGATTTCTGATCTTATGGTTGACGGTGATTTTGTTGTTAATGTTATGTCATCCGCACAGGTCAAATCACTAACAAAGATCATCCGCGTGTTGAATCATGCCATAAAAGAAATGAGCACTTTGTATGCAAATCAACGCTTTGCGAAGATTGAGGAACTTGGCAATAACTCTGTTTCGTTTATGGAAGATTTGGGCGACATCAAAAAATCCGGAGTTATAAAAGATTTCTTGCTGTGGGATAACGCTCTTCCTTACTATGCATTTAAAAGATTTGGTGATGGTGGAGTATCTATCTTTGAAGAACTTATGGACGCCCAAGATAAATTGGCTTTTTTGGCAGATGAGATCTTTAAGTTTAGGGATAAAACCTGGTCGGATAAAGAGGCTAAGGCGTGGAGTGAGGACAAGCACACTATTAACCTTCCGAGCGGAAATGTTATTACGTTAACCACCGCGGATGCAATGTCTATTTACTGTCTTAGTCGGAGAGAGCAAGGATTACAACATTTGCTGGGCGGTGGCGTTAAGGTTGTCGGCAAAAAGAATCGTGCCTCCAAGGATGCGGATAGTAGAACGAATTTAACACTTGAGGATATTGACGCAATTCACACCTCTTTGACGGATCGCCAGAGAAAAGTTGCAGAGGCGATGCAGGAATATATGTCAACTGTTTGTGCGGAGTGGGGAAATGAGATTTCGATGAAACGTTTTCTTACACGCGAATTTACAGAAAAACATTATTTCCCAATAGAATCCAATAGTGAGAACTTGGTTGCAAAAGATCCTCGGGCTCAGCAAAGCGATCTCTACCGACTTCTGAACATTTCTGCAACAAAACAACTTGTTAAAGGTGCGAATAATGAAGTTATTATAAGGAATATCTTTGACGTCTTTACCAATCACACTTCGGATATGGCGAGGCTCAATGCATTTGGTATGGCGCTACTTGACTATATGAAGTGGGTAAATTATCGCGAGAGTGTGACCAATAATATCGGTCAGGTTCATACAAGAGGCGTTCGAATTGCCATGAACAATGCCTATGGAGAGAAGGCGACAAGCTATATTATTGATCTGATTAAGGACATCAACGGTCGTTCTAATGATAGCGGCGATCATCCTTTTTTGATGAGACTTACAAAAACGGCAAAAACTGCAATGGTCGGTGCCAATTTGCGGGTGGCAATGCTTCAGTTTACTGCATATCCAAGAGCGGCAATGGTATTGTCTAAAAAGAGTTTGGTTTTGGGACTCACTAAACTACCTAAAATTCGTATGGCTCAAAAGTATAGTGGTATAGCTCTTTGGAAGTCTTTTGGATTTTATGATACCAATATTGCCCGTAGCATTGAGGATCAAATTAAAGGTTCAGTGGATGTAAAACAGAAACTGGTAGAACTGTCGTTGAAAGGCGCTGAATACGCTGATGCTATAACTTGGGGGGCGTTGTGGAACGCTTGCGAGTATGAAGTTGCCGCCACCAAAAAGTATAAGGTTTTTTCGGATGATTTTTACCGTGCCGTTAGTCAAAAACTACGTGAGGTGGTATATGCGACACAGGTGGTAGACTCTGTGTTGACGAGGTCGCAGATAATGAGAAAAAAGTCTGGGCTTACCCAAACTGCCACGGCTTTTATGTCTGAACCAACAGTTTCAACAAACATCCTCATGAACGCATCTTTTCAATTTAATGTGGAAAAAAGAAAGACTGGCTCATCAAGTCTTGCTTGGAAAAAGACTCATAAAATCATCGGTAATGCAGTTGCGGTATACTCTGTATCGGCAATCATCACGGCGTTAGCTGAAAGTTTTGCGGATGCCTGGCGAGACGATGATGACGAAGAGTATAAGGAAAAGTTTTTGCAGGCGTTTACAGAAAATCTCTTGTCGAATATAAACCCAATTAGTAAAATACCGTATCTTGCTGATGGTGCAGATTTAGTTGCGTCTTTGGCCGGTGTCGGCTATTTTGATTCCGGTTCTCTTTATATGGAGGGTGCTGATCAATTACACACTGCACTTTCGGTTTGGAAAGAGTTGATAACAGAGGCAAATGGTGGAGCGAAAACGTCGAAAACTCTTTATAACGCAATATACAACTCTGTCAGGGCTGTATCTTCTGTGACTGGTATTCCTTTTAGCAGTGCAATGCGAGAAATTGTGACATTGTGGAATAATACGGCCGGTGAAGTTGATTCGACACTGATTTTGAGTATGTACGAGCCTTCTAATAAGGTGCTTGGTGAACGTCTCTATAAAGCAATCATGGAAGGCGACGATGTTGAAGCAGAAAAGATTAAGGCTCAGTTTGCTGATGATAAGGCGATGGAGACTGCTCTTCGAAAGGCACTTCGCGAAAACGATCAACGTGTGGCGGATGCCGCCGAAGCTCTATGTGATGGAGATTTCAAGGCTTACGAAAGGTTGCTTGATGATATTGTGGACGAAAGCGGTTTTGAGGCTGATATCGTTAAATCGGCTATTAGAGCAGAGGCCGACAAACTCTCCGATGCATCGAGTAACAACGGAAACGAGATCGACGAGAACAAGGAAAACGACAAGGCTGAATCAATTTATGAAGTCTCGGATATAAATGTCGCTTTCGAAAAAGGGAACACTTCGCTCGCCCTTGAAATCATGGACGATATTGTTAAATGTAAGACCGAGAATTATATCAGTAAAGGTGAGACCAAAAAGGAAGCTGAGAAAAAGGCCAAATCATCGGTTAAAAGTTCAATGACGTCGTATTGGAAACCTCTATACATCGAGGCGTACAAGAGCAAGGATAACGAGGAAGTGAAAAGGATAAAGAATATTCTCCTCAAGTCTAATCTTTATGGCAATTCAAACGATGTGACAAAGACTAGTCAAGATTGGATCAAGTCAGCCAAAAAGTAAAATTTAATACTCATTTAAGGGGGGTTCGGCTAACCTCCCTTTTATGTTACTATATACATAAATAAAGGAGGAATAGGGTATGAATCACATACATTATAGGATTTCGCTGGATATGTTCGATGTCGCGGTGCAGACAACGTTAAAAGCTAAAAAAGGCGATACTGCCTGCACAATTCACATTACCTTGACCGAGAACGGTCGGGTATATAATATCGCAGACGGCTGTAATGCATTTTTTAGTGCAAAGAAACCCGACGGTAATTTTCTGTATCATTCCGCAGAGTGTAGCATTGAAGATAATGAGATTGTTTATCACTTCACGGAACAGACTGTGCCGTGCGAGGGAATTGTTGAGTGTGAGGTCATTCTTTTAAAAGGCGATCAACGGCTTACAAGTCCACGATTTAATCTCTTGGTAGACGGCACCGTTTATAACGGTGAAGAAATAGAGTCCAAGACGGATGTGGATGCGTTTGGTTATCTCGTTAAAAAAGCACAGGAAGCCGCAAATAAAGCCGATAGTTATCAGCAGCAGGCGTGGAGTTATTTGGAAACAATAGAAGCTAATGTGCTTGAATCGAGACAGAATTTGGAGGACGCAGATAGGGCGGCAAGGAAAGCGGAGGAATGTCAGAACGAGGCTGATTCATCTGCTGAAACGGCTGGCGAATACGCAAGTGCAGCTCAAGCCTTTGCCGAGAATGCTCAAGGTTTTGCAACTCAGGCGAGTGGGTATGTAGCATCTGCAGAATCAGCGGCAAAGAACGCCGAAGCAAACGAACTGAATTCTCGCCAAAATATGGATGAGGCAAAGCAGGCCGCAATTGATGCCGGAGGATATCGTGATGAAACAGAAGAAACCTCTCGAAATATCCAAGCAGCAATGGACGAAGCAAACGATATCTTAAACAGTGCCAAGAATGATTTTTCGAACGCTTTGAATAAAACCGTTTCAGATTACGTGGTCAGGATAGAAGACGCATCTCCGTTGGAACACGAAATGTCCGTGTCACTCACACTTTTGGACAGCACACTTGAATTGAGTGATTTTGTTTTATACAGACATAGAAAGAATTTGTTGAGGTTCCCGTATTCGTCGTTACCGGCCGGAACCGGTTCGACCGAAATCAACGGCGTTACGTTTACGGTGTTCAATGGTGGTAAGGTTAGAGTGAACGGTACAGCAACAGCAGATGCACAGTTTTTTCTCAGGTCTTCATCCTCTTCTGAAAAACAAGTTTTGCAACCGGGAACTTATTATGTGAGCGGTTGCCCTGCAAACGGTAGTACTTCTACATATTTTATGGGTGGCTTTTCTATGAATGATGTCGGCAACGGTTTTAAACGAGTTTTGGATAAGCAGACTTCGGACTGGTTCTATATAAAAATCATTGCCGGAACTACCGTTAAAAATTTAGTGTTCGCGCCCCAAATAGAACTGGGTGATGTCAAGACAACTTTTTACCCGTATGTTGAGCCGACGGTTTATGCTCCGGTGTCAGATAGTCAAGGTGGCGGTATCGTTAATGGTGTAACGCCCATTACCCCTACAACAACACTTATGCTCAATTCCGATCAAGCAAAACTGACGGTTAAATACAACCGTGATATAAATAAGGCTTTTGCGGAGCTTATTACCGCAGTACAAACTTTAGGAGGTATAATCTGATGTTTAATTTATCTGAATGGTTAGTAAAAGGAATTATTGACGGCTTTAATAGGGGTCTCACTCCGTTCGCAAGGGTGACCGAGCTCACTGCCGCCTATGTCTCCAAAGGCCTTATCACCGTGGAGCAGGCAGAACAGATCGCTATTGCCTGCCCGATGTCGGTCGACACCGAAGAGAGCGAGGAGGAATAATATGGTAATTAAGGAATATAAAAAGGGCGTTGCTGTGCGATTGTCCGAGAACTTTAAATCAACCGAGTTTGATTGCAACGGCAAGGGCTGTTGCTCAAAGACTCTTATCGACCCGAAGTTGGTTGAGCACCTGCAGCAGATCCGTGACCATTTCGGTGCGCCGGTCAAGATCTGCAGTTCGTATCGATGTGAGATCCATAACCCCAAGGTCGGCGGAGTCAAGTCCAGTAAGCACCTTAAAGGTATGGCGGCCGACATCAAGGTTGAGGGTGTTGAGCCTGCAGAGGTCGCAAAGTACGCCGAGAGCATCGGTGTTTTAGGTATCGGTTTGTATGATACCGATAAAGACGGACATTTCGTACATATCGATACACGTGATAAAAAGGGCTTTTGGTACGGACATGCCCAGAAATACCGCTCGACCTTCGGCGGTGCAGTTTCAAAGGTCAATTATACTGTCAAGGAGTTTCAGAAAGCCGCCATCGCTGACGGATACAAATTCCCGAAGTACGGAGCTGACGGTGTTTGGGGTGAAGAGTGCGAAGCTGTTGCTAAGAAGGCAGTTTGTAAAAAGCCTCTGATCAAGGGCTTATATAAAAACAAAAATCTCACCGCCTTCTATCAGCGTCTGCTCGGCTTTACCGGCAAAGATATTGACGGTAAATTCTGGACGGCTACCGAAAAGGCCGTAAAAGCACGCCAGAAGGCTTTAGGCTTCACCGGTAAGGAAGTTGACGGCAAGATCGGCATAAACATTCACAAGGCATTTTTGGGGGTGTAGGCAGTGGAAATGACGTTGGCTATTATTGGAGGTGTTGTCGGTGTCTTAGGTGCAATATTCGGTTTGGTTGCTATGCTTCGTAACAAGAAAACAGATGATAAGTCTGAGGGTGAGAAAAACGGCGTTGTATTAACCGAACTCGGCTACATAAAGAAAGGTATTGACGGCATCGAAAAACGTCTGGAACGGCAGGAAAACCAGCACATCGATGTCATTAGGCATCTTACCAAGGTTGAAGAGTCGGCAAAGCAGGCACATTTAAGAATCGACAAACTCGAAAAATATCACAGTCCAAAATAATTAGGAGGAATATTTATGAAAAATAATTTCAAAAAGTGGCTCAAGGCCGCAGGCATCAGAACAGTCAAGACCATGGCAGAAACAGCAATCGCCATCATCGGCACAAACGCGATCGGCATCACCGATGTAAACTGGATCGGCGTTGGCAGTGCTTGTCTACTCTCGGGTGTTGTGACTGTACTCACCTGCATCAAGGGTCTGCCCGAAATCAAAGAATAATTTTAAACCGCCTCGTTCCATTCGGAGTGAGGCGGTCGTTTTTCGTTTTCCCTAAAATTGTGAAACCAATGGTGAAATAGAAAAAATTTTTATAAAATTTTATGATTTATGAGAGAAAAATAAAAAACCGCCACATCCCCAGTAAATAAAGGAAGTTGACGGTTTTTACTTGGTCCGAGTGACAGGAGTCGAACCTGCGGCCTCTTGAACCCCATTCAAGCGCTCTACCAAACTGGGCTACACCCGGACAACGGTGATATAATACCATACTATTCAGAAAAAAGCAAGTCTTTTTTTGATAAAATTCGCAACTTTTATCACAAATTTTATTACAATCATAAAATGATAAAGGAAAGCATGTTTTCTATTTTTTAAAAGGAGTGTTTTTGTGTCGGATCTGAAATATAAAGATTTTCCAGGCGGACGCGATTGCAGACTGAAATTCTGTGATACCAAACTTTGCGACCTGCCTTTGGCAATGAGCTATACCCCGATGCAACGTTTTAATGAGAGCTATAATTGGCATGAAGCATTGCTTCGCGGTACCTTGTTCCCGGAGCTTGACAAGCCGTTCTACGGAAAGTTTACGGGGGAGAGAATGAGATGAGAAACAAATTGCTCAAAGAGATCTCCGCAACTCAGTTCGCGTTGACTGAGTTAGGGTTGTATCTCGATACCCACCCGTGTGATCAAAAAGCTATTGCCGCCGCTAAAGAGGTAGAGGCCAAGCGTGACGAGCTTGTAAAACAGTTCGAGGAAAAGTTTGGACCGCTTACTGTCGGGATCGATGAGAGCGGTGCAGACTTCAGCTGGATCTGCGATCCGTGGCCATGGGAAAAGGAGGCTAACTAAATGTGGCAGTATCAGAAAAAATTGCAATATCCCATCAAGATAAAACAGACCAACCCCAAGCTTGCTAGTCTTATCATGAGTCAATATGGCGGTCCTGATGGCGAGATCGGAGCCAGCCTTCGTTATCTCAGCCAGCGTTACGCCATGCCGTATGCTGAATTGAAAGGACTTCTGACCGATGTTGGTACAGAGGAACTCGCGCATCTCGAGATGGTGGGCACCATCGTTTACCAGTTGACGAGAAATCTCACTGAGGAGGATATCAAGAAGGCAGGCTTTGACGCTTACTTTGTCGATCACACCGCCGGTATTTATCCTGTGTCCGCCGCAGGTGTGCCGTATAATGCGTTCAGCTTTGCTTCTAAGGGCGACGCGATCACCGATATGCACGAGTCGATGGCCGCTGAGCAAAAGGCGAGAACGACCTATGACAATATTCTCCGTTACTGTGCCGACGATCCCGATGTTCGCGACGTTATTAAATTCCTGCGTCAGCGTGAGGTAGTCCATTACCAACGCTTCGGTGAGGGATTGAGACTTCTGACCGATCGCCTCAACGAAAAGAATTTCTACGCCATCAACCCGAGCTTTGATTAAAACTAAGGGAAATAAATAGTGCAGGGCAGGGGCTTGCTCCCGCCGAAAAAAGAGCAGATGGGTCTCCATCTGCTCTTATCTGTTCGACATATTCAAGTTTCTCTAACCGTTCACCAAATTGGATTTTATGAATTCTTCAATATCTGATATTCTATGAATTTTGCAACACCATCTGCATCATTAGCTTCTGTGATATAATCAGCAACAATCTTTACATCATCAATTCCATTGGTAACAGCAACCCCCACCCCACACATTTTTATCGGCTCAATATCGTCTTGGTCATCTCCAAAATAAACTGTTTCATTAGGGGAACAGTTGCAAATATCCAACATAGCCTTTATTCCGTTCCACTTTGTAGCAGAGGTATTCATAATTTGCATTAAATATCCATGTGCAATTGTATAATACAAATCATCTGTCAATTCATTTTTGACAAGTGCCAATGTTTCCTCATTGTCAAGGTGTACCAGTATTTTTAATACACCCTCATCATTAGCAATACCAACCAAATTATCAGAAAGAATCGTTTCATAATCCTCAATCGGAAGATTAGAATATGCACAATCTCCTGTTTCAAGAGTTATTCGTAGATTTGGATAGCGTTTCAACGCATTTATTAAATGCTGAGCACTTCTTAGACATATACCATAATCTGTTCGTTGGTTTCTGTATATAATTCTTGCGCCATTGGAAACAACCATTGCATCAAAATCAATCAAATCACAATATTGTTTTGTTGTGCGAAAGGGTCTGGCAGTAGCAACCATAATTTTCATTCCGCATTTTTTACATTCATTAAGAACTTTAATGGTAT
The DNA here is from genome assembly GCA_015066395.1 of Oscillospiraceae bacterium. GTDB lineage: Bacteria > Bacillota > Clostridia > Oscillospirales > Acutalibacteraceae > UMGS172. The sequence goes on along the minus strand of SVOL01000005.1, from coordinate 80,953 downwards.
ATGCAGATAGGGATTTATCTGTGTGTAGCAATGTTCTATCTAAATCTACAATGATGGTCTTAATATTTACAGTATTTAGCATTGCCGTTACTCCCATTCAAATTCTTATTTATCGAACTGATTATACCATAAAACAGAAAAGAATTAAAGAATTTATTTGTAACTTTATTCAACATCTTTCCTATATGTTTGGTTGGTCGGAAGGAACTATTGCTTTTTTTCGTCCTTTTGTGCTATACTATCTACATCAAAGGTTTTTGCATCGAAAAAGGGCAAAAATCGAAAAAATCGGTGAAAATGCAAAATGCTCAAAAACCCTTGTGTATCAAGGGTTTTGGGGCATCTTTTTGATTTGGTAAGAACGGTGAGGGATTGAGACTGCTGACCGATCGCCTCAACGAAAAGAATTTCTACGCCATCAACCCGAGTTTTGATTAAAACTAAGGGAAATAAATAGTGCAGGGCAGGGGCTTGCTCCCGCCGATAAAGAGCAGATGGGTCTCCATCTGCTCTTTATCTATTCGACATATTTCGACTTATCGAACAGTATTATATCATTAAGCATAAAAAAGTTAAAGGTTTTGTTTAGAAACCTTATTTAAAACTTTCTTGGATTTCGTTCCGAGTTTAAAACCTTTCTTTGACAGGTTTTTCTTTTTGTGCATATTTTCCGCTAAAAAGGCAAAATAATCTTGTGGTATTTTAATTTAGAGGTACATAAATTTTACTATGAAACGGTGGTGGTTTTTTGAGACTTGCGGCGGTTTTGTTGAGCTTTTGTTTGTTGCTCGTCGGGTGCGGTAGTGGTTCAAAAACGCTGACGGTCGAAGGTTCGACCTCTGTTGAGCAGGTGCTGGGCTTCTTGACAGAAGGATACGAGCAGGAGACAGGTAACCGAGTTAATTTCAACCCGACCGGTTCGAGTGCAGGCATTGAGGCCGTGTTGGAGGGTCGGTGCGACATTGGTGTTGTCAGTCGGGAATTGACTGCGGAAGAGACCGAAAAACTGCACTACATTCCAATAGCGGTCGATACGATCGTGTTGGTCGTTAACCCGAAAAACAGCATCTATGATCTAAACTCTGAGGATATCGCTTCGATTTTCAAGGGTGAGGTGACCAACTGGAAACACTTTGGAGGTGAGGATCGTCCGATTGTGCCGATCGGTCGCGAATCGGGTAGCGGTACCCGCGATGTTTTCGAGTCAGCAACGGGCACAAAGGGTGAGTGTCAATATGTGCAGGAACTGACATCGGCAGGTGACATTATAACCGCTGTGAGCGTTAATGAAAACGCTATCGGATATACTTCGCTTGAAGCGGTCAAGGGCAGTGTTAAGGTGTTGACCTTTAACGGTACTGAGCCGACCGAGGAAAACATTAAATCAGGTAAATATACTCTCAACCGCCGGTTTTCTCTGGTGGTGTCCGCATCGCGTCAGTTGCCGCAAAACAACAGAGAGTTTTTGGAATTTGCCACGTCTTCACGCGGTGCATACTACATTGAACTGGCAGGTGCGGTGGCGGTTGGAAAGGAAAGTCAGCAATGAGATTTGTCGATAAAGAAAGGGCGTTCAGGGTGTTGCTTTTTCTTTGTGCTATTGTGACCGTCGCTTTTGTCGGCGTGATAATCATTTATCTTTTCGTCGCGGGTATACCTGCCATAAAAGAGATCGGGTTAAGGGATTTTTTGTTTGGAACTGAGTGGAGACCTGAGTCGCAAACACCTCAATTCGGCATTTTGCCTTTTATACTTACATCGGTCTACGGCACAGTCGGTGCGATACTTTTGGGAGTGCCGTTAGGGGTTCTTTGTGCTGTTTTTATCGCAAAAATAGCACCGAGGTCAATCCGCTCTATGCTAAAGACTACAGTCGAACTGCTTGCTGGGATCCCGTCGGTAGTGTTCGGTCTTATCGGTATGACTGTGCTTGTTCCGTTTGTGCAAAGGGTATTTAATTTGCCGAGCGGTGCAAATCTGTTTTCTTCTATAATCGTTCTGTCGGTGATGATCCTGCCGTCGGTCGTCAACGTTTCCGAAAACGCATTGAGGTCAGTACCTAAAGAGTACGAGCTCGGCAGTCTGGCGTTAGGTGCCAACAGGGTCGAAACCGCTCTGCGAGTATCCATGCCTGCGGCCAAAAGCGGTATAGCGGCTTCGATCGTACTCGGTGTGGGTCGAAGCATCGGAGAGACTATGGCGGTAATGATGGTATCGGGTAACGTGGCTAATATGCCGTCGTTATTTAAAAGCGTACGATACTTAACAACTGCTGTTTCGGGTGAGATGTCCTATTCTTCGGGACTGCATCGCAAGGCTCTGTTTTCGATAGCATTGGTGCTGCTTTTGTTTTTGCTTATTATAAATTTGAGTTTCAAACTTCTTATAAGGCAGGATAAAAAATGAGCAAAAGAAAATTGATATCCGTTTTGTTTCTCTGGCTATGTTATATTTCGGCGGCCGTGACGGTTCTTTTGATATTAGGGCTAGTTTTTACTGTATTTATCCGCGGCCGCGAAATGCTGACGGTCGAAATATTAACGGGAATACCGAGTTTTTTGAAGGGTACTATCGGCATACTGCCGAATATTTTGAATACGGTTTATATCGTTGTGCTGACCTTGGGTATTGCTTTGCCTTTAGGTGTCGGCACAGCGATTTATCTCAATGAATACCGTAGGGCGGGTATTACCGTTCGCATCATCGAGTTCGCTGTCGATATTCTGGCCGGTGTTCCTTCTATAATTTACGGTCTGGTCGGACTGCTTGTTTTTGTTACATCTTTAGGACTCGGCACGAGTATCATTTCGGGCGCACTCACGATGGCCTTCGTTGTGTTGCCGGGTATTGTCAGAACCTCTCTGGAAGCTTTGAAATCCGTGCCGGCAGGTTACCGAGACGGTGCGTTTGCCTTAGGAACCGGCAGATGGCACACAACGCGGACTGTAGTACTTCCGTCGGCGTTGAACGGCGTGCTGGCCGGTGCAATTTTGAGTGTTGGACGAATAATCGGCGAGAGTGCCGCTCTGATTTTTACGGCCGGTGTAGCTGACAAAATGCTTAATATTTTTGAGATTTTTAGTCCTAATAACTCGGGCTCGACTTTGACTGTGGCACTTTATATCTATGCAAAAGAACGCGGCGATTTTGATATGGCATTCACAATAGCACTTGTTCTTGTGCTTCTTAGTTTTGTGCTGAATCTGTCGGCGCGCGCACTTTTCAAAATAGGAAGGGTAAAGACATGAGCAGTATTTTGAGCACGCGTGATCTGCAGCTGTGGTACGGTCAGACACACGTTTTAAAGGGTATCGACATTCATATTCCCGAGAAGAATATTATCGCTCTGATCGGTCCTTCGGGTTGCGGAAAGTCGACCTTTTTAAAGTGCTTTAACCGATTGAATGAGTTAGAACCTCAATGTAAAATAAGCGGGTCTGTGTTGTTTAGAGGTAGGGATATATATAGCCGCTATGATGTAAATTCTCTACGGAAAAGTATAGGAATGGTCTTTCAAAAGCCGAACCCTTTTCCAATGAGCATTTATGATAACATTGCATACGGACCGCGTGTTCACGGTATTAGAAAAAAGACCGAACTTGACGAGATAGTTGAACGCTCCTTAAAGCAGGCTTTCCTTTGGAATGAGACAAAGGATCGGTTAAAAACCAACGCATTAGGTCTTTCGGGCGGTCAGCAGCAGAGGCTTTGTATAGCAAGGGCACTCGCTGTGAGTCCCGAAGTGTTGCTGATGGATGAGCCGACCTCGGCACTTGACCCGATTTCGACCGCGAAGATCGAATCGCTTGTAAAGGAATTGAAGAGTAAGTTCACGGTGATAATGGTGACCCACAATATGCAGCAGGCAATGAGGATCGCCGACAAAACAGCCTTTTTTCTGCTCGGTGAGATGATAGAGTTCAATAACACAGATGTACTGTTTAAAACACCGTTTGATAAAAGAACCGCAGACTATATTTCAGGTCAGTTTGGGTAAAATGAAAGCCGATGCTAATGCATCGGCTTTAAAATTTATTTAGTTCTCACCCAGGTTGCGGGTGTGAAGAAAAGCAGGACAGGGAAGATCTCAAGTCGTCCCAACAGCATGGCGAAGGATAGCAACACCTTCGAAAAGGAATTGAAGCAGGAAAATCCGCCGAAAGGACCGACCAATGACAAACCGGGACCTACATTGTTGAAGCAGGTGATGGCGGCGGTGGCGTTAGTCTCAAAATCAAGTCCGTTAAGGCTGAGTCCGACGAAAAGCAACAGTATGCAAATCATATAGATCGCAAGATAGTTGGTGACACCTGAAATGGTGTTGTCCTCCAAGGTCTTACCCTCAAATTTGACCGTGCTGACCGATCTCGGATGCAACAGTTTCCCGAACTCTTTTTTGACGCTTTTAAAAAGCATAATAACGCGCGAAACCTTGAAACCTCCGGCTGTTGAACCTGCACATCCGCCGATGAACATTAGTAATACCAATATTGCTTTTGAGAAGGTCGGCCAAAGGTTGAAATCGGCGGTGGCATATCCCGTGGTCGTGACGATAGACGATACCTGGAAAGCCGAGTATCTTATAGAATCCGAAACCGAGTAGCCGACTTCTTTTGAGATGTTGGCTGCAATAAGTGTGATACTTGCCAAAACGATACAAAGGTATACCCACAGCTCACTACTGGTGATGGCCATTTTAAAGCGTTTGATGAGTATCAGGAAATAAAGGTTGAAGTTGACACCGAAGATCAACATAAATGCTGTGATCACCCATTGAACGTAGGAACTGTATTTGGCAATACCGCTTGCTTTCATACTGAATCCACCGGTACCGGCGGTACCAAATGACAGCACAGCGCTGTCAAAGAGTGAGAGACCGCCGCAGAGCAAGAAGACTACTTCTACAAGGGTCAGGACGATATATATGATATAGAGTATCTTTGCGGTCTCTTTGGCTTTGGGAACCAGCTTTCCGACTATAGGACCGGGCATTTCGGCACGCATAATGTGCAACGAACGGTCGGTTGCGGTGGGTGAAATAGCCATAACAAATACGAGTACACCCATACCGCCGATCCAGTGTGTAAAACTTCGCCAGAATATCAGTCCGCGGCTTAGAGCCTCGACATCTTTGAGTATCGAAGCACCCGTGGTCGTGAAACCGCTGACGGTCTCAAATACAGCGTCGATATAGTTGGGCACCTCACCGCTTAAAAAGAAGGGGAGCGCACCGATCAGCGACAAGATGATCCACGAGACGGTTACGATTGCAAAGCCTTCCTTGGCATACATATTTGTGTTACGGGGTTTGACAAGGACTGTAAGTGCATATCCCAACACAAGTGATATACCTATTGCCGCAATAAAAGCGTAAACGCATTTTTCACCGTAGATAAGGGATACTGCGACCGGCAACAGCATCAGTCCGCCGAGTGCTATCAGTATCTTGCCGACGGTGTTTAAAACCATTTTAATATTCATAAATCAAACTCCGTTACGCGAAAATATCGGAAAGATCATTCATCTTAATTCCGGCAGCGATGATAATGACCTTGTCATTCGCTTTAAAGCAATCGTCACCGGTGGGAATAATGCCTTGGCGACCGCGGATAATGCCGGCAATAAGCACGTTTTTCTTGAGTTTTAGTTCTTTGATCGGCAGATTAAGTCCCTCAAAATCCTTTTTTACATTGAATTCAAGCGCTTCGGCTTTGCCGTCGATTATCTTATAAAGTTTTTCGACGTTACTGCCCTTGGAATTGTCAAGCGCTCTGGCATACCTTGTCAGAATGTCGGAAATAAGTTTTTTAGGCGATACGATACTGTCGAGACCGAGGTTCTCAGCCATTGAGGCAAGCTCAGGGCGGCTGACTGTAGTAATAACCTTGCGCACACAGTTGGATAACGCGAAGAAGGAGAGAAGTATGTTTTCTTCGTCGGATGAGGTTAAGGATATAAAACTGTCCATTGATAATATGCCTTCCTCGGTCAGCAGATCCTGGTCGAGTCCGTCGCCGTTGATAACAACTGCTTTGGGCAGCTGCTCGCTGAACTTCAGGCACTTTTCGGCATCACGTTCGACGATCTTTACGTTATGTCCGCTATTTAAAAGCATCTTGGCGAGATAGTATGAGGTCTGGCTTGCGCCGATGATCATAACGTTTTTAGCCTGCTTTGTCTCAATACCGAAGTGCTTTAGCAGCTTCTGAATGGTGAACGGAGAAGCGGTGAGACGGATACGGTCGCCTTTGCGAATGACACTGCGACCGTCAGGAATAATAACGTTGCCATCACGCTCAATGGCACAGATAAGGAAGTCTTGATTGATCTTTTTGCGCAGTTCGGTCAGAGTAAACTGAATATCGTCTTTAATGGGGATCTCAACCATTTCCATACGTCGGTTGGCAAATGTTTCTATATTAAGCGCGCCGGGAAGCTTCAAGATGTTGAACAATTCCATAGCACTTTGCATTTCGGGATTTATGGACATATCGAGCTCTAATTCGTTACGCATAAAGGTGAGGCTATGGTCGTTGTATTCCGGCGCGCGGATACGTGCGATGGTATGAGCCGCACCGAGCCTTTTTGCAAGGTAGCAACTGAGCATATTGAACTCGTCCGAACCGGTGACCGAAACAAAGAGGTCGCAGGTGCCGATACCGGCTTCCTGCAAAGCGTCGCTGTCTGCCGCATTGCCGACAACACCCATTGTGTCAAAAGCGGTACTTGCCGTTTCGATGATTTTGGGGTCTTTATCAATAACAGTTACGTTGTGACCCTCTGTAACAAGGCTTTCAAGTACCGAGGTGCCGATATTTCCGCAACCGGCAATAATGATATTCATATATCCTGCTCCTTTTAACGTTTGTATATATTATAAAGTATATGCTGTGGTTTTTCCATACTTTTTTATAAAAAATGCAGAATAATACACAAAAATACTCTGAAAAACGGCGGTTTTAAAGGGAGTTTATTGCTTTTAACCATATATGTTGATGCTTTTTTATGCACTTTTTCGCTACGTTGACATTTGACACGAGGTTGACCGTGTGGTATAATTTTTTGGAACGGAGGCATATTAATGAATTTAAGAAAACTGGCGCTGTTTCTGATAGATTCCGCTTTTTTGGTCGTTTCCTACATCTTTACATATTTGTTGTCCACTCTGTCCGAAGTCAACACGATGATGGAGTTGGATGTCTTTTTGCACAATTTCGTCTTTTATTACGTTACTGTTTTCGGCGTTCGCTGTGCCGCAAAGGTTTATTCCAATGTTTGGCGTTATGCGAATAATAAGGCGTATTTGGCTGTGATCGGTTGCGACTTTTTGTCCTACTGTTTTGCAACGATGTTCACCCGCTTGGTGCTTCACAATTTCTGGTATGTATCGGTTTGGTTTACCGTTTCCAATATCGTTATTTTCACTTTGCTGACCCTGCTTTCCCGTTTCGTTTACCAGATGCACATGAATATTAAAAACAGTGCAACGGGTGAGGCTTATCAGATCCCTGTAGCCATTGTCGGTGCGGGTCAGACCGGTTCATTGCTGGTTGAAGAATTGTTGCATAACTCCAATTCGCACTATCGTCCTGTCTGCTTTATTGATAAGGACAAGTATAAGGTCGGCGGATATATTTCGGGCATCAAGGTCATCGGTGAGGATGATATGGTCTTCAAGCACCTGAAGGATTTGTCGGTCAAGGAGATATTCATTGCACTCCCCAAACTTTCGTCGAGTGAAGCACACGTTCTTTACGATTACTACTCTAATACCGGCTGTAAGATCAAACTTTATGATTTTGCCATTAACGGCAATACGGGTAATGTGGCTACACGCCGTAGCCTTCGCGAACTTAAGATCGAGGATCTTCTGTTCCGTGACACTCTGCAGATAAACGATAATGATACATATAACTATTACCGCGACAAGGTCGTTCTTGTAACCGGCGGTGGCGGTTCGATCGGCAGTGAGATCTGCCGTCAGCTGGTTAAGGCCGAGCCCAGACAGTTGATCATTTTCGACATTTACGAGAATAACGCATACGATATTCAGCAGGAACTGCATCAGAATTATGGCAGTAAACTTAATTTGGCGGTTGAGATCGGTTCTATCCGCGATTACAACCGACTCGACGATGTATTTAATAAGTACAAGCCTGATATCGTTTTCCACGCCGCGGCTCATAAGCATGTGCCGCTTATGGAAAATTCCTGCTGTGAGGCTCTTAAAAACAATGTTTTCGGTACTCTTAACACCGTTAATGTTTCCGAAAAACACGCAGTCAAGAAGTTTATTATGATCTCGACCGATAAGGCCGTTAACCCTACAAATGTGATGGGTGCCACCAAGCGTATGTGCGAAATGATCGTTCAGAGCCGTTTCGATTCTGCCACTACTGAGTTTGCGGCTGTCCGCTTCGGCAACGTTCTCGGCTCCAACGGCTCGGTCATTCCTTTGTTCCGCCGTCAGATCGAGGCAGGCGGACCGGTTACCATCACCGACCGTCGCATTATTCGCTACTTTATGACGATCCCTGAGGCTTCTCAGCTGGTTATGCAGGCAGGCTCGATGGCCAAGAACGGCGAACTGTATGTTCTTGATATGGGTAATCCCGTTAAGATCATCGATCTTGCTATCAATATGATAAAGCTCGCGGGTTACGTTCCGTACCGCGATATAAATATCATCGAAACCGGCTTGAGACCCGGAGAGAAGCTTTATGAGGAATTGCTCATTCAGAATGATGATAATCTTGAAAGAACTAAAAACAACCTCATTTTTGTTGAACGTGATGCTCCTTTGTCACGGGAAGAGGTTGACAAGAAACTTGCAGTTTTGAAAGAGGCTTTGAGTGGTGATAATGACGATATAAAGTCCGCACTTATGCAGGTCGTTCCGACCTTCCATTCGGCCGACGTCGTCAACAGCAAAGCCGCCGAGTCTAAAGAAATGCAGATGTGCAAGTAATAAATTCAAAACAAAAAAACCGCCAATCGGCGGTTTTTTTGTTTTGATCAGAAACTGAAACCAAATAATTTCGCACAGAGATTGGGAAGCGCGTAGGCTATAAGCAACATTATTACACCCGCTGTCACTACACCTAAGAAAATAATCGGGAAGGAGCGTTTGATCCTGATATCGAACAGGTTGGCCGCCAAAGCACCCATCCAGGCACCGGTGCCCGGCAAGGGTATTGCAACGAATGAGTACAGACCTATGAAACGGCCGCGGTTGATAAGACTGCCTTTTTCGCCGGCTTTCGCTTCCAGTTTCGGAATAATAGTTCTGAAACCGGGGAATTTGCGCAGAAATTTGAATATCTGCTTTATAAACAGCAGAATAAACGGAATGGGCAGCATATTGCCGATAACGCAGATGGGGAAGGCTATGTACCATTCAACACCCAAGAGAGCAGCGGCAACAAGACCGCCTCTCAGCTCTAAAATCGGAATCAGTGAGATTATGAAAATAATCAGTTCGGGCGGGATGCCTTTTAAAAGTTCTATAAATCGTTCAACCATACTGTCTCCTCAATGTTTTACTAAAGTTGTGCCGGGGAAGAAGTGCGCGATTATCTGCTCGTGCGTCCAGCCTTGCTTAGCATACTGCTTCGCACCGTATTGGCTAAGTCCCACGCCGTGACCGTAGCCGCGGACTGTGACGGTAAAGGTGTCGTCCTCTTCGTTATACTGAATCTTATAGGCCGAAGAGCGAATGGTGCTCTGACCGGTTTTTGCCTTGGTCAGAATATTGTTTCTGAGGTATGTACCCTTGTATTCCTTGCCACCGATCTTGATCTTGGTGCAGTAAACACCGTTATCGTCATATTCGGTGGGTACAAGCCACTTTTCCTTATCCATATCGCTGACATCAATACCACAAACGTCCTTTATAACATTACGTATTGTTTCGGAAGAGTATACCGTAACTGTCTCAAATTTTGGATTGGTTTCGTCAACAGGGCAGTCTACGCTTACTAAATATGCGTATTTACCGCCACCCCAGATGTCGTGGTAATTTGCTGTTTTACCTGCTGAATACGAGAAACAATATGTTTTGGCGACCGTATTTCCGTACATTATAAGTGAGCCTTTGGCCATTTCGGCATACTGCTTGGCCTGCGGAGTGGGATTGGGGTCAAGAGCGTTTGAACCGCCGTTGTTGTGGAGCAGCCAGTTGTACTTGACTATTGCCTGGGCAATAAGTGCCTCGGCAGGGTCTATGGTAGGACTCATTTCGTCTTCAATTATCATAGCGACCATATCGACGGCTTTGGCGGTATATTTGATGCCCGTTGAACTGTCGGTGATGGTAAATTCCTTGTCCCAGGTGAAGATCGGATCAACATCAGGCTGAGAGGTTGTGCCTGAGGACGTGACCTCTGACGAGGTTACTGATGAGACCTCAGAAGAAACATTCGACGATACAGCCGATGAAGTCATCGATGAAGTAGCGGAAGAAACCGTCGAAGAAACTACCGACGAAGGCGTTGAAGAAATGACAGAGGATGTCGGCGGAGTCGACGAGGGTTTAGAAGGAGTGGCAGATGACACCGCCGATGAACTTACCGGTGGCTTTGAACTTTCGGTTGATGTGTTTGAAGAAGCTGTGCTTGACGTTGTCGACGACGGTGTGGACGGAACCGTGGAAGAAACAGCAGATGATGCAGGGGTAGAACTTGTCACCGGCGGTTTTACAACAGGAGGCAACTCGATCTCAATATCGGGGGAGTCACCCTGGAAATCGTCATTCTCGGGCTCATTTGTCTCGTCCGATTTGTCGTTGCCGATGTCGGGCTCACCTTCGCCGGTCGATGCTGTGTCAGAGGTAACACCGCCAATAACGGGAGTCGACTCGGAGAGCACGCGAACCTGCTTCAATGATGCAACAACCACGTAGTTTTCGTCACCTTGGACGCCGACTAAGATCAGCAGAATCTCGTTGCCGTAAATTTCCGTATTGTTTTCAAATCGGGAAAGCGATCTTAACGTGTTGAGGTAGTTTTCGTAGCCGTCGGTCGGTTTTGTGAAATCAAAACTTCCCGCGTCTGTTTTTGTGAATACCGAAAATACCGACCATGTGCTTTGATAGCGGCTGTCGGCGGTTATGATAGAGTATCCGCTATACATATCGGGCGATAAAACAGCGGTCTTGAGGTTGCTGAAAATACCGCCGTTTTCCGCGTTGCCGTAAATAACAGTGTTGTTTTTAGAAAGGTTAGGGGAGACGTTGGTGGTGCTGATGAGCGAACCCGACTCGTGCGACCAGCCGTTAGGAAGTTTTTTTAGGAACTTCTTGTTGGCTTCAATGGAGTTTACCGACATGACCGGGTGGTCGATACCGGCGGCAGTAAACGAAAGCCATGTGAAAAATGCATTGTTCTCTTTTTTGATTCTTTCAAATGCGGCGGCGGCACTTTCTCCCGGAGTGTTGTAATCCTTGGCTAATTCGGAGTAGTATGTGTCGGGGTTAAAATAAAGCCTTCTGATATCAAAAAAAGCACAGGCGACCGAGCATAACAATACAAGACTTGCCAGCACTATACACAAAACGCGGACAAAACGAATTTCTTTATGATTACCTTTTATTGGTTTTGGTGTTGCTAAATTCTCTTCTTCCTCATCAAAATCAAGCGACTGCAATAAGTCATTATAAGCCTCGGGTCCGTTTTCGTCGGGATCGCTGTCCGAAAAGAGGATTGAAGATGTAAAACTGTCGTTTGCTGCTTCGGTTTCGGCAGTCTGTTCGACTGTTTCAACAGTTGCCGATTCGGTTTCTGCGATCGGTTCTTCGATGATCGGTGTAATAGCAGGCTCGCTGTCGGCTTCGGGTTCAAATTCAGGTGTGGCAGAAATATCCTTCTGAGTGTTTATCGCGGCCGACGGTATGCCGAAGGTCCTGTGATGTTCGGTAATATACGGAACAAGCGTCTCTTCGGTAATTCTCAATCTGGTGTCACGGTCCTCATTGAGTGCGAAGATGGTCTGCGGTCCGCTTTCTATGACAAATCCGCCGTATTTACCCTTAGTTACCAAAGGATACGCACCTGCAGGGATAGTAACGGTTCCCGGTTCTAAAATTCCGTAATCGCCGTTGTCACCCGTTTCGGTTCCGCGACCGATAAATTTGGCAAGATAAGACGTGAGATTGTCCCTGCTTTGAAGAGCGCCTACAATGATGATTATTTCACTTCTCGAAATAGCCCTTTTCAGGTTGTGGAGCAACTGCGACATATCGTCACTGCCAATGGATAAAAGGCGCAACGGATAATCGCCGTGCAGACCGAATTCGAGTGCCACATCAGCGTTTGTTTTATAGTACAATATTTCTAATTTAACATCTTTCGACATAAATTTCTCCTTAAAGTCTGTGGATAAATTTACTGATCAATGGTAAACGGTTGATCTTTGATTATTCGACCAGCATAAATCTTCGGCCTTCAATGGCACGTTCGATAAGTCCGTCGATATCGAGTGCCGATTCGGCTTCTTCGACCTTGGCTAATTCGGGTCGGGTCTTAGGATGCTTGGGAGTAAAGACTGTACAGCAGTCCTCATACGGTTCGATAGAAATATCAAAAGTGTCTATCTTGCGGGAGATGTCGATGATCTCATCCTTGTCCATTCCGATCAAAGGACGGAGCACAGGCATAGTTACAACGCGGTCGGTAACGCAAAGAGCAGGGAGAGTCTGGCTTGCGACCTGACCGACACTTTCACCGGTTATCAGTGCCAAAGCGTGCTCACGTTCGGCCATTTTTTCGGCTATCTTCATCATAAACCGACGCATAATAAGCGTGAAATACTCCTCTTTACACTTGTCGGCGATCTCTTCCTGGATCTCGGTGAACGGAATAATGTCAAGTGCAATGGGACCCGAATATGCCGCAACTTTAGAGAGCAGTTTTATTACCTTTTGCTCAGCACGAAGGCTTGTGTACGGCGGAGAAGCAAAGTGGACCGCCGATAACTGGATACCGCGTTTTGCGATCATCCAGGCGGCAACAGGGCTGTCGATACCGCCCGAGATCAGTATTTCGGCACGTCCGCCTGTGCCAACAGGCATACCGCCTGCTCCTTTTTGCTGTCCGCAACGAATAAAGGCGTATTTATCGCGAATTTCGACAACGACGACAGCCTCGGGATTGTGAACATCTACTTTTAAGTGATGATACTTTTCGAGCAAAGCACCGCCGAACTCAGCACTTATCTCCAGGGAGTTTAAGGGAAACTTCTTGTCCGACCGCTTGGACTCGACCTTGAAGGTCTTAACACCCTTTAAAGCATCGGCGAGATAATCGACACCGTATTTTATGATCTCGTCCATATCCTTCTCGACGGCGAGTGCACGAGAGAAAGCGGCGATACCGAAAACGCGGCTTACGGATTTTATGGCAGAAGAAAAGTCAAAATCATCTGATACGGGTTCTACCGTAATGGTTGATTGCGACTTCTTTATTTCAAATTGACCGCATTTTTTCAAGCGGTATTTAAGATTTTTTACAAGGACATCTTCAAATGTCGAGCGGTTGAGGCCTTTTAACGCCAGCTCGCCGTTTTTTATCAGTATAATTTCCTTCATTTTATCACCTTAATGTTTTGATTTGCGAAGTTTTTGTGACATTTCCTCTAAACACAGCACCAGCTCGTCAATATCGGCTTCGGTGTTGTATCTCGAAAAGCTTATTCTCAACGCGCTGTCGATAATGTCTCTGTTAAGACCCATTTCGTTCAGAACATGACTGCCTTTGCCTTTGGAGCAGGCACTTCCGCTCGAAACAAAAATGCCCTTAGACTCTAAAAAGTGAAGCATTGTTTCCGAACGGTAACCGGGCACCGAAATGTTTAAAACAAACGGAAGGTGCGAGTCGGACGGTGAGTTTATCTTGACGATTCCGGTTGCTAAAAGTCTTTCTACAGCATAATCGTGCAGCTTTTGAATCCTTTGCAGAGTATCTTTGACTGTCAACTCTTTTATAGCGCCCTCTAAACCGGCGATCAGCGGTACACATTCAGTGCCCGAACGAAGACCCGATTCCTGGTTTCCGCCGAAGATTATTGGCTTTAAATTTAGTTTCCGAGATTTATAAAGGAAACCGATACCCTTTGAGGCGTGGATTTTGTGTCCGCTGGCCGAGAGCAGGTCGACACCAAGACTTTCAATATCAATAGGCATTTTTCCGAAAGCCTGAACCGCGTCACAATGAACAACGGCGGGCAGTTTGTTATCCTTTATATATTCCGCGACCTCGCGGACAGGGAAGATGCAACCGGTTTCGTTGTTGGTGAGCATCATCGACACAAGTATCGTGTCATCGGTTATGGCGGCAGTTACTTTGTCCTTATCAATGTGTCCGTCGCGTTCGGGTCTTATGTAGGTGACCTCGAATCCCGACGATTCAAGGTGCCGTAATGTGTTGAGTACCGACGGATGCTCAACAGAAGTCGAGACTATTCTGCGCCCTCTTCTTTTTAAACTTTCGGCAGTGCCTAAAAGTGCTAAATTATTTGCCTCTGTGCCGCCGCTTAGGAAGATCACTTCATCTTCGCGGCAGTTGAGAGTTTCTGCTATTGTTGCTCTTGCCGAGTTCACAGTACTTTCGGCTTCAACACCGAAGCTGTAAAGGGAAGATGGGTTGCCCCAATTTTCAGTCAAAGCATCGTTTATATTTTTAACAGCCGAGTCACAAGGCTTAGTTGTTGCACTGTTGTCGAGGTAAATCATTTTCAGTTCTCCTGACCGATAAACAATAATTATCTACACTATCATATAGATTATACTACACTTACATCGTTATTACAATCTTTTTTTGACACCAACCGACATACTTACGAAATAAATATTTAAGAAATTTTGTGGCAAAATAAGTAAAATTAAAGGGGAAGTGTTAAGATGAAAAGAAGAACGGTTGTAAAAATCGTTTCGTTTTGTGTGGCTGTTTCGGTCTCTGTGCTGGCTTTTATAATTACAACCAACGGAGAATTAACAAGATTGCGTCGAAGCATTACAAATAATTACAGCGCAAATCTTTACGAATTTGACGGAAGCGTCGGAAATATAAGTACCGCTTTGAAAAAGGCGGTCTATTCAAACGGTGCCGCGCAGTTTGCACGGTTGGCAACCCAGCTTGCCGCCGAGTCGAATACTGCTATGCAGTCGCTGTCAAAGCTGCCGTCTTCCGGTCAGACCTTCGAAAAGGTCGGCAAATTCTTGACCCAAGTGGGTGATTATTCACTCTACTTGTCCAATAAGTTGGTCCACGGCGAAAGTATCAGCGAGCAGGAAAGGCAGAGTTTGAATAAAATGTCGATTACAGCTGATACCATAGCTCATACTGTCGAGTCTATCAGAATGGAATATGATACAAACGGTAAATGGAATGAGGAACTGTTTCAAAAGCTTGACAATGCTGCCGAGACTTCGTTGCAGGAAGGATTAGGCAGTATCGAGGAAATGCTCAGCGACTACCCGACTTTAGTGTATGACGGACCGTTCTCCGACGGACTTGTCGACGGTGAGATAGTTATGCTCAAAGGTAAGTTAACTGTCACCGCCGAAGAGGCAAAGCAGAGAGCGGCAAGCGTTTTAGGTGTTGACGCTAATATATTCCAAACGGTGGAAGAAACAGGCGGTAAAATACCTTGCTACAGTTTCTCGAGCGGCGATATGTCCGTTAATGTCACGAAGCAGGGCGGATTTGTCAGTTTTATGAAAAAATACCGACCGATAGGCGAATACACCGTGTCATACGAGGTCGCTGCTGAAATCGCCGAGCGGTATATTAAAGAGGGATCGGGTCAGACCTTTGTTTCGACCTATTATTTTGCCGAAGAGGGTGTCTGCACCGTGAATTTGGCGTATAAAGAGGGTGCTACGATCTGTTATCCCGACTTAATTAAAGTCGGTGTTGCATTGGATACGGGTGAGGTCGTGTCGGTCGAGGCCACTGCATACCTTTCGAACCACCATCCGAGGACCATAAACACACCGCAGTATACTGCAGTCGAGGCAAAATCGGCCGTTTCCGATATGCTGGAAGTTGTAACATCTCAACGGGTCATAATTCCCACCGATGCAGGAACGGAACTGCATTGCTACGAGTTTTTATGTAAGGGTCTGAATGATGAAGAAGTGCTCGTTTATATCAATGTTGCGACTATGGAGGAAGAGGAGATATTGATACTTTTAAAGACCGACGGCGGTACTCTGTCACGTTGACGGAAAATGTAAAAAAATGCTTGACATTTAGAAGGGTTTGTGGTAAAGTATATGAGCCGCATATTGTAGGTTTATAAAGTGAAGTCAAATTCCACCTACCGTAGCGAGACTTATATTAAGGCAGGTGCCAGGTAAAATGTACGCTATCATCGAAACCGGCGGTAAGCAGTACCGTGTAGAGAACGGAGACGTTATCTTCGTTGAAAAGCTCGGTCTCTCCGCAGACGAAACTGTAGTATTCGATAAGGTTATTGCAGTTTGTGACGACAACGGTGAACTTAAAGTAGGAGCTCCCTATGTCGATGCAAAGGTTGAAGGTGTCGTTCTTAAGAACGGTAAGGGTAAGAAGATCACCGTCTTCACCTACAAGCCCAAGAAGGGTTCCGCTCGCAAGATGGGTCACAGACAGCCGTATACCAAGGTTCAGATCAACTCTATCGGTTAATAGGGTGAAAAGATGACCGAGGTTAAGTTTTTCGGACAAGATCCAATCGTTGGTTTCTCGATTTCGGGACACAGCACGTGCGATGAAGACGATATGTTTGGTAAGATCATTTGCTCGAGCATTTCTTCAGCCGCGTATCTTACGGCTAACACGCTTATTGAAGTAGTCAAGGCTGAGGTGGACACGGAGATCGATGAAGAGACCGGATTTATGTCGGTTAACTTGAAGTCTATGTTCCAAGAATCGCAGGTCACTTTAATGGGACTGAAAATTCATTTGGAGCAACTCGCAAAACAATATCGAAATCACTTAAAAGTTTATTCGGAGGTGTAATCCTATGTTGATGATTAACATTCAGCTGTTCGCTCACAAAAAGGGTGTTGGTTCTACTAAGAACGGCCGTGACAGTGAGTCTAAGCGTCTTGGCGTTAAGCGCGCAGACGGACAGTTTGTTCTCGCAGGCAACATCATCGTTCGCCAGAGAGGAACTCATATCCATGCCGGTGAAAATGTAGGCAAAGGATCTGACGACACACTTTTCGCTCTTATTGACGGAAAGGTTAAGTTCGAGCGTATGGGACGTGACCGCAAGAAGGTCAGCATCTACGCTGTCGAGCAGTAAGATTTGTTCACTAAAACCCGGGTTTTCCCGGGTTTTTTTCTTAAAAATTATCCTTTGAGAGGAAAATTTATGTTTGTTGATATTGCAAAAATCTATATAAAGGCGGGAGACGGCGGTAACGGCAAGGTTTCTTTCCACCGTGAGAAGTTTGTCGCCGCAGGCGGACCTGATGGCGGTGACGGCGGAAAAGGCGGAAACGTTGTTTTTAAGGTCGACGACAGTCTTTCTACTTTGGCCGATTTCAGATACAAGAAAAAATATATCGCCGAAAGCGGTCAGCCCGGCGGTGCAGGACGTTGCACAGGCAAAAACGCCAAGGATTTAGTGCTTTCAGTACCTCGCGGCACGCTTATTAAGGATGCCGAAACCGGTCGCATTATCGCTGATATTTCGGATGATGAGCCCGTGACTGTAGCTAAAGGCGGTAACGGCGGTTGGGGTAACAGCCATTTTGCCAATGCTACAAGGCAGATCCCGAAATTCGCAAAGCCCGGCATTCCCGGTGAGGAATTCGACGTTATTTTAGAGTTGAAGTTGCTGGCTGATGTGGGACTTATTGGTTTCCCGAATGTCGGTAAATCAACCTTCATTTCGGTCGTCAGCGAAGCAAAACCGAAGATCGCCAACTATCATTTTACCACTCTTATTCCCACCTTGGGCGTTGTCAGAGTCGATGCCGGAAGTTCCTTTGTAATGGCGGATATTCCTGGTATTATCGAGGGTGCGAGTGAAGGTTTGGGTCTCGGTCACGAGTTTTTACGTCACGTTGAGCGTTGCCGTCTGCTTGTTCACGTTATCGATGTTTCGGGCAGTGAGGGCAGAGATCCTATTGACGATTTTGAAAAGATAAATTACGAATTAAAGAACTTCAGTCCTGAACTTGCAGAACGCAAGCAGGTCATAGTTGCCAATAAGTGCGACCTTACCGATGAAGAAACTCTGGCAACAGTCCGTGAGTATTTCGAGTCGCGCGGTTTTGCATATTTCGAATGTATGGCGGCTATCGCTGAGGGTACTGCCGATGTCATAAATCACGTTGCCGCTGAGCTTAGCAAACTGCCGCCGGTTGTAAAATATGAGCCCGAGCCGTTGCCCGTTGAGGATTATACGGTTGCCAAAAAGCGTGAGTTCACTCTTACCGTCGAGGACGATGTTTTCGTTATCGAGGCACCGTGGTTGCTCCGCATTTTGGAGACGGTCGATCCCGATGACTATGAGTCCTTGCAGTATTTTCAGCGAGTGCTTCAATCGAGCGGAATCATACACGCGCTTAAAGAGGCAGGGGTTAAGGAAGGCGATATCGTCAGCGTTTACGATATTGAGTTCAATTACGTGCCGTAATTATGGAAAATCCAAAACTTTTGAGCCCGTCAACACTCGCCTTTGTGGGTGATGCCGTATACGGTGTGTTGGTAAGGGCAAAACTTGCCGAGGTCGAGAGACCGGTCGGCGAGTTACATAAAAGATCGGTCGAATATGTCAACGCCAATGCTCAGAGCAGTGCGTTTGAGTTGATAAAGGATTGCTTGACCGAAGAGGAGGCGGGTATCTACAAACGCGGTCGGAATAACCACGTCGGTCAGATCCCTAAAAATGCCACTTCGGGTGTCTATCACAGTGCCACGGGTGTTGAAGCCTTGTTCGGTTTTCTTTATCTTAAAGGTGAGACAGAAAGACTTAATATGTTGTTTGATATTATTTGGAAAGGTATCAAGGATTGATCCTTGCCTAAAGTAAAAGCCGGCAGGAATAACCCCTGTCGGCTTTAAATTTTGAGAACAGCTTTAATTTAAAATTACTTTCTGTTCTGCTGGTCCTGATTGTTGTTCTGGTTATTATTATTCTGATTTCTGTTCTGGTTGTTGTTCTGGTTCTGATTGTTGTTATTGTTGTTCTGATTTCTGTTCTGATTATTGTTCTGATTCTGGTTGTTCATTTGGAATCACCCCGCTTTCGAAAATATTATTGCACGAAAGAGTTGTTTTATTCTTTTAAGGAGGACGAAATGGCGTTACCCGAAGAGTTTTTAGCGAGAATGAGGTCGATGCTGGGCGAAGATTTTGAGCGTTTTAAAGACGCTTTGAGCGGTCCTAATTACCGCGCACTTCGCCGAAATCTTATCAAGACCGAAAGTGTGCTAAGTCTTAAAAAATTAACATTTTTAGGCGAAAAAACCGCATTCTGCGACGATGCGTTTTATATACCCTGCGATGAAAAAGGCGTGGGCAATCATCCGCTTCACCATGCGGGAGCCTTTTATATGCAGGAGCCGTCGGCCACAGCAGTTGTTGAAGCGTTAGGTGTTGATGAGGGCGATATCGTTCTTGATCTTTGTGCCGCACCCGGCGGTAAATCGACGCAGGCCGCATCAAAACTTAACGGCGCAGGTCTGCTTGTTTCAAACGAGTTTGTGTCGTCACGGGTCAAGCCGTTGCTGTCCAATATTGAGCGAATGGGTATTGTGAACGCCGTTGTGCTGTCGCTGAGACCGGACATTATCGCCGAAAAATGCCCTGAGACGTTCGACAAGATCATTGTTGATGCACCGTGCTCGGGTGAGGGAATGTTCCGCAAAGAATCAGCGGCGATTGAAAATTGGAGTGTTGAAAACGTAAAAGCGTGTGCCGACCGACAGCTGAAAATTCTTGAAAGTGCAGCAAAGATGCTCAAAAAAGGCGGCAAAATGGTCTACAGCACCTGCACCTATTCGGCAGAAGAAAATGAGGGTGTTATAGAAAAGTTTTTGAGATCACACAACGATTTTCATTTAGTCAAGCCTTTAAAGGACTTCGGTGAGCCTGCATTCGGCAAATTCGCTCCAAGTGTCGAAAACATTGAATTTGCCCGCAGGATCTTTAATTTCAACGGTGGTGAAGGTCATTTTGTAGCGGTCATGCAGCGCGACGGCGATGATGACAGTGTTATTTTGACACTTGAGCCGGACGTTTATGATAACAAATCGAATGACCTTAAAATTTTCGCGGAATTTTTTAAAGAAAATTTCTACGGCGACGTGCCGAGAAATGCTATTTCTCACAACGGATTTGTTTACATAATCCCTGCAGATATTTCAAAACTGGGTTTAAAACCTGTATCCTGTGGAATTTTGGCCGGTGTTGTTAAGGGTAACCGATTTGCGCCCGAGCATTCAATGTTTAACAATATGAAATATAAGCCTAAAAGTGTGCTTCGATTGATGTCAGACGGTGAAAAGGTGCAAAAATTCCTGCACGGCGAGGAAATTGACTGCGACAGCACATTGAAAGGCTATGTTCAGGTTTTGTGTGACGGTGTGCCGTTAGGATACGGCAAGGCTTCAAACGGCACTTTGAAAAATCATTATCCAAAAGGTCTCAGAACATTATAAATGAAGAACCCTGATTAAACATCAGGGTTCTGTTTTTTCGCCTTGTTTTAAATCAATTTTATTAAAGTGGTCTATCATAAATTGATAAACATATTTTTTGTCGGCACTCCAAATAGGCGCGATGAGTGTCTTTTTGTTTCCGTCACCCGTGATGCGGTGGATGACCGTGTTTTTGGGCGTCAGCCTTATACACTCAGCCACTATTTCAGCATAATCCTCCAACGAGGGAAGAGAGAACAGTCCTTTTCTGTAATCGTTGGCAATATCTGTGTTTTCCAAAATATGCAGCAGCTGAAATTTAACGCCGTCAACGCCTTTGCTTCCTACATACCGCGCCGATTCAAACATCATTTCCCTTGTTTCGTTCGGCAGACCGATAATGAGATGCACTATTACCTTCAAATCAAGTGCTTTTAATTGTTCTACTGCTTGGTCGAAAACCTCTAATTCATACCCTCTGCGGATATAGTTGGCGGTATCTTTGTGTATCGATTGCAGTCCCAACTCGACCCAAACGGGTTTGATTTTATTGAGTTCGGCCAGCAGTTCCAACACTTCGGCCGGCAGGCAATCGGGTCTGGTTGCTATTGATAGAGCAACTACATCTGGATGCTCTATTGCTTCTGTAAACTGCCGTTTTTGCTGTTCTATCGGTGCATAGGTGGCGGTAAAGCTCTGAAAATATGCGATATATTTGCCTTGTGATACTTTTTTTGCTACCCTTAATTTAGCGTTTTCGATCTGTTCGGTTACAGAAGTTCTGCATTTTTCTGCAAAATCTCCCGAGCCGTCCATCGAACAAAAAATACAGCCGCCGTAACCTACCGTGCCGTCACGGTTAGGGCAGGTGGCACCCGAGTGAAGTGCCAATTTGTAGACCTTTTGACCGAATTGATTTTTCAGATATTCGTTTAAGGTATAATAGTACATAATCTCACCACAACAAGTATTATAGTATTTATTAACAATTTGGTCAATAAGTTTTGGTTGACAAGAGCCTTTATTTGCAATAAAATATTCCATGTATAGGGGTGTGATTGAATGAAACACATTTTTATTGTCAATCCGGCTGCCGGTTCGCACGATTGCACTGATGAGGTAAGATCGCGTCTTGCGAGTTTTGACGGTAAAATTGAATATGAGATATACTGCACCAAAGGTCGCAGAGATGCGACCGAGTATGTCGATCGCGTTTGCCGCGAGACCGAAGAAAACTGCCGCTTTTATGCCTGCGGCGGTGACGGCACTTTGAATGAGGTCGTCTGCGGTGCTGTCGGTCACGGTAACGCGAGCATCAGCGTTCTTCCGTGCGGAAGCGGTAACGATTTTATCAAGTATTACGGCACGGCTGATGATTTTAATGATCTTGAGTCATTGATCAACGGTGTTGAGCATAATATAGACGTTATGAAGGTTGAGGGTAAATATTCTGTTAATGTCGTAAATTTTGGATTTGAGCCTGCCGTTGTCAAAACTATGGAAAAGGTCAAGAGAATTAAGTTTATGACCGGCAAAAAGGCTTATTTTGTCGGTATTTTTACCGCTCTTATAAATGCAATGAAAACCAAAGCCAAGGTCTTGGTTGACGGCGTTAAATTAGGTAAAGATTGCCTTTTGCTCGGCTCTATCGCCAACGGTCGTTATGTCGGTGGTTCGTTCAAATGTGCTCCAAGATCGCTGGATGACGACGGTCTGATGGAGGTCTGTATTGTGAACAAGATCTCCCGATTGAAATTTATTAATCTTATCGGTTTGTATAAAAACGGCACTCATCTCGATTCACCTAAAGCTAAAGGGATTATCAACTACGCACAAGGCAAAGTGGTTGAGATCATCGGTGATGAAGATCTTTGTTACTGCGTTGATGGCGAACTTCACGTGTCCAAAAACTTTAAGGTCGAAGTGCTGAAAAGGGCTATAAATTTTGCCGTCCCCAAGAAGATAGCCGAAAAATTAGGAATTAAGGAAAGTGAAGCTGTTGTTTGTTAAGATTTACGGTGCACTGGCGGTTCTGATCGATATTTTGCTTTGTTATCGCTTGGATTTGATAAATAAACCGTGGCTTATTCTCGTGCCGATCGTGCTTTTACCGGTGACTTTTCTGTTGTTGTTTGCATGTCATATACTGGTATGCTACGTTATCTCGCTGTTTGTCAGCAAGAAAAAAGAAGTGTCGAGGCCAAGCAAATTCTTAAGATTTGTATTAGATAACACGGTTGAAGTAGTATTGCTTATCCTTGGGTACAAGATATTTGAAACCGGCAAGGATATAATACCTGCCAAGCGCAGATTCCTGCTTGTTTCAAACCATCTGTCGGCGTTCGACCCGATCTCCACCATACTAAGTGTTGCTGATTTTGGTGTTGTTTTCGTTTCAAAGCCCGAGAACTTCAAAATTCCTGCCGCAGGCGGTTTTATGCATCAATGCGGATTTCTGTCGATCGACCGTAATAGTCCCAGAAACTCGATGAGAACACTGCACAAGTGTGTTGATATTGTGAAGAACGATATTGCATCGGTGTGTATTTATCCCGAGGGACACAGAAGTGAAACGGGTGAACTGCAAGAGTTTAAGGACGGTGTTTTTTACGTTGCCAAAAAAGCCGATTGTCCCGTTGTTGTGATGACCGTTCGATACGAGAAACGCAAACTTTGGGGCAAGAGGGTTTTCTTGGATTACAAGGCTGTGATTGAACCCGATACGTTTAAGGAAAAGAATACCCACACCTTGTCCGATGAGGTAAGGGATATAATGTTAAAGAAATAAAAAAGCTGTGTAGAAATTTTCTACACAGCTTTTTACTATACACTGATAAGTGAAGGGTTTTTGCGATATATTGCTTCGCAATGCGATATATTTACCTTTCGGTAAATTCGATATAAACAAGCGAAGCTCGTTTGCGATATGATACAAATCCCTTTTGTCGTCCGAAGAACATATCTCAAGGTGAAGCCTTATATCGCTCAGTCAGGTATATCGCAAATCCCGCAAGGGATTTATATCGCTATTGTGTATCCGTGAGGATACACCGCACAGCCTACGGCTTCTTCGTTTAACTATTTAACAATAAGGCTTTTGCCGTCCATTTCTTTCGGCTGCTCAAGACCTAAAACAGTCAACATCGAGGGAACGATGTCAGCCAATCTGCCGCCTTCACGAAGCTTGCAGGGGTAGCCCACAACGCAGAAGGGAACGGGATTGGTGGTATGCGGAGTGAACGGATTGCCGTCCTCACCGATCATACAGTCGGCATTGCCGTGGTCGGCGGTAATGAATACCGTGCCGTCCATTTTAAGTGTAGCATCAACAACGCGACCGACACACTCGTCGACAGCCTCAACAGCCTTTACAGCGGCGTCAAAAACACCGGTGTGACCGACCATATCGCAGTTGGCAAAGTTAAGGATAACGGCATCGTACTTGCCCGAGAGTATCTGCTCGCAAACCGCGTCGCAAACAGGATAAGCACTCATTTCGGGCTGAAGATCAAAGGTCGGAACATCGGGGGACTGAATGAGGATCCTATCCTCGCCCTCGAAGGTCTTTTCCTCACCGCCGTTAAAGAAGAAGGTGACGTGAGCGTACTTCTGGGTCTCAGCAATACGCAACTGGGTCATATTCTTGGAAGCGAGATACTCGCCGAAGGTCATTCGAAGCTCTTCGGGCGGGAAGGCAACGGTGACGTTAGGCATTGTCTCGTCATACTGTGTCATACAAACGTAATTAAGAGGGAAGAAGCCCTTTTTACGCTCAAATCCGTCGAAGTCGGGATCTACAAAAGTACGGGTGTACTGTCTTGCACGGTCGGGACGGAAGTTGAAGGAAACAACGCTGTCGTTTGCACCGATAGTTGCACCACCCTCAACAACTGTGGGGAGAATAAACTCGTCGGTAACGTCATTTGCGTAGGATTCTTCCATAGCCTTTACAGGGTCAAAAGTCTTAATACCCTCGCCGTAAACCATTGCCGCATAAGCCTTTTCAACTCTGTCCCAGGCAAAGTCGCGGTCCATAGCATAGTAACGACCCATAACCGAAGCGATCTTGCCGACCTGGAGCTCAGCCATCTTAGCTTGAAGGTCTTTGATAAAACCTACACCCGAAGTGGTCGAAACGTCACGTCCGTCCATAAGGCAGTGAACGTAAACCTTGCAAAGTCCGTAACGCTTGGCCATTTCAAGAATGCCGTAAAGATGCTCAATATGACTGTGAACACCGCCATCGGACAAAAGACCGATAAGATGCAAAGCAGAATCGTTCTTCTTGCAGTTTTCCATAGCACCGATGAGCGGCTTGATGTCGAAGAAATCGCCGTCTTTGATAGACTTTGAGATCTTAACCAGCATCTGGTAAACAACACGGCCTGCACCGATGTTGGTGTGACCGACTTCGGAGTTGCCCATCTGTCCGTCGGGCAGACCAACGTCGAGACCTGAAGCACCGATGGTGGTAAAAGGATTCTCTGAGAAGAATTTGGAAAGATTGGGAGTGTTAGCGGAGTAGATGGCGTTGCCTTCGTTGCACTCACGGATTCCAAATCCGTCCATAATACATAAAACTACAGGTTTTTTCATAAATAATGATCCTTTGAATTATTTGCTTGCGGCTTTAACGATGGTTGCAAAGTCAGCGGCTTTCAATGATGCGCCGCCGATAAGACCGCCGTCAACGTTGACTTTAGCTACGAGCTCGTCAGCGTTGCCTGCGTTCATAGAACCGCCGTACTGAATGGTAACAGTCTCAGCAACATCTTTGCCGTAAACCTCAGCGATAGCCTCGCGGACATAACCGTTGCCCTCGTCGGCCTGGTCGGCAGTAGCGGTAACGCCGGTACCGATTGCCCAAACGGGCTCATAAGCGATGATAACGTTCTTAAGCTGTTCAGACTTAACGTTGGTAAGGGCCATCTTGGTCTGGAACTTCAAAAGAGTTTCGGTGTAGCCGAGTTCTCTCTGCTCCAAAGTCTCACCAACGCAAACAATAGCGGTAAGACCTGCTTCCAAAGCGGCAAGAGTGCGAAGGTTTACAGTCTGGTCGGTCTCGCCGAAGTACTGTCTGCGCTCGCTGTGACCGATAACAACGTACTTAACACCGCTTTCTACGAGCATCTGAGCAGAGATCTCACCGGTGTAAGCACCGCTGGCCTTGAAGTGAACATTCTCAGCACCGATCTCGATGTTGGAGCCTTCTGCAGCGGCAATAGCGGCGGGAATGTCAATAAAGGGAACGCAAAGTACAACCTTGCAATCAGCACCTGCAACCAAAGGTTTCATCTCGTTGATGAGAGCGGTGGTCTCAGCAGGGGTCTTGTTCATTTTCCAGTTACCTGCGATAACTGCGTTTCTAAGAGTCTTGTTCATAATTATACCTCCAATAAACATAGAAACTGCGGCACAAACGGTAAGATCTGTGCCGCGGTCATATTTAATTACTTATTGTTAACAGCTGCGATACCGGGAAGTTCTTTACCCTCAAGGAACTCGAGAGAAGCGCCGCCACCGGTCGAGATGTGGCTCATCTTAGGACCGAAGCCCAAGGTGTTTACAGCAGCTGCCGAGTCGCCGCCGCCGATAATGGTGGTAGCGTCAGTCTCGGCCAAGCTTTCTGCTACAGCGATAGTACCCTTAGCCAAAGTGGGGTTCTCGAAAACGCCCATAGGTCCGTTCCAAACAACGGTCTTAGCACACTTGACAGCCTCAGCATACAAAGCGGCAGTCTTAGGACCGATGTCAAGACCCTGATAGTCAGCAGGGATCTTGTCAGCATCAACAACGGTTACTTCAACCGGAGCATCGATGGGATTGGGGAATTCCTTGCCGACAGTACAGTCAACAGGGAGAAGGAGCTTAACGCCGTTGGCTTCAGCCTTCTGCATCATTTCCTTGCAGTACTCGATCTTAGACTCGTCGAGAAGCGAGGTACCTACGCCGTAACCCTTAGCGGCGAGGAAGGTATATGCCATACCGCCGCCGACGATAACGGTGTCAGCTTTAGTAAGGAGATTTTCAATAACGGGGAGCTTGTCAGCAATCTTAGCACCGCCCAAAATGGTAACGAAAGGACGAACAGGATTTTCAACAGCACCGCCGAGGAACTTGAGTTCCTTCTGCATCAGATAGCCGACAGCGGCTTCTTCAACATACTCGGTAACACCAACGGTAGAGCAGTGAGCTCTGTGAGCAGCACCGAAAGCGTCGTTTACATAGATCTCGCAAAGAGACGCGAGTTCCTTAGAAAGAGCTTCGCCGTTTTTAGTCTCTTCTGCACGGTAACGGGTGTTCTGGAGAAGAACAACGTCGCCGTCCTTCATAGCGGCAACAGCGGCCTTTGCGTTTTCGCCTACCACACAGTCATCAGCGGCAAAAACAACATCTTTACCCAAATGCTCGGAAAGACGCTTTGCAACGGGAGCCAAAGAAAGCTCGGGCTTGGGCTCACCCTTCGGTTTGCCGAGGTGAGAGCAGAGGATTACCTTACCGCCGTCTGCGATGAGCTTTTTAACGGTAGGGAGAGCTGCAACGATTCTGTTTTCGTCGGTGATAACGCCGTTTTTCAAAGGAACGTTGAAGTCGCAACGAACGAGAACACGCTTGCCCTTGACGTTGATATCATCGACAGTCTTCTT
Organism: Oscillospiraceae bacterium; assembly: GCA_015066395.1. GTDB lineage: Bacteria > Bacillota > Clostridia > Oscillospirales > Acutalibacteraceae > UMGS172. Next base: position 53,674 of record SVOL01000005.1, on the reverse strand, counting down.
GTTTAATACTGACATAAGATAACATCCTTTCAGAATTAATTATTGTCAAATTTTGAACAAACTTATTGTATCCTATATTAACTAAATTTTCAAGCAGATATTGCTGATTTTGCCAATTTTTTTATACTTTAACATAAATCGGCTTGAAATCCCGGCATTTGTTGTGTAATTATACTGTTTCAGCATCACTCCAGTTGTAATTATGAAGCTGTCCCGCGTTTTGTAATTCGGGGTAATCCCATTGTCTTAAAACCTCATAAACACCTACGCAGACCGAGTTTGAGAGATTGAGACTTCGGGCCGGTCCCAACATCGGCAACCGTACACAGTTATCACGGTTTTTGAGTAAAAGTTCTTCGGGCAATCCTTTGGTCTCTTTGCCGAAAAAGAGGTAGCAGTTATCGGGGTAGGCGACGTCGGAATGCGCCTTTAAAGCTTTGGTGGTGAAGTAGTAGCAGGCACCTTCATTTTTGGAATAAAAATCGTCTAAATTCTCATAGTAGGTGATGTCCAAAAGATACCAGTAATCAAGTCCCGCACGCTTTAATTTTTTGTCGTCAACGGCGAATCCCATCGGTTTGATGATGTGAAGCCTTGTGCCCGTCGCGGCACAGGTTCTTGCAATATTTCCGGCATTTTGCGGAATTTCGGGTTCGACGAGTACAATGTTTAAAGTAGGCATAAAAACACTCTTTCCAAATACATCTTGACTTTTACATTTCAAAAAGTTACTATATTAGTATCAATTATATCATAAATTCTTAGATTATCAATAAGTCTTTGGAGAGTTTTATTATGAAAAATAAGAATATTTTGCGTCACGCTGAGCATAAGGTCTTAGCTGACAAAAAGATACTTACTAAGAACACGTGGTTCAAGGTTGCACGTGTGTTTTTTTACGTAGTCGGTGCATACTGTCTGCTTGTAAGTACAACCATGATACTTGGCTGTCTGTTCACAATGGACGAGTATTCCTCAAAGGCCAATGTCGACGAGGTTGCACTTTATAATGAGGCGTCGGTTCAGCTTTGGTCAATGATATTTACCGTCGGCACAACGGTTGCAACCTTTGTTTTGCTGAAGTTCAAAAAAATCATTCCGTTCAGCGTTTTAGGTCTTGTCAACTGTCTTGTTTCGTTTGTCGTTTTCTACGGAGCGAGCGTTAAGAACGATATCAAAAACGGCGGTCAGGTGCTTTTTTGGTCAACGTTTGGTATTCCGTCTATAGTGTTTGCCGCGTTGGCCATTGGTATCGGCGTTGTGATGTTTATAGAAAGAATGCGTGTTAATAAGGCATACGATGATTATGTTACGGCTATTTACAACACTTATTCCGAGGGCGGCAGTAAATCACTTACGCCCGAACAGTACGAAAAGATTATGGACAACTACAACGGACAGGAGCTTTTCCGTTCCGATATACCTTTGAAGAAATCTCAGAAGCGTCGCAAGCAAAAGCAGGAACAGCAATCGGCAACAGTCGACAGCGAAGAATAATAATGTATTTAAAAAACTCCCGACCGCGGTCGAGAGTTTTTTGACTATAAAAACGAAAAAGGCCGCCATTATGGCGGCCGTTATTTCGTTATGCGGTAAAGAGTCGATTAAGCGTTGGTCTTGTTGAGACGTACAACGAGTGCAGACTTCTTTCTGGCAGCGGTGTTCTTGTGGAGAATACCCTTGGTAACTGCCTGGTCGATCTTGCGAACGGCAACCTTTACGCACTCAGCCTTGTCGTCAGCGTTAGCCTCGATAGCGGCGTCAGCCTTTTTGATGGCGGTCTTAAGTGCAGAGTTGTAGCTCTTATTACGCATATAATTTGCTTCAGTAATGAGTACACGTTTCTTAGCAGATTTGATATTCGGCATTATTGCACCTCCTTCAGGTCAAATTACAACGCATATATAATACCACTAACCTTTTCAAAATGCAACACTTTTTTTCAAAAAATTTGATAATTGTAAATAGCATAAATTTTTCTTGTCTGCGGAATGATATTTTTTGTAAATAAATGCAAAAGGAGTGTTGTATTTGGGCGTAAGAACAGATATAGCCGTTGAATTTTTAGGCGAGGAGTCCGAAATGATCGACGGTGTCAGTTGCGAGGAGTCGACACAAAACGGTGTAAAGATAACCGAGGTTAAAATAAACACCGACTCGGCCGCTCAAAAGATCGGCAAGCCGAAGGGAAGGTACATTACTTTCGAGACGGACATCTGTTTTGATGTGAGTTACAGCGATGAGCTTTGCGAATTACTGGCTCGGAAATTTTGCGATTACATCGGTAAAAAGGTCAAAACAACACTTGTTGTAGGTATAGGAAATTCGGAAGTTACACCCGATGCTTTAGGTCCAAAAGCGGCAAAGGGCGTTATAGCAACAAGACATATTGAGTCGCAACTGGCCGACAGTATCGGATTAAAGGGCTTGAGACCCGTGGCTACGGTATCTCCGGGGGTTTTAGGGCAGACCGGACTTGAGATCAGCGAGATAATAAAAGGAGTAGTATCCAAAATAGATGTTGATCTGATAATTCTCGTCGACGCTCTGGCGGCAAGAGATATTTCGCGTTTAGGTCGAACTGTGCAGATAAGTAACACGGGAATCATACCCGGTTCGGGTGTCGGCAACAGCCGTATAGAGCTGAGCTGTGAGACTTTAGGTGTGGACTGTGTTACCATCGGCGTGCCGACTGTTGTTGATGCGGCGACACTTTGCCAACAACTGACCGGTGTCGGTTGTCCGCAGAATGAGCCGTTTATTGTCACCCAGCGTGATATAGATATGATAATCAAAAACGCTGCTGACATTATATCAAAGGCACTCAACTTTGCTCTTCAGCCCGACATTGACCGTGAATTGCTGTTGTCGTTGATGAAATAAATTCTATTTGAAGATTGCTTTTCATAAATATCTTTTAGAAAGTTATGAGAGGGTGTTTTATGAAAAGTTTTGATCTGCCCAGAATTATGGCTATAGTGCTTCTGTCGGTTCTGCCGATAGTTATGATAGTGCTGATACTACTAGCGGGAAACGGGATCTTCTCCATTTGTGCGGTTGCCGCCTTTCCCGAAGGCGTTGTTGGATATATCAGCGATTATAATACCGATGATCTTAATTTCAACGAATTTTACAATAAAGAACCCGCTGTACAGCCGTCTGATAAAGTTGATACAGCGGCAGGTAATGCCGGCGATTCTAAAACAGTCTCGGTTAAAGAGGCGGTAATGGGAAATATTATAAAGAAGACGCTTTCGCCCTACAGTGCTAAGTATAAATATAACAATGTGTATTTGAGCAACTCGACGGGTACTGAGATAAATATTGCTGACGAGTTGTCGAAGCCGCTGGAATTCAGCATTACAAAATCTTCTGAGCCGCAGGTGTTGATATACCACACTCACACCACCGAAAGCTATATGCAGAGCGAAGAGGATTACTATACCACTACAGACGAACCGCGGACAACCGATGAGACAAAGAATGTTGTGGCGATCGGCGAGGTCGTAAAGCAGCGGCTTGAGGCGGCAGGGTATATTGTCATTCACGATAAGACCATCCACGACTATCCCGGCTTTTCGGGAAGTTATTCACGCTCGGCCGAGACAGTTAAGGCAAATTTAGCTAAGTACCCGAGCATCAAGATAGTTATTGACATTCACCGCGATTCTATCTCAGGCGGTGATAATGACAAGGTTGCACCGGTGGTCGAGGTCAACGGCAAAGAGGCGGCGCAGGTGATGCTCGTAATGGGTAGCCAGACGGGAACGATTACCGATCATCCTCACTGGCGGCAAAACCTGAGATTGGCTTTGAAACTTCAGTATTTGTTTGAATCGACCTATCCGAAGTTTGCCAGAACTATGCTTTTAAGGTCAACAAAATACAACCAGAATTTGTCCACAGGAGCGTTTTTGATAGAAATAGGCAGTGAAGCCAATACGATGGAGCAGGCAGTTTACTCGGCAGAATTGGTAGGCGATACGCTTTGCCGTTTGCTCCAGTCGCAATGAAAGGAATATGAATGAGGATCTCTAAAAGAAACAGAACAACACTAAGGACGATGTATGTAACTCTTTTTATGATATTTTGTGTAGGGTTTGGGTTGATAGCAGTAGGTCGAATTTTCGGTGTTGTTGAGCAGAACGCCTTTGGCAATACCGCGTCGGCATTTCAAATACTCAATGATGAGGAGTTTATTTTATTCGGAAACAAGATAAGATTGCCCATAATCGCGTTTTTCGGACGCGTATCAGACTTTGTGAAGCAGTATGCACCGGGTATAATAAAACTCCTCGGCTTTGCTATAAACGGAGCCGAGGAGCTAATAGAAAAAGCTTTTTATCAAATAGTGTCGTCTCTTAAGTAGGTCAGTCCCGAATTGCGGTGAATGTAAACGCTCATAACAAGCGCAATGCCCAAATAGGTACAGAGAAGCGATGTGCCGCCGGCACTGAAAAACGGCAGAGTAACGCCGATAACGGGTAACAGCCACAGACACATACCGATATTGATAACCGTCTGTGCAAATATCATCGTAAACACGCCTGCACAAATGACGAGTCCCAGTTTACTGTTGGCCATAAATCCGATGCGTAGTATCCTGATACATACAGCTGAGAGCAGGACAAGCACCAAAATGCAGCCGAAAAGACCTAGTTCTTCACCGATGCCGGTAAAGATAAAATCGTTCCAGACCTCGGGTATACTGTCGCTTTGTACCAAGGGACCTTTAAAAAGACCCGTGCCGAAAAGACCGCCGTTGGCCATACCGACACGTCCGCGCCACTGTTGGTAAAGAGTGCCTAAGTAATCAGTCTCGGTTCCGAAAATCAAAGCGTTTATTCGAGCCTGCTGGTCATCGTTCATTATAAACAGGTAAATGACAGGCAGAGCAACTGCCGCCGCTGAGAGAGCAATTATAAAGTACCTCAAAGGTACACCTGCGGCGAACATCATACCTACAAGCATTATTGCAAATACTAATGCCGTTCCGTCATCACCCTGGAGGTGGATAAGTACGACGGGAATGGCACCGTGGATTCCTAACAGTAAAATGTGCAGGAATTTTTTTATTTTATCGCCGATAATAAAGCAATGGTAAGCAAAAGTGACGATAAAACAGATCTTCAAAAGCTCTGACGGTTGGAACGAGAAATTGCCGATCAAAAGCCACGCCTTGTCATCGGTATTGCCGGGAGCGTAACCGATAAAGAAGGTCAGTACGACCGGAATTAGACCCAAACCTGCTATAAGCGGCCAGAAACGGCAGAAACTTTTGTAGTTGAAGTTACTGATGAATACCACAGCGATAATGCCTAAAAACATACAAAAGACCTGCATATAAAAATCTCTGGGGTTGTTGCCCGAATTTTTATATGTGGTCGACAAAACCGCCACACAGCCGAAAGCCGTTGTGACGAAACATAAAATATATAAAAGCTTGTCGCACTCGCGGATATAGTCCGCAATACGTCTGAAAATAATTCTCATAATATGTTCCTTAGCAGTTGGTATATTGTAATTATAAAACAAAAATAAAAATAGTTCAAGATATACTTTAAATATTGAAAAATATGTATCGGTTGTGCTATAATACCTTAGAACTGTAAAATAAAGACGTTATTTGGAGAAATCAAATGATTTTAGCAGAAAAAATCACTCATTCAAGGCTTGAGACCGAAATGTTTGCCGAAGGTTTTGCAAAAACCGTTAAAGGCGGTTCGGTGCTTGCAATGAAGGGTGACTTGGGAGCAGGCAAGACCTGTTTTACTTACGGTTTTGCGAAAGGTATGGGGTATTTAGGTGACGTTTGTTCGCCGACCTTTGCCATTGTCAATGAGTATCACGGTGGAAGGCTTCCGATCTATCATTTCGATATGTACCGTGTATCGGGTTGGGATGACCTTTATACTACGGGTTATTTTGAAGCTTTGGAATCGGGCGGTGTGCTTGTTATTGAGTGGAGCGAAAATATCGAAGCCGCTTTGCCGGAAGATTGCATTACAGTAATTATAACAAAGATCGATGAAAACACGCGCAAGATAGTGATCGAAAAGGAGGGAGAGCCGTAATGTTAATACTCGGTGTTGAATGCACGGCCAGTCCCGTTTCGGTCGCCTTGTGCGATGACGGACTGCTTGTTGCCGAATACTTTTTGAATCAGAAGATAACCCATTCGCAGACACTTTTACCGATGTGTGAAAACCTTTTGAAGATGTCGGGTGTGTCAATTTCGGATATTGACTGTTTTGCCGTTACTGCAGGACCGGGATCTTTCACCGGTGTCAGGATCGGCATCAGTGCCGTGAAAGGTTTGGCTCAAGGACTATCTAAGCCGTGCGTGCCGGTATCGGTTCTTGAAGCAATGGCCTATGGCTTTTTAGCTTCGGAATGCTATGTCTGCGCGACGATGGATGCCAGATGCAACCAGGTCTATAATGCACTTTTCAAGGTGTCCGACGGGGTTGTTACAAGGCTTTGCGAGGACAGAGCGTTGATGATAGACGAGCTTATACCCGAACTTTGTGACATTTTTGAGAACGATCCCGAAAGGCCTATCTTTCTTTGCGGTGACGGAGCCGAAATGTTAAACCGTGTACTTTTATCGAAAGAGATCGATTTTGTGCGGCTGGCTCCCGAAAATATCAAGTTACAGCGAGCCTCGGGTGTTTGTGCAGTGGCTACCGCACTCATTGCTGACGGTAAAACCGTAACTGCACGTGAATTACAGCCGTTTTATTTAAGACTGCCGCAGGCAGAGCGTGAACTAAAGCTTAAGCAAAAATAAAGGTATCTTCGGATACGGAAATGGAGATAAATATGGCGGATTTTAACAAGGGTGATGTGCTTGCAATAGGTTCTGACCACGGCGGATTTGAATTGAAGCAGAGCATCATTGAACATTTGAAAGAGCAGGGAGTTGAGGTCAGGGATTTTGGCTGTTATGACTCAAATTCGGTCGATTATCCCGAGATCGCTTTGAAGGTAACAGGTGCTATAAAGTCCGGTGAGGCAAAGCTCGGAATCCTCGTTTGCGGAACGGGTATCGGTATGTCGATCGCCGCAAATAAGGTAAAAGGCATTCGTGCCGCCGCTTGTTCGGAGACCTTCTCGGCCAAATATACAAGACTTCACAATGACTCTAACGTGCTTTGCCTCGGCGGCAGAGTGATAGGTCCCGGTGTTGCTTTAGAGATGGTGGATCTTTTTATTAATACCAAATATGAGGGTGGACGTCACGATCGTCGTGTCTCCGCTGTCATGGATATTGAAAATCTTTAAGGAGGCAAGTTTTATATGGATAACGTTTGCATTTTTGATCATCCGTTGATTCAGCACAAACTCGCAATACTCAGAGATAAATCGACCGGCACTAAAGAATTCCGTGCCCTTGTCAGTGAAATAGCCACGTTGATGTGCTATGAAGCAACAAGAGATCTGCCGTTGACCGACGTTAAGGTAGAGACTCCTTTAGCTACAGCCGATACCAAAATGATCGCAGGTAAAACGCTTGCGTTTGTTCCGATCTTGAGAGCGGGACTCGGTATGGTCGACGGCGTTCTGTCGCTCGTTCCCGGTGCCAAGGTAGGTCATATTGGTATGTACCGCGACCCCGAAACCAAGGAGCCGGTTGAGTACTACTGCAAATTGCCGAGCGATGTTCCCGAACGCGAGGTCATTATTCTCGATCCGATGCTTGCTACCGGCGGCTCAGCGATCGACGCGGTAACAAGGATCAAATCGTATAACCCGAAGAGCATTAAGTTTATGTGCATTCTGGCTGCACCCGAAGGCTTGGAGGCGTTGACAAAGGCTCATCCCGATGTCAAGGTCTACTGTGCGGGCAAGGATCTCTATCTCAACGATCACGCCTACATTATTCCCGGTCTCGGTGATGCAGGTGACCGCATTTTCGGAACACTTTAAGTTTATTGTTGTAACAAAAAACTCCTGACAGATGTCAGGAGTTTTTGTTGTTTTTACGGAAAACGTTTTTATAGATCTTGACCGCTTCAAACACGATCAATATCAGCAACGGCGAAAGGATCGAGGTCACTAAGCCTTCTGCGCTGACTGTGGCCATATCGAACAGGTAGCTGAGATCGGTCGTGGCGATAATACCTGCAAGAACAATACAGATTATCGAAAAACTGAAAAGAAAACGGTTGTGTGCAATACGTTTGAATGCGAAATCGGTCGAGCGATCGGTCAACATAAAGTATACAAGAGACGTTACAAGGCTTAAGAATACAGTGGTGGCAACCGACGGATCGTCACAGTTTAAAAGATAGCTCAAAATCGGCGGTACTGAAACAGCGATTCCCTTTACTACTGAAATAATGGTGTCACGCAGTCCGAACAGTTTTTCGCCGACGGTCCTCGGTGTCTGTTTCATAATGCCTGAGTCGGCAGTCTCAAAACCGATGGACGCGATGGGGAAAAGAAGTGCAAAAACAGCACCGAGCAGAATGACTGACTGGGAAGGGACGATCGCTCTGAATACCAGCATATTAAAGAGCAGGACAATAAGCAGGCAGGTGCACATTGCAACGTAATAGTTGATGTACTTAATAAAGTTGCCGAAGATACCGCGCGCGTTGCGAATGGCCTTTATGATGGTCGAAAAACTGTCATCATAAACACAGACGTCGGCATTACCCTTGGCAACGTCTGTGCCGCTTTTGCCCATGGCACAGCCGACATCGGCATAAGCCATCGGGGCGAAGTTGGCGGCACTGTCAGCAGTAATGAGCACGGTCTCATTGTTTGCCTGCAAGGCTTTGACCATTCTTATGCGGTCATCAGCCGAAAATCTTACACAAACCTTTATTTTAGGTGCGACGGCAGTCAGTTCAGCATCCGAAAGAGAAGCGATCTGCTCACCGGTGACACACAGGTCATCTGCACCTAAAATATCCATTTTCTGGGCTATGGATGCGGCGGTATTGATGTGGTCGCCTGTAAACATAACGGTTGAAATGCCGGCTTTTTTGCAAAGGCTTATATCCTTGTTGATGCCGCGGCGTTCGCGGTCGGATAACCCTAAAAGACCCAAAAACTGCAGTTCGTTTTCCAAAATCTCTTCGTTGGGATTTGTGGGCATAGCGTCGAGCGTTTTATAAGAAATAGCCAGCACTCGCATACCCTCGTTGCATAGCTGTTCGTATGCCTCGGTGATCTTATTGTTATCGGCACCCACACATTTTTCGAGAATTATATCGGGAGCACCGCGGACAATTACAAAAACACGTCCGTCGATCATGTTTACAGTGGTCTTTATCTTGCGTTCCGGTGTCAGCGGAATGCAAGCGAGCCTCGGGAATTCGGCATCAAAATCACTTTTGTATATATTTAAGTACCGCGATGAAGCGGTTATAAGTGCTTCTTCGGTGTGGTCGGTTAACTCTTCATTGTCGTCACAGCAGAGCGCGGCAAATCGAAGAGCGATCTCACCGTTTTTGGTGATCGAATCGTAATCAAGATCGATTATCTGCTCGCCGTCATAAACCTTTTTGAGGGACATCTTGTTTTGGGTCAAAATACCTGTTTTGTCGGCACAGATAACGGTCACACCCGACAGTTTTTCGATAGTCTGAGCGTTAAAGATCGAAGCCCTGTCCTTCTCAAAGCGTTTGATACCGAGAGCCAAAAGTGAGGCTATACGGGTAGCAAAACTGCCCGGAACAACGGCAATGAAGAAGCAAACTGCCGCAATCAAAGCCTCTAAAAACTTGCCCCAGCCAATAGTGCCGTCGGTCGCTAAAGTTCCAAAGAAAAGGATGAGAAAACAGCCGAACACGGCAAAAGCGTTGAAGATCTTGAAAAAATCGCTGTAGCGGTTGGCGATCTTGTCCTGAATGCCTTTGTTAGAGAAGACCTTATCTTTGACAACGGCTCGGCGTATTTCGGCTTCTTCACCGGTTTCGGTGACGACCGCCAGTGCATCACCGGTCAGAATATGACAGCCGCAGTAGATCATATTTGTCCGCTCTGAAAGCGGTGTGTGATCTTCGTGGATATCTTCGGCGATTTTAGGTATAACAACGGTTTCTTTTTCATTATAAAGAGCGGCTTCATCGCAACGCAGTCCTATAGACTCAATAAGTCTTGCATCGGCCGGTATGTAGTCACCCTCGGTGAGCTTCAATATGTCGCCCGGTACGATGCCTTCGGACGGTACGACCTCCTCACGGCCGCCGCGAACGACCCTTGCAGAGGTCTTGACGCGGTTGATGAGTGAAGCCATCATATTCCTCGAACGGTATTCCAAAAAAACACAGCAGGCCGCCTTAACGAGTATCAAAAACAGACAGACTATAGGCAGAGTGAAGTCCATATTACCTGTTACAAGTTCACGCAGAACGAAGATAACAAGCAGGCTTAACAGTATAATGATACTCGGTCTTTTGACCTGAGTAAGTATGGCTTTGCTGATACTTATATCCTTTTCGAGAACCGAAAGGTTGGTGCCGTACTGCTTTAATCGCTTAGCGATCTGAGAGGTGGGAAGACCGTTTTCACGGTCGGAGCCCAGCTCTTCTAAAACCTCTTCGGGAGTGGCACTGTGCCAGATCATTAATTAACACTCCTTTTGGAATGGCATTTTGATACGCCAATTATACTATAACTTATCGCAAAAATCAATTATTTTAAAGAATTTATATATTTGTGTTTGATTTTTGCCGCGTTTGTGATACAATATGAAGATGGAAATTTATGAGTTTTGGAGGGTTACTTTTGGATTGGACCGAAATTAAAATAAAGGTTGCCCAAAGCGATACCGAAACGGCCGAGGCCATTGCCAATATGGTCGTGCCGTACGGCATTTATACCGAGGATTATTCTGAACTTGAAAAGGACGCGTTGGAGATAGCTCACATTGATCTTATCGACGAAGAACTGGTCAAGAAGGACAGAACCGTGTCCATCATTCATATTTATATGAGTGATGAACAGAATCCGTTGGAGTCGGTTGAATATTTAAGAGCGCGCTATGATGCCGTCGGTATCAAGTGTGAAATAATGACCGACAGTATCAGCGAAGCTGAATGGGCCGATAATTGGAAGAGGTTTTTTAAAGTTACCGAGATCGGTGAAAAGTTGGTGATCAGACCCAGCTGGGAGAGTTATGATAATAATGACGGCCGTGTGGTCTTAAGCATTGATCCCGGCGCTGCTTTCGGCACCGGCACTCACGCCACCACCAAGATGTGTTTGGAACTGCTTGAAAGGTACGTATCGCAGGATTGCACTCTGCTTGACATCGGTTCGGGCAGCGGAATTCTGAGCATCGGCGCGGCACTGCTTGGTGCTAAGAAGGTTGACGGAGTTGATATTGATCCGGTCGCGGTCAAGGTTGCTAAAGAGAACGCTGAGATCAACAAAGTTGAGAACAAGGCGAGCTTTATTCTCGGCGACCTCTGCGATAAGATAACGGAACGCTATGATGTTGTTTGTGCAAATATTGTTGCCGATGTCATCATCTCTTTGCTTTCCAATGTTGAAGAGTTTATGAAAGAGGACTCGGTGTTTCTTTGCTCGGGTATAATCGATATCCGTGAGGATGATGTTAAAGCCGCTTTTAAAAAGTACGGATATGAGATAATTGACGAGGCAGAGTGCGAGAATTGGCGTGCTTTTGCTGTTAAAAAGATTTAAATTAGGAGGAACTTATGCTTCAGTACGAAGAACAGAAGAGCCGATTGACGGCTGTCGAGAGTGATATTAAGGAACTCGGCGATGCTCTGGGGCTTGATTATTTGCGCCGTGAGGTCGAGAGTCTTGAACTTCAGTCGACCGCACCCGATTTTTGGAACGACCTTGCCAATGCTCAAAAAATACAGCAGAAGCTCAGTCAGTTAAAACAAAAAATCGAAAAGTATGAGAAGTTGCAGTCACTTTATGAGGATACCCTGGTGCTCATCGAAATGGCTGATGAAGAGGGTGACCTCTCGATGCTCGATGAGGTGACTGAGGGTGTTGACGAGGCCTTGAAAAGTCTTGAGGAACAGCGTTTGTCAACGCTTCTTATCGGTGAGTATGACTCTAACAACGCCATCCTCACATTCCACGCGGGTGCAGGCGGTACCGAGGCTCAGGACTGGAACCAGATGCTGGTGAGAATGTATACCCATTGGGGTGAACAGCACGGCTTCAAGGTCAATATGGTCGACTTTTTGGACGGCGAAGAAGCAGGTCTTAAGAGTGCTGTGTTGACTGTCAACGGTATCAACGCCTACGGATATTTAAAGGGTGAAAACGGTGTTCACCGACTTGTCCGTTGCTCGCCGTTTGATTCATCGGGTCGCAGACACACTTCGTTTGCTTCGCTTGAGGTTATGCCTGAGATCACTGCAGATGTTAATATTGAAATTCGCGATGAGGACTTGAAGGTCGATACCTACCGTTCAAGCGGTGCAGGCGGTCAGCATGTTAATAAGACCGAATCTGCTATCCGAATTACACATATCCCTACGGGAATAGTTGTTGCCTGTCAAAACGAGCGTAGCCAGCTGCAGAACAGGGAAGTCGCAATGACAATGCTTAAATCCAAGCTTTTGGAGATAAAAGAGCGTGAGCATCTTGACAAGATCGAGGATATCAAGGGTGTTCAGAAGGATATCGCCTGGGGTTCACAGATAAGGTCCTACGTCTTTATGCCGTATACTCTTGTAAAGGATCACCGAACCGGTTTTGAATCGGGCAATGTCGGTGCGGTAATGGACGGCGATCTTGACGGTTTTGTGAATGCTTATCTCAAGGCCGCGTCCAAAAACGAGCTGGGTAACTTTAGTTCCGACGATTAATTTGAGTTTATTTGTAAATAATTGTTGCTTTTTAGAGGAAAAAAGAGCATAATTATAATAGTATGTAAGTGATTTACATACCAAAAACCAAAGAGGTGTTTTTTATGTTTGATTACAAAGTAAAGATCGGTCTTGTTCCGCTTCGCCGTGATGCTACAAACCGTCCTGCAAAAACCTTCCTTACCTGGGTCTCCGCTGAGGAAAGAGGACACAGATTTGTAGATTACATCGAAAAGAACTTTAAGAGTGAAAACGTTGAGTTCGTTGACACCAAAGGCTTAGGCTGTAACGACCTTATTTATAATGAGGAATCGGTTGCCGCTACTGTTGAGCGTTTTAAGGCTGAGAAGGTTGACGCAGTTTTCATTATCAACGCCAACTTCGGTAACGAAGAGGCTGCTGCCGATTTGGCAAAGGCAATGGATCTGCCCGTTTGTATCTGGGCTCCGCTTGATGATGAATACTATGTTGACGGTATGCGTCCGACCGACTCTCAGTGCGGTTCGTTCGGTCTTTCGCGTCAGATGCAGAGATATCACATTCCTTTCTCTCATATCAACTGCTGCACCGTTGATTCCGATACATTTGCAACCGGCTTTGACAGCTTTGTAAGAGTTGCTTGTATGGTCAAGAACTTCCGCGGTATGCGCGTCGGTCAGTTGGGTACCCGTCCCAAGCCTTTCTTCTCGGTAATCTGGAACGAAGGCGAGTTGATGGAGAAGTTCGGTATCCGCATTATTCCCATTAACTTTGCTTTTGTTGAGCAGGCTTATAAAGAAGTTAAGGAAACAAAGCAGGATGAGATCAAAGAGGTCGAAAAGATCTTCTACGACAACTATCAGATGGATGACCTCACTCCCGATTATGTTGAGAGAATGTCAACCTTGGTCGTTACATATAAGAAGCTCTTTGCTGACTACAATGTAGATGTTATGTCGAGTGAATGCTGGACAGGATATCCGCAGATGTTTGACGGTCTGTGCCCGTGTTCAGTATTCGGCGTGCTCAATGATATGGGTTATTATGTCAGCTGTGAGAGCGATATGCACTGTGCTATTACCGCTTCGTTGCTTACCAGTGCGGCTCTGGGCAAGAAGAGACCCTTCTTAGGCGAGTTCACCGTCCGCCATCCCGAAAACAAGAATGCTGAGCTTTTGTGGCATTGCGGACCTTTCCCGCTTTCTGTAAAGGCTCCCGACAGCACGGCTCGACTTGTAAACCAGCGTGAGTGGTTCAGAGGTAAGGACGGCACATACACAGTTGCACGTATTGATCAGGAGAGCGGTAACTATATGGTATTGCCCTTGTGCGGTCACACAGTTCCCGGTCCGCAGACTCACGGTACTTATATCTGGGCTGAGTTTGATAATCTCGACAAGATCGAGGACAGATTGCTTGACGGTCCTTATATCCATCACTTTGTTGAGATCGAGGGCGACTACAGAAAAGAGTTCAAGGAGTTCTGCAAGTATTTCCCGAATCTTAAATATGACGATTCCTGCGAGAAATAATTAAACTTCTCAACTTGAAGTTAAAAAGTGCGCAACTTTGGTTGAGGTTGCGCACTTTTATTTGTTTTGAGGGTGGATAAAATGAATATTTTTAAGAGTGTTCTTGAGGTTCTGGAAGTAGAAATGACTGAACCTACTATGTACGGCTGGTTTCATATTATGTGGCTGATACTGACCGTTGCGGCTTCGGTCTTGCTGTGTCGGCTCTTCAAAGAGGGAACTGAAAAACAGGTACATAGGATAGTATTCTTTACGGCAATACTCGTTACTGTTTTAGAGGTCTACAAGCAGATAGTCTATACCTTTAGTATTACCGACGGCGCTATAACTTCGGATTTTAAATGGTACGCTTTCCCGTTCCAGTTCTGTTCAACTCCGATGTATGCAGGTTTACTGTTCGGAATTATCCGAAAGGGAAAGGTTCACAATGCTTTGGGTGCTTTTTTGGCGTCATACGCGATCTTTGCAGGTGTCTGTGTGATGCTTTATCCCAACACTGTGTTTATTGATACTATCGGTATCAATATCCAAACAATGGTTTGTCACAGTTCTATGATCGTGATTGGCGTTTATCTGCTTTACACTGGTTATGTGCCGTTAAAGCATAAGACTGTTTTGAAGGCAATTCCTGTTTTTGCGGCAGCAGTAGCCATAGCGGCAGTTATGAACGAGATCGCGTTCAAGACCGGTCTGCTCGAGACTGATGAGTTCAATATGTTCTTTATCAGCCCTCATTGTGAACCGTCGTTGCCGCTGTTCAGTCTTGTTCAGCCGCTTGTACCTTTTGCGGTAAGCCTTGTGATATACATAGGTGTGTTTACTTTGGCCGCGTATATAATGATATTGATTGCAATGTTAATAAAAAAGATTGCATCAAAACTTTCGCTGAAAAGACAAAAAGAATTACTGAATGTATAAAGAAAACCTCGAAAGCGTACGCTTTCGAGGTTTTAAATTGCTGATTATTCTGCATAGCCGTTGGGGTTATTTTTCTGCCAACGCCAGGTGTCAGAGCACATATCTTCGATAGTTCTCTTTGCTTCCCAACCGAGTAAAGCCTTCGCTTTATCGGCGTTTGCATAAACCTCGTCGGGATCACCGGGGCGTCTCGGGTCGATAACGAACGGAATCTCAATACCTGAGGCTTTTTGGAAAGCGTCTTTGAGCTGCAGAACACTGCATCCGTTACCGGTACCTAAATTGATGGCTTCACAACCGGTATTTTTAAGTGCCCAGTCGACCGCCTTGACGTGACCGTCAGCAAGGTCAACAACATGAATGTAATCGCGGACACCGGTGCCGTCGACCGTCTTGTAGTCGTTGCCGAAAACATGAAGCTTTTCTAAACGACCGACTGCAACCTGCGAAATGTAGGGCATAAGGTTATTAGGTATACCCTTCGGGTCTTCGCCGATAGTGCCCGATTTGTGAGCACCGATGGGGTTAAAGTAGCGAAGCAGAGCAATGCTCCAGCTGTTATCCGAAGCATAAAGGTCGCGCATCATTTCCTCAATAAAGAGTTTGGTGCGGCCGTAGGGGTTAATTGCACCCAAGGGCATTGTTTCATTGAGCGGCATCTCGGTAGCAACACCGTAAACAGTCGCCGAAGAGGAGAACACCAATTTTTTAACATTAAACTCTTCCATTACGTCGCAGAGAGCAAAGGTGGAGTCGATATTGTTCTTATAGTATTCCATAGGAATTTTAGCCGACTCACCAACTGCCTTAAGACCTGCGAAATGAATTGCCGCTTCGATCTTGTTTTCACTAAAGATCTCGCGAAGAGCTTTTCTGTCGCGGACATCGGCCTCGTAGAATTTAACGGGCTTGCCGATTATCTTTTCAATACGTTTGACGGCTTCAAATTTACTGTTGCGAAGATTATCAACAATAACAATATCATAGCCTGCGTTTGCTAACTCGATGCAGGTATGACTGCCGATATAACCGGCACCGCCGGTGATAAGAATTGCCATGATAAAACACGCCTTTCAAGAATTGTTTTAACTTAAATATTTTAGCATATAAAGCCTTTTATTGCAATAGCAATTTGATTAAGACTGTAAAAAAAAACATCGGTTTTCCCGGGAAAACCGATGTTTTGAAATTATTCGACTTCGGAAGTGCAATGTGCGCAACGGGTAGCATCGATAGCGATCTCGGATTTGCAGAAAGGACATACCTTGGTGGTAGGTGCGGCTTCAACGACTTCTTCTTCATTTTTGTGCTTGAGCGACTCTAATTTTTTCTGAGTACCCATCATAACCTTGATAACAACGAAGATGGAGAAAGCGATGATGAGGAAGTCGATGATCATCTGCAGGAAGTTGCCGTATTTAAGGGCAATTTCTGCCTGTGTGACGGTTTCGGTAGCGGCGTCTACGATCTCAGGCTGGAGTATGTACTTCATTTCGCTGAGCTCAACCTTGCCGGTAGCAAGACCGACAAGAGGGTTAATGATGTCAGCAACTAACGATGAAACGATCTTACTGAATGCACCGCCGACAACAACACCGACGGCCATATCGATTATATTACCTTTGCTGATAAATGCTTTGAATTCCGAGAAAAACTTTTTCATTTTTGTTACCTCCTACATTTATTGAGTTAATAATAACACATTAAAATAGAATTTTCTACCCCAAATTACAAAATAAGTTCCGATATGACAGAATTTGACACCAAAAATCCGTTTTCGGTGAGGTGAAAACCGTTTTCACTCATTGAAACAAGACCTGCATCGGTGAATTTTCGGGCTTTGTCGACGATGTGAGCAGGGAAGGGTTTGCCGAATTTTTGAAAGTATTTATTATAGTTTACTCCGTCGATAAGGCGGAGTCTAAGCATCAGGTATTCCTCTTCATCTCCACCGTCTGAGTCAAAAACGATATCGGGTGAGGTGAGGTATTTGCCGAGATCTCTTTCAAAATAATATCGCTTGCCGTTCAAAAATGAATGTGCGGAAGGACCCAACCCCAAATACTCCTCACAGTTCCAATATTTCATATTGTGCATTGAACGGTAACCGGGTAGTGCGAAATTCGAGATCTCATAATGCTCAAAACCGGCATCGGCGAGGGTGGTACACATCTGTAAATACAGATCGGCAACCTCGTCTTCAGAGGGCAGATTGAGGGTATTTAAATCGGTCTTGCCGAAGACTGTGTCGGGTTCAATTTTTAAAATATAGCAGGAAATGTGGGTTGGTTTGAGCGACAAAACAAAATTTAATGACTGATTTAAACTGTCACTTGTCTGGTTAGGAATGCCCAGCATCAGATCGACCGAAATGTTATCGAACCCGGATCTTCTTGCCAGTTCGACTGTATGCTTTGCGTCCTCTGCCGTATGACGGCGGGATAATGTTTTTAATTCTTCGGCCACTGCGGATTGAACACCTATTGACAGTCGGTTGACACCGGCAGATCTCATAAGGTTAAAATCGTTTTGCAGATCATCACCGGGGTTTACCTCAACGGTGATCTCGTTGAAGCAGTCACCGAAAGACTCTTTAGCGGTTCTAACTATCGAGGCTATTCTCTCGCCGCCGAGCAGGGAAGGAGTGCCGCCGCCGAAATAGAGAGTATCCGCAACAGAACAAAGCCGTGCTCCGCTAAGCTTTATGTGCTCTTGGAGTACGGCTGTGTAACAAGTCTTAGTATGACCGTCTGCATTGAATGAGTAAAAATTGCAGTAGGCACATTTACTCTTGCAGAACGGAGCGTGCAAGTAAAGACCGATATTATTCAACGATGGTTGCCATGCAGCTGCCGGGGATGGCGGCGGCGTTTGCTTCGTCGGTATCAACATGCATTGCAAGAGCATACTTAGGGCTTACACGAACAACGGTATCACCGTAAATAAGGCTTCTGCCGTCGGTAGTAACCTTGACGTTGACGATCTGAGTATCCTTAACGCCGAGTTCTGCGGCCTCTTCGGGAGTCATATGGATATGACGCTTTGCAACAATAACACCCTGAGCGAGTTCAACTTCACCGCAAGGACCTACGAGTTTGCAAGCACCCGAGCCTGCAACATCGCCCGACTCACGGATGGGAGCCTTAACGCCGATGGAACGAGCGTCGGTAGCGGACAGCTCGACCTGATCCTCAGGACGGCAGGGACCAAGGATAGATACGCCCGCGATCTCCTTTTTAGGACCTACTACAGTAACTCTTTCTTCACAAGCAAACTGACCGGGCTGAGAAAGATCCTTTTTAGGTGTAAGCTCATAGCCTGCACCGAAAAGAGTCTCAAGAGTCTCTTTGCAAACGTGAACGTGACGAGCGGAAATTTCAACTAAAAATTCTTTTGCCATAAATATTCTCCTTAAAGTGAAAATTTTAACAATAGTATTTTAACATATTTTTGAGAATTTTCAAGTGATTTCTAAGATGTTTTGCAATAAATCTGTTTTATTGAATGAATTGTAGAAAAATAGGAATTTAATTAAATATTTCTTGACATTCTTAAGGTTTGTTGCTATAATAAACACGCTATTGATGAAATATTATGTCCAATAGCTCCTTGTTCGTTAAAAACGAACCAAAAGTCCAAAAGGAGGTGTAAACGCATGATTACCAAGAAGTATGAAGCAATGCTTGTTTTCTCCGTTGTTAACGGTGAAGAGGCAACCAACGCACTCGTTGAGAAGTTCAAGGCTCTTATTTCTGAAAACGGTACTATCGAGAGCGTTGACGATTGGGGTAAGCGTAGACTCGCATATCCTATCAACGATGAGACCGATGGCTATTATGTTCTCGTAAACTTCGAGAGCGGTACCGATTTCCCCGCAGAGCTCGAGCGTGTTGCAAAGATTACCGACGGTGCACTCCGTACCATGGTTATCAGTAAGTAAGGGAGAGTTACGATTATGAACGTTGCTATTCTTATCGGTAGGTTGACCGATAATCCCGAGTTACGTCACACAACATCGAACATTGCTGTGACAAGGTTTTCCATCGCCGTAGACCGCAGATTTGCAAAGGCAGGCGAGGAAAGAGCGACAGATTTTATCAATATCGTTGCTTGGCGTCAGCAGGCTGAATTTATCTGCAACTATTTTAAGAAGGGTCAGCGTATCGCTGTTGAGGGTTCTATCCAGACCGGCAGATACCAGGACAAGGACGGTAACAACCGTTATACCTTCGAAGTTGTTGCTAATAACGTTCACTTTGTTGAGCCTAAGAGCAGTAATAGTGATAACGCAGGCTACTCTGCACCTAAGAAGGAAACTGCTCCGCAGTCCTTCTCTAACTCAGATCTGGGTGATTTTGCAGAGATCGCATCTGATGACGATTTGCCGTTTTAATTAGACCTTAAAGCATTATGCTTTTCTACTAAAATTAAAGGAGGTTGCCTTAAATGGAGAAAAATGAAAGACCCATGCACCGTAAGCCCAGAAAGAAGGTTTGCCACTTCTGTGTTGACCGTGCTGAGTTCATTGACTACAAGGATGTTGCTAAGCTCCGCAAGTTCGTTTCCGAGCGTGCAAAGATCCTTCCTCGCCGTGTGACCGGCACTTGTGCTGCTCACCAGCGTGAACTTACAACTGCAATCAAGCGTGCACGTTATGTTGCATTGCTTCCTTATGTAGCTGACTAAGTGAACAAACTAAAAGCCTTCCTGATCGGGAAGGCTTTTTGTTTTGCGTTATTTGGATTTCTTGGCCTTTACTATCCACACCACACCTAATACAATAAGCACAAGACCGATCATGGCGGTCAAGCACATCGAATAGAAATGCTTTTGCAAGAACATCTCGGCTAAAAAGCGAGACGTAGGAGCGTCCGCGCCGCCGATTATACCGACTGTCGGTGCGTTGTTACTCATTACTTTAGTCATTGTATAAACATAAGGTATGACCCAAAGTAATGGCAATAAAACGCCGCTTGTAATGGCAATAATTCCTTTTTTCATAAAATCACTCCTACTGTATTGATTTAAAGTAATCGACAACGCCTTGCGTAAGTGCTTGGGCGTTCTTTTTTGTGAATTCGGGATCGATCATAAGATCGAAGTTTCCGGGGTTAGTGATAAATCCGTTTTCGGTCAACACAACGGGGCAGTTGGTGGTCCGCGACAGGAAGAACGGATGCCACTTAGTACCGCTCCATTTTGAAACAGGGAATATGTAGTCTGCAGGGAAGGTGTTGTATGTATTATACATCGTTATGGCTGCATTGGCCTGGAACGCGTTGAAGTGGTAGGTCGTGAACGCGTTGGGTGAGGTCGAGCTTGCGGCGTTGCGGTGTATTGAAAGGACGTAATCGGGCTTTTTCTGCCGTACCAAAGAAATTCGCTCATTGCTGTCGAGCGAAATATCGCTGTCTCTTGTCATAATTACGGTAGCGCCTATCGACTCAAGCTGAGCCTTTACTTCTTTTGCGAGTGCGAGATTCAGATAAGCCTCGGTGAAGTTCTTGTTAGAACCCAATGCACCTTGATCACTTCCACCGTGACCAGCGTCGACCATAACGGTCACACCTGTAAGATCGGCACCGTACGTGTTGTTTGTGAGAGTTATTTTGGCAGGGTTCAAGAACTCAAACACCAACTGACCGGCCGAGTTATAGGAAGCGTACCAACCATAGAAAGAACCTGTCTTTTTAAGGTAGAGTCTTAGCGTATGGTCTGAAGTGTTCTTTATCCATTCGGCTTTGGAGAATATTCTATTGCCGTCGGGGATAGAAATGTCGCCGCCGACATTGGTGGCGTAGCAGAAGGTAATATCAATGTAATTGAAGGTAATGTTCTTCATTGTATAGTCGCGGTTGTCGCCTGCACCCTCGTTGCGGTATTCCTGCGGTCCGATATGGAAGAGGAACGGAGCCTTCCAATCGACGTTAAGGATAAGTTTTGTATGCGATGTGCCTCCGGTAAAACTCGATACGCTGACTGAATTGGTCGAAGGCAGAGTGCCGTTTGTGACATTAAGATTGCTGTTATAAAGCATCTTGCCGTAGCGAAGAGTTCGCAAGGTTGAACCGCCGACCGAAGTTGTCGAAGCCGAGCAATGGTCGACCGTGCCTGCGGGCAGATAGTTGTTTGTCGGTCTCGACCAGTCGTCGTTGTCATTTATGTTAAAGACCTCCGATTGCTCGCGTGTGACCTCAGCGATGGTTGAACCGCTGACTTCTACGTATTGACCGCCTGCGGGAGTTTCGGCAGGAACGCTCGAGACCGTCTTTTTAACCGTTATTTTGGCGGCGGTCACCGACTCGGTGCCGTATTTGGAAGCAACAGTAAACTTGATGTTGCCCAAAGAGGTGTCTTTATCATAGAAATGCGGCACTGTGAAACGGCCTGTGTAGTTACTGTATTCACCCGCAACATTGCCGTCAATATCAAGTATGACCTCTTCTTTAAGAGTGATCGTTGTGCCATTAAGAGTGGCAGTCACTTTACTATCTGATATGCCCTGGATCGACACAACAACACTTGAACCGCCGACAACGGTTTCGGCTTTGGTCGGCGAATACTCCTTGATAATGACCTTTTTGTATGTAATATTGTAGATCTCGGTCGAGCCCTTGTGCTCTAAAACAAATTTATTGGGACCGATGTTGAGTTTTAAGTCCAACGAGAAATAACCGTAGTTGTTACGCTCAACAGTCCCGCCGTTTAATGTCAGCGAGAACTGCGGATCGGAAGCACCGATGAGAGCAACCATATCTTCATAGGTTGTAAAGGTATGTTTTTTGGGCGAGGTTACATTGAGGTTAGTCAGCACGTAGTCGAGCGAGATCTGACCTGCAATAAACTTTTGAACGGCCTGTCGGCTTTCGGTTTTGTCGTTAAGGAAATCACTGTAGCTTGAAAGAGTGAAGTTGAAATCGGCCTTATCACCCAGAACCATCAGCTGTTTGACGACCTGGTCGGGGCTTGTCCAACCTTTCTCACCCGAACCGACCTTTGAATAGTCTATCTGGAAATAAACCTCAGCATTGGTAAATGAGCAGGAATTCCAGAAATCGACTATAGTCTCAAAATCCAACGGAGTCGACGTTGTGGAGAATTTATTATCCACAATACAGAAATCGGACAAACCGCCTTTGAGCCAACTGACAACGTCGGCCGAAGAGTTGGGATCTAAAATATCATCCATCGTCTCACCGACAAAGAGCGATGAGTCAATATAAAGACCGGTGTAGAGTGAACAATCAGCCTCTAAAAGTGCGTTATAATAGGCGTTCATCGCGGCAGAATGACGGTCTTTGCGGTATTCAATATAACTTTCATCACTGCCCGAAGCAAGATAGTCAACGTAGCTGATCGCACTGTCTTTTAGTGTGTACCCCGTGAGAACCAGCATGTCGCAGTTGTCAATAATCGAGTGTGACGTAAGTATTGACGAGATCTTTTCGATATCGGCAACATCGGCAACGTGATTGTCAGCAAGAAGACCTATATCTACCGTGAGAGAAACATTGAAATCCTTAGTTTTGGCGTAGCCGTAAATGTAACTCAAAATACCATCACACTTGCCGTCACCCAAAGGTGTGTTGCAGATAAGTCCGCCGTCAAAATTAAGCAGAACGTTGACGGTGTTCAGTCGGTCCTCGTACATTCCGTCGATCAGATCTTCGACGGTTTCGCTGTTGGAATCGAGATCGGTGGTATCGGTTAAAAAGTCCTTGCCCGGTGCGATCGTAGCACCTTTCAGTGAGTAAGGCTTATCCTTATTGACGGTGACAGGCTCGGTGTTTACAATTATCTCGCTCGAAACATAACCGTGTGAGGGATCGTTTGTGGGTGCGGAATCTGAATTTGAGTGCAAAGAAGTGGCCGAATTGAAAAGATCAAAACGGTCTATAACTATCATCGAGCCGCTTAAAACAAGGGTCAAAACCAGTAGTATCGGCACGATCTTTCTAATTGCAACGGCGGATATTCCGCTTTTACTTCTTGAACTCACTTAAATTCAGTCCTTAATTCAAGGTTTTAAATATCTTGTAAAAATTGTCTGTCTGGGTCTTTTGATTGGAACTGCTGCCGAACACGGAACAGTATGAAAACAGTACTACTCCGTCGGCCTTTTTATTGTAAGCATCAGTGGTCTGCCGAGCTATGATATCGGTGTCGGTCTTCCACTCGTTACTACCTTGATCTTTAGTGTCTATCTTGTAGTTTGCAAGTCCTATATGGATCTTGACCGACGAATGGCGCGGCAGGGACATCCATTGATTGAGTAGGGCAGTATAACGGAAACGGGCAGTAGGGTATTCGTAACCGTAGTATATCTGCGGCATAATATAGTCAATGTAGCCTTTAGTGCTCATCCACTTTTCAACGTCGGAATAAAGCTCGTTCTGACACCGCTCAATATTAGCGGCAGGACTTACGCCGAACTCTATATTGCCAAAGGATTTGACTGCTGAATAAATGTCCTTTACTAAAATATTGACGTTTTCCTTTCGCCAATTAGCCAAAGACACAGCATTGCTTCCGGCGGTTACCTTGTATTTTGCGTATTCAATATCGTCAAAAGAAGCCGCGGTCGTTGGGTAGAAGTAGTCATCAATATGTATACCGTCGACATCGTAGTTTTGACAGATCTCTTTAATACCGTTGATTATAAGCTGTCTGACCTCAGGGATCGCGGGGTTATAGTAAAGACCGGTGTTGCCCGCAGAGTCGGTTGCTTTTAAAACGTAACGGTCGTTTGACGGATCGCCGTCGGTCTCGTATATCTTTGCGGGATTGTTAGCGGCCAATTTGCTAAGGCTTGTAGACGTGGTCGAAATGCGATAAGGGTTTACCCAGGCGTGGATCTTCAGTCCTTTTGAGTGAGCCTGGCTGACCATTATCTTCAAAGGATCGTAACCGGGGTCAACACCTTCGGTACCGGTCAACGTGCGGCAGTAGGGAAAATAGCTTGACTTATAAAGAGCATCGCTGTTGGGTCGCACCTGACAAATGACCGAATCCAACCCTAAGTTCTTGGCATTGTCAAACATTGTGTTTATCATAAGTCGAAACTGCGACTCATTCATACCTGTAAGACCGCAGTCAGCCATATCGTATATAGAAATCCAGATAGCACCGCCGAATTTGCTGTCAGACGGTACAATGGGTGTCGGCGGCGTTGGCGTCGGTTCGGGTGTAGGTGTAGGGGTAGGGGTAGGTGTAGGTGTTACCGACTCAGTACCTGACGACGTGTTGGAAGGTGTGACGTTGGATGAGGTTACATTTGAAGATGTGACATTGTCGGGAACCGAAGCAGTGCCCGACGGAACGTCAGAGCTTGCGATATCGCTGTTAAATGAATTAGTTGCTTCGGATGAGGTAACACCGGACGGTGTGTCGGATGAGTTGGAAACTACAGTAGATGTATCGGTCTGCGAAGACGGAACACTGTTGTTCCCTGTTAGCAGATCGCTGTTAGTCCTTGTCAGCAGAAGGCAGGACAAGAAGCAAACTGTATAAATAATTGCGAAGATAACTGATGCTATGATAAGTGCGGTTCTTTTGGGGACCGGACGGGAAAACATCATTTCACCTCTTAGAATGAAAATCTTGAAACTATAAATATATTATAGTATAATATTGTCGAATTGACAACAATAAAATTCCTTTATCGGGAGTAAATTTATGGAATATTTCGAAATAAATATTTTAGTATATACCACTATTGTTTCTTTGCTTTCTTTTATACTTATGATAGTTGATAAAATGTCCGCGAAGAAAAGAAAACAGAGGATAAGGGAGAGCACGTTTTTTGTGTTGGCTTTGCTCGGCGGAAGCGCGGCTGTTTATTTTGCAATGGGGTTGTTTAACCATAAAACTCAGAAAAACGGATTTGTGTTCGGAATACCGCTGATCTTTGCAGTCCAATGCGTTGCGTTGTATTTAGTCAATAAATATGTTTTCTGAATGTGATTTATATGTTGACTAATAGCTGAGTTGAGTGTATAATGATTTTAGAATCTTCGGGGCAGGGTGCAAATCCCTACCGGCGGTAAAGCCCGCGAGCCAAAAATTTGGCATGATTCGGTGAAATTCCGAAGCCGACGGTTACAGTCCGGATGTGAGAAGACGCGAATTTGCCTTTTGTCCCCGAGGTGTATCCTCGGGGATTTTTAAATTTTAGTGAGGTGTTTTTTATGAAAACTGTTAAAAAAGTTAATTTACGCGCTTTGGTCGTTATGGCGATTATGAGCGCTTTGGGTTACGTGCTTATGCTTCTGGAATTTCCGTTGCCTATGCTTATTCCGCCGTTTATCAAGTTCGATTTCTCTGAGTTGCCTGCGATAATTACGTCATTCGCGTTAGGCCCTCTGTACGGAGTGGGAGTTTGCTTTTTTAAGAACGCCCTGCATTTACTTAACACTACGACTTTTTGTGTTGGCGAGCTTTCCAATTTCCTTTTAGGTGCGATTTTTGTCGGGGTTGCAGGTCTTGTGTATAAGAGAAAGAAGACTTTTAAATCGGCTGTTGTCGGCACATTGATAGGTGCAGTTATTATGGCTGTTATAAGCGTTTTTACTAACCTGTTTATTGTCTATCCGATATATGCAGAGCTTTTAGTACCGATGCCTGTTATTCTTTCTATGTATTCGGCAATTTTGCCGTCGGTCGACTCGGTTTTTGAGGCACTCGTTATCTTTAATCTGCCCTTTAATTTCTCAAAAGGAATCATCGACGCGGTTGTTTGTTTTATTTGTTATAAAAAACTTTCACCTATTTTAAAAGGAAATAACACTTGACAAAATCCGACCGGATGTTATAATAGTACTGCAAATTTAATATTTTTCCTTATCAAGAGTGGTGGAGGGGACCGGCCCTGTGATACCCGGCAACCTAGGTTTTCTAAGGTGCCAATTCCGGCGGATTATCCGAAAGATGAGGTTTTTTGACGCTCTCCTTTCGGTAGGTGAGCGTTTTTATTTTAAAAGGAGTATGGATATGGCTAAACATTTATTTACATCTGAATCGGTGACTAAGGGTCATCCCGACAAGGTCTGCGATTGCGTATCTGATGCAATTCTGGATGCTATTATTGAAAAGGACCCAAATGCCCGTGTTGCTTGTGAAACTTTTTGTACTACCGGCGTTGTCAATGTAATGGGTGAGATCACCACAACCGCAAAGGTTGATATTCCCAAAATCGTTCGTGACGTTGTTTGCAGGATCGGTTATAATGATCCGTCGCAAGGCTTTGACGGCAATACCTGTGCGATTTTCACTTCGATAGATGAGCAGTCGCCCGATATTGCGATGGGTGTGGACAAGTCCTTGGAGCTTAAAAGCGGAGAGGAAGACGCTTATAATCTGCACGGTGCGGGCGACCAGGGTATGATGTTCGGATTTGCCTGCGATGAAACTCCCGAACTCATGCCGTTGCCTATTTCTCTTGCTCACAAGTTGGCTTTGAAATTGACCGAGGTCAGAGAAAACGGAACTCTGGGTTATCTTTGCCCCGACGGCAAGACCCAGGTTACCGTTGAATATGATGACGATAAGCCCGTAAGAGTTGAAGCAGTCGTTGTTTCGAGTCAGCACAGTGCCGAGGTTTCTTTAGAAACCTTGAGAACTGATGTATTGGAAAGTGTTATCAAGCCTATCATTCCTGCTGAATTTTTAGATGAAAATACTAAGATTTTCATTAATCCCACCGGTCGTTTTGTTGTCGGCGGTCCGCAGGGTGACACCGGTCTTACCGGCCGTAAGATAATCGTTGATACATACGGTGGATATTCACGCCACGGTGGCGGTGCTTTCAGTGGTAAGGATCCCACAAAGGTCGACCGTTCGGCCGCTTACGCCGCACGTTATGTTGCTAAAAACATCGTTGCCGCTAAGCTTGCTACTAAGTGCGAGGTTCAGCTGGCATACGCTATCGGTGTTGCGAAGCCTGTGTCTGTAATGGTCGAGACTTTTGGCACAGGCAAGTACAGCGAAGAGGTACTGTCGAGAGCTGTTGACAAGGTATTCGATCTTCGTCCTGCCGCTATCATTGATATGTTTGATATGAGAAAGCCGATTTACGGCAGTCTTGCCGCTTACGGTCACTTGGGTCGCGAGGATCTGGGTGTTAAGTGGGAAAACACCGATAAGGTCGATGAACTCCTGGAAGCAGTTAAATAGCATAAAAAACAGAGAGACACTTCAATATGAAGTGTCTCTCTGCTTTTTAACAATCAAGATCGTATTCTGCTATGTAGGGCAGGGTTCGGTAGAATTCGTCGCAGTCAAGTCCATAGCCGATAACGAAATGGTCGGGGATGGTGAAGAGTGCATAGTCCGGCTTGAAGTCGACAACTCGGCGCGCCGGCTTGTCCAAAAGAGTGATAACGCGAAGCGATAAAGGGTTACGAGCCTTCAATATCTTTACGATATCGTTCAGCGTACGGCCCGTGTCGATGATATCCTCGACGATAACAACGTGGTACTCAGAAATATCCTGCTTTAAGTCCATAACTATCTTGACCACACCTGTGCTCTCTGTTCCACCGTAATAGCTCTTGGCACACATAAAGTCAATCTTGCAGGGAACGCTGACGGCACGGCAAAGATCAGCCATAAATACGAATGCGCCTTTTAAGATGCTGACCAGCAAAATGGGTCTACCGTCATAAAAACTGTCGATCAATTTGCCTGCTTTGACGATAGCCTCGTCGATCTCTTCCTTTGTGATAAGAACACGTTTGATCTTGTCGCTATATTCCTTTAAGGTCAGGCTGTTATTCATTGTTTGAATCTCCTTTGAGTTAGCATTGGGTTATAAGTCTTATGTAAAATTCGACCGTGCGGTCGGCGGCGTCGAGACGGATATGCTCGTTGTCGCCGTGGATGGTCGCTCTTTCTTCTGCGGTGAGGTCCATTGCCGAGAAGCGGTAGACCTTATCGGAAATTCGACCGTAATGGCGGCTGTCGGAGCATTGCATCATAAGATAGGGTGCGACAACACATCCTTTCCAGGTCGAGGCAACGGCTGTGGCGACTTTGTCCCAGGCTTCACAGTCAACCTGCGAAATACGGCTGGGATTCATACCCTCGATGATCGAGATCTCAACGTTCTCATCATTTACGGTTTTCTTAAGATACTCCAATGCCGAATCCATTGTGTCAGCAGGGTTAAGACGCATATTTGAAACCAAAGTTGCCTTAGGCGGAATAACGTTATATGCCGAGCTGCCCTGCATTTTTGTGAACGCTACGGTCGTTCTGACTAAAGCGTTAAGCTCACCGCCGCCCGATCTGCATATCATATCGAGTACCGGTTTGAAGAGCCAGAGGTTAGAAAAGATGATCTTGAAAACAAACGAAGAGTGTCGACCCAAGGTATCAAACATCTTAACAACAGGTGTTGTAAAATGAGATTTAAATGGTTTGCTTTCGATTTTACAGCAGGCTTTACTGAGACGGACAACAGGCGAGTTGGGTTTTGGAGCAGATGCGTGACCGCCTTTTGAACTGCATTTGTACTGGACGTTCATCAGTCCCTTCTCGGCAATACCGATAAGTCCGCAGGGAACATTGACGCCGGGGAACACGTTTTCAACGACACCACCGCCTTCATCGACGACGAGTCCCAACTCAATTCCGTTGCTCTCAAAGTAGTCAACAATGTTGACGGCACCTAAACCGTTGATCTCTTCACCGCCTGAGAAGGCGAGATAGATATCGTTTTCGGGCACAAAGCCATCAGCTATCAGTTTTTCTGTGGCAAAGAGAATGCTGTTGAAGGTGATCTTGGTATCAAGAGTACCGCGACCCCAAAGCACACCGTCTTCAATAACGGCGTCAAACGGCGGTTTTGCCCAGTTTTCCTCGTTGACAGGGACAACATCATAGTGAGCCATCAGTACTGTGGGCTTTTCGGCCGACTTGCCACGCCATTTCAGTAAAATCGCACGGTCGGGAATATCGATCTGCTCGCAGGTGCTGTAAACGTTGGGGTAAAGTTGCGGCAACATGTTAGTCAGTTTGTTGAACTCAGCGTCATCTTCCAGCGATTTATCGTTGTAGGAGATGGTTTTACATTTGATGAGTTCACTCAAATTCTTTATTGCAAGATCGTTATCGAACGTGATCTCGTTCGTCTGCAATTTGGGTCCCTTTTTAGGTTTGAAGTTCAAGGCTCGCACAACAAGAACAGCGATAAATGCGATGAGTGTTGCAACGAGACCCAAAACGATATAAAGTGTCATTTAGAGCAGTCCCTTCTTATACATTATTCTTGCTACTGCAACGGTGAAGATAACGCCGACGGGCACCATAATACCAACAGTGCTTTCGTTCAAAGCAGGAACAAATATGAAGAGTATCAGCATCAGAATGATGGGTGCTATGGAAAGTTTTAAGTTCTTTGAGACAAAGACGACTGCAAGACCGCCGAAGAGCGCAGGAAGGATCATATCAAAGGCAGGCTGGAGTGCAGGAGCCTCTAAAATAGGGGTCAGAGGAACGATGAGCACAACGCCCAAGACAACGATAACGGTTGTGACGATACTTGATACTGCAATAGCGATGGTCGAGATGATCTCGCCTTCTTCAGAGCTTGCCTTTACCTCGGCACGTTCCATCGCATCGACCGCACAGGGAAGCTTTAAGTTTGAAATATTGCCTGTTACAAAAGAAAGATATGTGCCGCCGGCACCGAGCATCGGAACGTAGGTGAAGATCTCAATAATACCGACTGCCCAATACATAGGTAAGGTTGCGATAAGTCCCTGCAAAAGCGGTGACCATTCGGGGTAAGCACCGAAAATAAGGCTGGCTACAAGCGGAAAAAGAAGAATCAATGCACAAAGTACAAGACCCCAGATCTTACCGTCGCGATGAACAGATTCGAGATATGTAAGCTGTTTTTTCATTTTCGGCACCTCCTTAACCTAACCAATTTGTGAGCGGAATAGCGGCGGTCATTCCGGCTACAAGGCTTATCGGCAACGCGTAGTCGGTAAGCCATTTGCATTTGTTGACCTTCATTGAAAGCACACCGCAGATTGCCATAACGACTGCGGATATGACCATAACAAGAATCGGAATAAGTCCCGATGTTGAGCTGACATAGGAGACGACCTCGGTCACGACGCCTGCGTCCTCGGTCTTTTCAACGATCTCTACAAGACCGTTTGCATCGGCCTTCCAGAGTCGGTCAACGTTGCAGAAAACGTAGCCCAAGAATGCCGAGATCATACCTAAGAACATCGCGTTATTAAAGGTTTCGCCCCATTTTTTGTCCTTCATACCGATCTTGTTCATACCGCCCTGGATCCTCTTAGTGACAAGCGGAACTAATATAAGACCCGCGGCGATACTAAGCGTCATTACCCAGAGGATGGTGACAAAAGCGGAAGCATCTGCAACAGTAGTGCCGCTGCTTATTCCCAAAGCGTTCATTGCGTTTTTTGAAGCAACGATCTCATAGGACAAAGAGCCGATTATAGAAAGTCTTAACCATGGAATAGCAACACCGAGACTTTTTGACAAAGCCACAACGCCGACTAAGATTGCTACGGCGGGTGCAATAGTGAAGATCGCAGCCGAGGTTATTGTTTTCTTGATCTTCTTCTGATCCATTCCAAGTGCTTTAGCACGTTTTAAAGCCTTTACAAGGAAATAGACCGATTGAGCAAGCACTATGGCTATCAATGCTCCGACCATTATAAACAGAATCGGATGATTTACGCTGAATTTCATTGTAATTCTCCTTTATATGTATAATTATATTTAATTTAACATATTTTTAACAGATAATCAATATTTCTTTGCAAAAAAGCACCGATTTTCTCGGTGCTTTTCTCAAATGATAGGCGGTTCGGGTGCTCTGCGGGTGGGAGGCAATGGTGAAATGTAGGGGAACATATCGTTTCGTTTTACGTTATCGTAAGAATTGAGCCGTTCGTCGCAGTAGATGGTATCGACATCGTCGGTCGGCTCGCGGCGAATGGGATTGTATTTTTTGTCCTTTTTCATATATAAAAACTCCTTTCACCGTTAGTGTCGGTAAAAGGAGTGATTTTATTCTTTTTGCTTATTTGTAAATAATTGAAAAATCCACGGTGCCGTCGATTTTTGAAAAATAAACGTCTTTGTATTCGGTCGAGTGTACTGTTGCTTTCGGCACGCTGACTATTGGAATCAACGACGGTTCAGTGCTTAAAATATCAGAAGCGCTAAGGACTAACGATTTTGCCGTTTCCACATTATCTGTGGCATTAAGAGCCGTCATAATGCTTTGATATTCAACCGATTGTACGTTGTCTGAAACAAGGTTTAATATCTCGTCGGCCGAGCCATTGAACGGCAGAAATGCTACTGAGTATTGACCCGTTTTATAAAGGTTCAGAGCTTCCTGCTCAGTCGCTACGGTCTTAATGTTGACTACAACGCCTAAATTGCTCTGCCAGCCGTATATCGCGTTGGTGAGAATCGCTTTTATATCGGGATCGTCGGTACAGATGATCTCGACGGTGGGTAGTTTGCCGCTTTTAAAGGATTTTACAGCATCAAGGAAGAGCGACCGTGACAAAGACGGTTCGGTTTCGAATGAATAATCTTTTATACCGATATCACCCAACGGTGCGGCTTCAAGCACCTGTGAATCTTCGGGAATGCAGGAGTAGGCGATCTTAAAACGCTCACTCATATTCTGCTTGATAAACACGCGGTCAATGCCGATTGCCATGGCTTCGAGCAGTTTTCCGTTTTTACCGATGTCGGTCGATCTGTTAAAGCAAATGGCGTAATTTTTACAGTAATCCACGTCAACCGTGTAGTCTTTGCGGTTGATCTTAGTAAAATCTTCGCCGCTGACCGCCGTGATGCCGATCTCTTTATCGATGATTCGTTGCGAATTGAGTTTTCCGGTCTGACTTTCGGAAAGCACGACCTTTTTGACCGATGTGCCGTTTAGCTTTTCTTCACTTACTCGCTGTAATTCAATGGACTTCTCGTTGGGCCATCTTGACACTTTAAAGTTGCCGTTAGTGAGGATATGTTCCTTTGACAGACCGTATTTGCCGCCGCATTTAGTGAAAAAGGCTTCATTACAGGGCATAAAAATAGGTTTTGTCAGTTTGATCAGAAAATTACTGTCGGGTTGGCTGAGAGTAATTATCAGAGTGTTGCTGTCGGGAGACGAAACGCCAATATAGGTTCCGGTGCCATTTAAACTCTCATTAACACCGACGATGTTTCTTATATACTCAACACCCGGTGCATTGAGTGTGGGATCGGCGGCACGAAGCAGAGCAAACCTGAAATCAGATGCGGTTACATCTTTGCCATCTGACCATTTGTTGCCATTGAGCTTAAACGTATATGTCAGTCCGTCGGGACTTAACGTGTAATCGGTAACAAGGTCGGGGACAGGTCGGTCGTTTTCATCTAATTTATAAAGACCTCTGAAGCAGTTTCTTGCAAAAAGCAGTTCTGAATCTACTGCGGCTAATTGAGGGTCGAGATTTTGCGGTGCTTTGCTCACACCGTAATAGAGAGTGAAGTCTTTGCTGTCGGCACAGCCTGCCAGAGTAACTGTAGGAAACACTAAAAGAAACACCAACAAAATCGGCAGTATTCGTCTTAAAAAATGTGATAACATCGGCACCAAATTCACCACCCAAAATCAATATATTTTTAGTATAACCAAACCTTCGGACTACGTCAAGTTAAAAAAGTTTTAAAGTGTAAAGAAAAATACTTGACATCTCGGGATTTTATGTTATAATGTTGGCTGTAATGAAAAAAACTTTACAGAGGTGAGAAGTGTGCCGAAGGATCTGTCGGTCGTTTTGTTGCTTGATTATTACGGCGCGCTTTTACCCGAAAAACAGAGAGATCTTGTTGAATATTACTATTGTGACGACCTGTCGTTGGCTGAAATTGCGGACAACGAGGATATCACAAGGCAGGGTGCACGGGATTCGATCGTTCGTGCCGTCAATAAGCTCCGCGAGTTTGAGGCGGCTTTAAGGTTTGTCGAAAAAAGCGAGCGCTCGAAGGCTTTGCTTAAGAATTATAAAGAAACTCTGGCTGATGAAGATTTAGAAAAGCTTATTCAATATATTGATGAAATGTAAGGCAGGTGGAATTTATGGCATTTGAGGGACTTTCCGAAAAACTGTCGGCGGCTTTTAAAAAGCTCCGCTCACGCGGAAAACTCAACGAGGCTGACTTAAAAGAGGTTATGCGTGACGTGCGCTTGGCTCTTTTGGAGGCTGACGTTAACTATAAGGTTGCCAAGGATTTCACTAATTCCGTTGTTGAAAAGAGCATCGGCGAAAAGGTTATGGAAAGCCTTACTCCCGCGCAGATGGTCGTTAAGATCGTTCGTGACGAGTTGACCGAGCTTATGGGTGGCGAGGGTGCCAGGATCAACTTCGCATCAAAGATACCGACCGTTATTATGATGTGCGGTCTGCAGGGTTCGGGTAAAACTACTCACAGCGCAAAGCTGGCAAAGCGTCTGAAATCGCAGGGTCACAGACCGATGATGGTAGGACTTGACATTTACCGTCCTGCCGCTATAGATCAGTTGAAGGTCTTGGGCGAAAAGGTCCAGGTCCCCGTTTTTGAAAGAGGAACTCAGAAGCCTGAAAAAACGGCTGTTGAAGCTATTAAATATGCCCGTGATTACGGTCACGATTTTGTTATTCTTGATACCGCCGGTCGATTGCACATCGACACTGAACTGATGGATGAATTAAAGCGCATCTGCAAGGCAGTTGAAGTCAATGAGATCCTGCTTGTCGTTGACTCGATGGTCGGTCAGGATGCCGTAAACATCGCAAAAGCCTTCAATGAAGAGCTGGAGATATCGGGCGTTATCCTCACTAAGCTTGACGGTGATACTCGTGGCGGTGCCGCGCTGTCGGTCAAGGCTGTTACCGGTAAGCCGATAAAGTTTATCGGTACCGGCGAAAAGATGGATGAGCTTGAAGAGTTTTATCCCGACAGAATGGCGTCAAGAATCCTCGGTATGGGCGATGTGCTGTCGCTTATCGAAAAGGTCGAGACCCAGATAGATGAAAAGCAGGCTTTGGAAACCGCCAAAAAATTAGAGGAAAACAAATTTGACTTAAATGATCTGTTGGAACAGTTCCGAAGCATCAGCAAGATGGGTAACATCAAGCAGTTGATAGGTATGATTCCCGGTATGGGCAATCAGCTGAAGGACGTTGATATTGACGAAAAGCAGTTTGCACGCGTTGAGGCGATCATTACCTCAATGACTAAAAAAGAGCGTTCGAAGCCGGAGATAATCAACGCTTCGCGCAAAAGAAGGATTGCCGCAGGCTGCGGTCAGACCGTTGAGGCTGTCAACCGATTGCTGAAACAGTACGAGCAGATGAAAAAGATGTTCAAATCGATGAATTCCAAAGGTGCAAAACGCCGAATGAAGCATGGAATGCCCGGTGGTATGAATTTCCCCGGCGGATTTAATTTCTGATATTTATATTTTTATATAGGTATAAATTTAAAAGTAGGAGGAACAATCAAATGGTTAAAATCAGACTTTGCAGAATGGGTGCTAAAAAGGCTCCTTTCTACCGTGTAGTTGTTGCAGATTCCAGATTCCCCAGAGACGGTCGTTTCATTGAGGAAATCGGCTACTACAACCCCATGACCGAGCCCGCAACCGTTAAGATCGATGCTGACAAGGCTAAGAAGTGGATCGCTAACGGCGCTCAGCTCACCGATACCGTTAAGGATCTTCTCAAAAAGAACGACGTTCTTTAATAGTATCGTCAACACAGGAGAAAATTTATGACTGAATTGCTTATCACGATTTGTCAGGGACTGGTTTCGGAGCCTGACAAGATTTCTGTTACCGTTGACGAGCCGAATGAAGAGGGTGTCACCGTATACCATCTTCATGTTGCCGAAGGCGATATGGGCAGAGTTATCGGTAAGCAGGGTAGAATAGCCAAGGCTATTCGTGTTGTTATGAGAGCAGCTGCTAACCGTAACAACGCAAAGATCGCTGTTGAGATCGACTGATCTCGAAAATACGGCTTTTTCCCCTCATTAGCATTGGCTTTTGAGGGGTGCTTCTTTTAAATTGAACTTTTGGGGGATAATATGCTGAAAAAGTATATCGAAGCCGGAAAGATCGTCGGCACCCACGGTGTTCGCGGTGAAATGCGCGTTCAGCAGTGGTGCGATTCGGCTGAGGTTTTTACTGAATTTAAAAAGTTTTATCTCGACAAATACGGCACTGAGCGACTGGTCGTTAAGGCTTCGCGTCCGCACGGAAATGTTTGCCTTTTAAAGGCTGATGGGGTGGACACTATCGAAATGGCTGAAACATTGCGTGGCAAGGTGCTTTATATAGACCGTGCCGATATGAAATTGGCTGACGGTCAGTTTCTTATTGACGATATCGTCGGTTGTCGCGTGTTCGATGCCGATGATAATACCGAATACGGTGTTATCTCGGAGGTCTCACAGACGGGTGCAAATGATGTGTGGCATATAAAAAAGGACGGTAATGAATATTATCTTCCCAATGTTCCGCAGTTTGTGAAATCGGTCGATATCGAGCAAAGAAAGATACTTATCACTCCCATCGGAGGTATGTTTGACGATGAGGTTTGATATTTTAACTCTTTTTCCGAAGATGTGCGATAACGTGCTTGATGAAAGCGTTATCGGCAGAGCGAGAAAGGCAGGAATTATTGAGGTCGAATGCCACAATATCCGTGACTTTGCGGGCAATAAGCACAACCGTGTTGACGATGCACCGTACGGTGGCGGCAAGGGAATGGTTATGCAGGCCGAACCAATATTTAACTGCTTTAAAAGTGTATATGAAGGGGAAAATAAACCTCACTTGATCTATATGTCACCAAAGGGCAAGACCTTTTGCCAGGAGGATGCCGTGCGGTTGGCTAAGTATCCGCGGATCGCTATTCTGTGCGGTCATTACGAGGGTGTTGACCAACGAGTTCTGGACGAGATCGTTGACGAGGAGATCTCTATCGGTGATTTTGTTGTCACAGGCGGCGAAGTACCGGCAATGCTTTTGGTCGATGCTGTCAGTCGAATGATTCCCGGTGTACTTTCCGAAGAGGTTTGTTTTACCGACGAAAGCCATTTTGACGGTCTTTTGGAGTATCCGCAGTATACAAGACCCGAGGTCTGGCACGGTGTTTCTGTTCCGGACGTGCTTTTGTCGGGTCATCATAAAAATATTAAAAAATGGCGTGATGAACAGTCGCTGGAAATCACAAAACGTCTTCGTCCCGATATTTTGAAGTGATTGAATTTCACAATCGGGATTTTTAAAAATTTTTCTATATGAATTATTAACAAATAGGTCGTTTTAATTTTTCAAAAAATTGTCGCATTACGAAAATTTTTTGAATTATTAGTAACAAATTATTGACTAAAATCAATAATATGGTATAATAACGAAAGTGTCGGGAGTTATCCCGTTATTTTAATGTTGTGAATAATCAACCTTAATTTATAAGTGCTGATTCAAAAGGAGATTTTGTTATGTTTGTTAAAGATGTTGTCGTTCAGAATCAGGTTGGACTTCATGCCCGTCCTGCAACATTCTTCATTCAGAAGGCTAATGAGTTCAAATCCTCGATCTGGGTTGAGAAGGAAGAGCGCCGCGTTAATGCAAAGAGTCTTCTCGGCGTATTGTCGCTCGGTATCGTCGGCGGTACCTCTATCCGCATCATTGCTGACGGTAGTGATGAAGAGGCTGCTGTTACCGGTCTCGTAACCTTGGTTGAATCCGGTTTTGCAGAATAATTTGAGTTGAAACTGCCGATGGACCTTTGGTCTGTCGGCTTTTTTTATTTGTATGATGTTGACTAAATTTAAAATCGGGTGTATTATATTTAATGTATTTTTCACTTGGCGGTGGTTAAATGAAGGCTCTGATTATAGGACTCGGTCTTATCGGCGGTTCTTTGGCAAAACAGCTTAAAAAGAACTCGGATTGGACTGTTGTCGGCTTTGACATCGATTCAGGAGTTTGCGATGATGCTTTGCTTTCGGGTGCTGTTGACGCGATCTGGAAAGAGGACACTTTTGTTGATGCCGATATCACCGTTTTGTGTTTGTCGCCGATCCGTTCTGTCGAGTTTCTGCGTAACAATGCCAAGTATCTAAAAAAAGGCTCAGTCGTTTCCGATGTTTGCGGTGTAAAGCAATCGGTGGTGCAGCAATGTGAGATGATCTGTTATGAGCATCAGTTGCATTTTGTCGGCGGCCATCCGATGGCCGGTAAGGAGCGAAGCGGTTTTCGCAATGCCGATGAAAATCTTTTTAACCGTGCGAGTTATATTTTGACCGTGACCGATAAAACCGACGAAAATGCGTTAGAGGTCGCAAAACAGTTCGTCCGTGCTTTAAAGGCCGCTAAGATCACCGTTACCGACCCTGCCACACACGACAGAATAATTGCCTTTACCTCACAGATACCGCACGTTATTGCGGGTTCTTACGTCAAATCGCCGACCTGCCTTAACAGAAAAGGCTTTTCGGCCGGTAGTTTTAAGGATTGTTCGAGAGTCGCTACGGTCGATGAAAATCTGTGGAGCGAATTGTTTATATCCAACCGCGAAATGTTATTGTCGGAGTTGGATTCATTGCTCCGGTCTCTTGGCGACTACCGCGATGCGTTGGCCGACGGTGACAAAGAAAAGTTAAAAGAACTGATATTAAAGGGTAAATTGATAAAGGAAAAAGATTTGAAGGAAAGCGAAGGTTGAACCTATGAGTAATTTGGCTATGCTGATGGATTTTTATGAGGCTACTATGGCTAACGGCGCGTTACTCAACGGCCATAAGGATACTATAGCTTATTTTGATATGTTTTTCCGCCGTGTTCCCGATGACGGCGGCTTTGCAATAATGGCCGGACTGAAACAGCTTATTGATGATCTTTGCGGTCTTAAATTTACAGAAGAAGATTGCGATTACATGCGCGCACGCGGTCTCTTTGATGAAGAGTTTATAAAGTATTTAGAAGAGTTTAAGTTCAGTTGTGACGTTTGGGCTATCCCCGAGGGAACACCTATTTTCCCGAAAGAGCCGATCGTTACCGTCCGCGGTCCGATTATGCAGTTGTTCCTCATAGAAACAATGCTCCTGCTTAATATAAATCATCAGTCCTTGATTGCGACCAAGGCCAACCGAATCGTTCGCGCGGCAGGAGGTAGGGCAGTGCTTGAGTTCGGTGCTCGCCGTGCTCACGGTGCCGATGCGTCGGTCATGGGTGCCAGAGCCGCTTATATCGGAGGCTGTGTTGGTACATCGTGTGTTAAAGCAGGTGAGGAT
Source organism: Oscillospiraceae bacterium (assembly GCA_015066395.1). Taxonomy (GTDB): domain Bacteria; phylum Bacillota; class Clostridia; order Oscillospirales; family Acutalibacteraceae; genus UMGS172. Next base: position 15,105 of record SVOL01000005.1, on the reverse strand, counting down.
TTTAATATTCCGGTTGCGGGAACTATGGCTCACTCCTGGATACAGTTGTTCGACAGCGAGTACGAGGCTTTTAAGGCCTATGCAACGGTCTATCCCGATTCCTGTGTGTTCCTTGTTGATACCTATGATACGCTGAAAAAGGGTATTCCCAACGCGATCAAGGTTGCCAATGAGGTCTTAAAGCCGCTTGGGTGCCGTCCAAAAGGTATCAGGATCGACAGCGGCGATATAACTTATCTCTCAAAACGTGCAAGAAAGATGCTCGATGAGGCGGGTTACCCCGATTGCGAGATCTGTGTTTCCAACGCTTTAGACGAGTATCTTATACGCGATATGCTGATGCAGGGTGCCAAGGTTGATACCTTCGGCGTCGGCGAGCGTTTGATCACTGCCAAGAGTGAGGCTGTTTTCGGTGGTGTTTATAAGTTGGTTGCTATCGAAGGCGGGGACGGCGAGTTGATCGCTAAGATCAAACTCAGCGAAAACACCTCGAAGATCACGTTACCCGGCTTCAAACAGTGCTGGAGACTGTTTGACCGTGAAAGCGGCAAGGCTATCGCCGATGTTATAACACTTCGTAATGAGGTAATAGACGATACATTAGAATATGAACTGTTTGACCCCGAGTACACGTGGAAGAGAAAGACAGTTAAAGATTTTATAGCCCGTCCTTTGCAGGTCGAGGTGTTTAAAAACGGTGAGCTTTGCTACAATTCGCCCGATGCTACTGCTATCAGAGAGTACCGCGAGCAACAGGTCGAATCGCTGTGGGAAGAGGTCCAGAGATTCGAAAAACCGCACAAATATTATGTTGACTATTCAGAAAAACTTTACGAGCTTCAGAAGCGGTTGATCGAAGAGAGTTCGAAGTAAAAGTAAACAGTTATTTTAACCAAGAGTTTCTTAATGAAGCTCTTGGTTTACTTAAATTTACTGGAAAACATTAAACGGTAGAAATTAGTTGCATTAGTGCTTAAAATGTTGTATAATAATATGCAAATTTTAAAAAGGGAAGTTATATATGCAGGAAACCACTCTTAAGAGTTTAAATATGCCTATGCTGGCGCTTCGCGGCATTGTTGTTTATCCGAAAACAGCGGTGCATTTTGACGTTATCCGTCCGAAGTCCATTGAGGCACTTAATACTGCGATGTCTCAGAATCGCTATATCTTTTTGTTGACACAGAAAAATATTGCGGCTGAGGATCCGAATGTTGATGATCTTTACGAGATCGGATGTGTTGCGAAGGTTAGACAGATACTTCGTCTGTCTGGTGATACCGTCCGTGTGCTTGTTGAGGGTTGCTACCGTGCAAAACTTCAGAGTATTACCACGGTCGAACCGCTTTTCAGGGCTGATATCGTTCGTTGCATTGATGAACCGATGGGCAATAAGACCAAATATAAAGAGGCCTTGCTGAGAAATGCCAAAAACGCTTTTGACGAGTATGCTCATGTTGCTCCCAAGGTATCTCCCGATGTTATTATGAGCGTTATTGCCGACGAGAGTCTCGGTCATTTGGCCGATTTTATCGCTCACAATATTCCGGTCGAGACTGACGACAAGCAGTACATCTTAGAACAGCTTGACCCTGTGAAGAGGTTGAGATCGGTCATCACTTTGCTTAAACGTGAAAAGGATCTTATTGAGATCGACCGCAGAATCAGCGAAAAGGTCAAGGGAAGCATTGATGATAATCAGCGTGAGTATTATCTCCGTGAGCAGATAAAGGCTATCAATGAGGAACTGTACGGCGAGAGCGATCCTGACAGTGAAATTGAAAAGTATTTTAAGAAAATAGCTGAAATGAAGGCTCCCGAAAGTGTTAAGGATAAGCTTCGTGATGAGGCAGAGCGTCTTTCTAAAATGCCCAACGGCTCGCACGAGGCTACCGTTGTACTTAATTATCTCGATACCTGCCTTTCTTTGCCGTGGGGAATTTTCAGCGATACTAAGATAAATCTCAATAGATCGCAGAAGATACTCGACCGCGACCATTACGGACTCAAAAAGGTCAAAGAGCGTATTATCGAGCTTTTGGCTGTTCACACACTTGTTCCCGATATCAAGGGACAGATAATCTGTCTTGTCGGACCTCCGGGTGTCGGTAAAACTTCGATCGTAAAGTCGGTTGCCGAATGTATGGGCAGAAAGTATGCAAGAGTGTCTTTAGGCGGTGTTACCGACGAGGCTGAGATAAGAGGTCACAGAAAGACTTATATCGGTGCTATGCCCGGTCGGATCATCAACGCTGTCAAGACCGCGGGTACTGCTAATCCCGTTATTTTGCTCGACGAGATAGACAAGCTCGGTTCATCGTATAAGGGTGATCCGTCTTCGGCTATGCTGGAAATTCTTGACAGCGAGCAGAACAACACCTTCCACGATCACTATGTCGATATGCCGTTTGACTTGAGCCGTGTTTTGTTTATTACGACTGCAAACGATGCGTCGACCATTCCCGCACCGTTGCTCGACCGTATGGAGCTTATTGAGCTTGGCAGTTATACAAGAGAAGAAAAGTATCAAATTGCTAAAAATCACCTTATTAAAAAGCAGTTGAAGCAAAACGGTCTTAAATCGACCGAAGTTAAGTTTACTGATGAGGCTATCTATAAGTTGATCGATGCATATACGCGTGAAGCCGGCGTTCGTCGACTCGACAGGACTTTGGCTACTGTTTGCCGCAAGTCTGCCGCTACGATAGTTTCCGGCAAAGGTAAGACTGTTAAGGTCACAGCAGAAGTGTTAAGGGAAATGCTGGGTACTGAAAAATATAAGCCCGATACGCTGCTTAAAAAGGACGAGATCGGCGTTGTCAACGGTCTTGCGTGGACAAGTGTCGGCGGTGAGATCATGCCGTTAGAGGTCGTTTGCGTGCCCGGTAGCGGCAAACTGGAACTGACCGGTTCGCTCGGTGATGTTATGCAGGAATCCGCAAAAGCCGCAGTTACTGCTGTCAGAAGCAGAGCGGAGCTTTTGGGTATAAGCAAAGATTTCTACAAAGCATACGATATTCATATCCACGCACCCGAAGCCGCGACTCCTAAAGACGGTCCTTCGGCCGGTGTGACAATGTTTACGGCTTTGGTTTCGGCACTTTGCTCGATCCCCGTAAAACGCGATATCGCGATGACCGGTGAGATAACTCTTCGCGGACGCGTTATGCCTATCGGCGGACTTAAAGAGAAGACAATGGCTGCATATAAGACGGGTATTAAAAAGGTGTTTATTCCCGTTGATAATCTGCCTAATCTTGATGAGGTCGAGCAGATCGTCAAAGACAATGTAGAGTTTGTCGCGGTTGAGACGGTGGATGAGATCTTGAGCGGTGCGCTGACAACTATGCCGAATGCCTGCTCGGTCGAAATTGACGAAATTTATACCGTTGAAAAGTCGGTGAGCGACAATAAGCAACCTATCAAAATCAGCAGAGGTGTTTTATGAACTACAACAACGCGGTGTTTGAGACATCGGCAGGCACTTCGAAAAGTTTAATTGCTTCCGATCTTCCCGAGGTTTGTTTTTCGGGTCACTCAAATGTCGGAAAATCGTCGCTTATCAATAAATTGTTGGGACGAAAGTCGATAGCACGTGTCAGTAACAAGCCCGGCAAGACTGTGACCGTCAACTTTTTTAAGTGCGACGGTGTTCGTATGGCCGACTTGCCGGGATACGGTTTTGCAAAGGTCTCATTTTCGGAAAAACAGCGTTGGTCGGAGTTGATGCAGTACTATTTTGCGTCCGACCGTAATATAAAAATTGTGTTTCAGCTTATTGATTCACGCCATAAGCCTACGGCTGACGATATGGATATGGTTGAATATTTAAAGGAAACCGGTTTTAATTTTGTTATTGTTCTTACTAAGATCGATAAGTTGAAATCAAAAGAAAGAGCGTCCAACTTAAGAATGTTTGAGGAGCTTTTCGGAGATATCACAATGATACCTTTCTCGGCCGAGACGGGTGAGGGTAATGATGTTCTGAGAAGTCTATTAGAGTCGGTTGCAGAGAACGCATGAGGATGGTTGAAATGATTAGTAAGAGTATTGCGGTGAATAATGACGGTCATTTAACGATCGGCGGTGCCGATTGTGTTGATCTGGCCGAGAGATACGGCACACCGCTTTATGTTTTTGATGAAAATTTAATTAGAAGCACTATTGCCGAATTCCGCGAGTCGATTAAAAAGCACTACGGTGGAAACGGTAGAGTGCTTTATGCCAGCAAGGCATTTTCCTGCAAGGAGATGTATCGAATCTGCAGATCTGAAGGCATCGGTGCCGACGTTGTCTCAGCCGGTGAGATATACACGGCTGTTTCGGCAGGATTTGATCCTTCGTTGCTTGTATTCCACGGCAACAACAAGGCCTATGATGAACTTTTGTATGCCGTCAAGGTCGGCGTCGGACGAATTGTGGTTGATAATTTCTCTGAACTTAAAAATCTTGAAAGTATCGCTGAAAGTTTGGGAAAAGAAGTAAATATAATTCTCAGGATCAAACCGGGTATTGATGTTCATACTCACGATTATATCAAGACCGGTCAGATCGACTGCAAGTTCGGTTTTGCTCTTGAGAACGGTGAGGCTATGAACGCCGCTCTGGAGTGCCTTGAGCATAAAGGCGTGAACCTTAAAGGCTTCCACTGCCATATCGGTTCGCAGATCTTTACAACAGAGCCTTTCTGTGATGCGGCTAAGATAATGATTCAGTTTGCCGCTGATTTCAGAGATAAAAGCGGTGTTACCGTTACTGAGATCGATCTCGGCGGCGGTTTCGGCGTTAAGTATGTTGAGTCCGACGATCAACAGCCGTTTGATTCGTTTATGGCTACTGCCGCCGACGCTTTGAAGGCTGAATGCGATCGGCTCCATTTTCCGATCTCGTTTGTTTACATTGAGCCCGGCCGTTCGATAGTCGGTCCTGCAGGCATTACTCTTTATAAGGTAGGGGCTATCAAACATATCGAAAATGTCAGAACCTTTGTTTCGGTTGACGGCGGTATGAGCGATAATCCGAGATATGCTCTTTACAACGCAGAGTATACTATAGAAATTGCCAACAAAGCGACAGAACCCAAAAGTTTTGTTGCAACTGTGGCCGGTAAATGCTGTGAAAGCGGCGACCTTTTGCAGGAACACGTTAAAATCCAGCAACCCGACGTAGGGGATACTCTGGCAGTGCTTACCACCGGTGCTTATTGCTATTCGATGGCAAGCAACTACAACCGTATTCCGAGAGCCGCGGTCGTGTTTGTAAAGGATAAGGAGTCACGCGTTGTCATTAATCGCGAGACATATGAGGATATTATTAAAAATGATGTTTAATTATGGTCGGCAGGGAAACCTGCCGACTTTTAAAATGTTACAAAATTGTAATAATTTGTGGGCCCTAATCTCATTGACATTTTTTATTTGTGTGTTATAATACGAATGCACAATTATGTAATTTCTTGTAGAAAATTGGTGTCTAATTTGGAAAATAGAAGAACTATTAAAAAACTCAATACGGCGATCTATTTGTTCCTGTCATTTTGTTATATGGAACTTATTGCACGCATCTTTACCTGTTCTGACTTTTTCGGTATAGGTTTGCTCTTTATTCCCCTTTTTGCTATCCTGCCTACGACTGTTGTCAGTGCTGTGTGTTCACTTGTTTCCAAAAAGATAGCTAAGATCATTACTGCGTCGGTTATCGGTGCTTTTGTCGTGATCTACGCGACGCAGGCCATATATTACGGCTTTTTCGGAGCGTATTTTATCTTCTATTCACTAAAAGCAGGCGGTGTCGCTCAGGTTACCGGCAGTGCGATGATCAATTCGACCTTCCAGGCTTTGCTTCGCGGTGTTCCTGCGCTGCTTCTTTTGCTTGTTCCGTTTGTCTTTTACCTTTTCTTCGGTAATAAGAAGATGGTCTATAAGAGACTCAACTGGAAGTTTTCGGCGTTGACTGCCGCGGCGGGCGTTTGTACACATATTGTTTTGGTTATTGTCATTTCGCTTTTGCCTGGCCTTTCTGAAATTCAGTCGGGTGATTTCGATATCAACGGTGCTATTCGCAGTTTTGGTATTATTCGAGCTGAAGTGCTTGATTTTAAGTATAACGTCTTGGGAATCAAGCAGCAGGTGAAACTGGATATTGAGGTGCCGAGTGACGTGTTGGGTCCGCAACAACCTTCGGGTGAGGTCAGCAACACGGTCGACACTTCGCCGAATGTTATGAATTTCGATTTTGCCGCACTTAATGCCAATGAGAAGGACAAAAATCTCATTCAGTTAAACAATTATTTTGCCGCTCAGACTCCGACTAACAAGAATGAGTACACGGGTATGTACGAGGGTTACAACCTTATCTACATCACTGCTGAGGGCTTTTCGCCCTACTGTATCAGCGAAGAACTGACCCCGACTCTTTATAAAATGAGTACCGAAGGCTTTAAGTTCACTAATTTCTACACGCCTATTTGGGGTGTTTCGACCTCGGACGGTGAGTATACTGTTTGTACAGGACTGTTGCCGAAGTCGGGCGTATGGAGCTTCTATCGTTCGGGCAGTAATTATATGCCGTTCACGCTGGGTAATATGTTCCAGAGTATCGGTTATGACAAACCCTATGCTTATCACAACCATACTCACGATTACTATCGCCGCGATGTATCGCATCCTAATATGGGCTATAATTATCTCGGTATGGGTACCGGTGTTGAAGAGTATGTTACTAAGCGTTGGCCCGAATCGGACCTCGAACTCATTACGGGTTCCGTTAAGGATTACATCACCGCCGATAAGCCGTTCCACGCTTATTATATGACTGTTTCGGGTCATTTGCAGTACAGCTTCAGCGGCAACTCGATGTCCTCCAAAAACAAGGATCTTGTCAAACACCTCGATTGCTCCGAGGCTATAAAGGCTTATATTGCTTGCAATATTGAGCTTGACAGAGCGATGGAAAAACTCCTTGCCGAACTTAATGCGGCAGGCGTTGCCGATAAAACGGTCATTATGATAGCTCCTGACCATTATCCTTACGGTCTTGAGCAGGAGACTGATAAATACGGCATCTGGCGCGAACTGCTTGGTCACGATGTTGATACGACCTTTGAGTTATACGATAGCCAGTTGATCCTTTATTGCCAGGGCACCGAGAATGCTCCGACTATTGACAAGTATTGCTCTTCGATCGACATTCTGCCTACTGTACTCAATCTCTTTGGCTTTGAGTATGATTCAAGATTGCTTACCGGCCGCGATATTTTGTCGACCTCGGGTTCGCTTGTTCAATTCCTTGACCGCTCGTTCATTACCGACAAGGGTAAGTACGACGCTAAGGCCAAGACCTTTACTCCGTTTGAGGGTGTGACCTTTGCTTCCAAAGAGGAAGAAAAGGAGTACGTTGACAGTGTCAAGAAGATAGTTTCTAACAACTTCAAGATATCGTCAATGATACTCGAAAATGATTATTACGGTTATTTATTTGGTAAATAAATTAAATCTTGGCTTAGCGTGTTATCCTCGACGGACAATACGCCGCGATATGAAACCTTTGTGGGATTTGCGATATTCTCCTTGAGAGCGATATTTGCCCGCGGCAAACAATATGCATTGCGGAGCGTGAGGGATTTTTATCTTATCGCATTGGAGCGAAGCGACGATATATCGCACGAGCAAGGCGAGTCTATCGCGTGTGCACGTCAAACATACCGCTTTAACAAAAAAAGAGAGGACAAATCGGTTATAAAACCGATTTGTCCTCTCTCTTTTGTTTGTGTAGGGTTTGTGTATTTTTGTTTGGCTCATCCTATAATATATTCGACCGATCAAATGCAATGCTCGCATTTAGTCGAATTTTTAAATTTTCCGCAAGGAACATCACTCATTTGGTCGGGTTTTCATATAGGTTTCTTATATAATTGAACAAATACTGCTGTGCTATGCCTTCAAATCCGCTGGCACAAGAGGGAAATTCTCCGTCAAAAAACTGCTCGATCGCGCGTTTTATCCAAACGTCTTTAGGAAGCGCATCGACTCGGTTGTAACCGAAAAGCAGGGTACAGTCCGCGACCTTTACACCGACGCCTTTAATCTTCATAAGCTCGTTTCGTGCCGTGTCGATATCGGCGGTTTCTACGAGATTTCGGTTTATTTCGTTTGAGACAAATTTTCGCGCTCCGTCAATTATGTACCGCGCTCTGAATCCTGCGCGGATACTTGAAAGATCTTCGGGCTCCAAAGCGGCGATTTTTTCGGCAGTAGGGAAGGTGTAGCCCTCGGTGAGTTTCTCACCGAAATGCTCGCACAGCCGTTCAACGATCGCTTTGATACGCGGAATGTTGTTATTTTGTGAGATTATAAATGAACAGAGCGTCTCCCATTTGTCCTGCTTCAGGATTCTGATACCCTTGTTTTCGTTTGCAGCATTCTTTAAAATATCGTTTTCCGACAGTTTTTCAATTATTGCACCGTAGTCTCGGTCGATGTCAAGGTATTCTTTCCAAAAAGCTTCATATTCATTTATATCGCAGTTGTAAATTACAATGTCTCCTTCGCAGAAACCGACTCTGCGATACTTTTCGCTTACAATGGCACCCCATGTGCCATCAGACAATTCCTGCCATCTGAAGGCCTGACCGCAGTCAAAGGTCTGCTTTAGATCAAAGTGTTCGACTCCCGAAATAACTATATTGTTCTCAACCTGTTTTACTTGAGGATCGTAGCTCATTTTCATCACCGTACACCATTATACAACATATTAAACTTTGGTACAACATTTTTTATAAAATGCAAAAATTTACTTTTTGTAGGGTTACATAAACCGTCGGATTATGTAAAAAGTGATTGAAAGTCTGTGCAAAACAAGGGTTTTTCCGCAAATTCCACAGAGTTATCCACAATATTTATGTAAACCGAGCACTACAAAATGTATTATTTTGAAAATTTTTCTTGACATTTAGCCAAAGGTGTATATGCGAGCCCGTTTCAGTCAAAAATAGGCAAGAGGAGTGATATAATGATACGAGGAATAAACAAAAGAGTTATTGAGATAAATGATATCGGAAGCGAATATTTTGAAAAGGCTTTTCTTATCGTCAAGGACAATAAAGCGACTGTTCCGAATTTAGAAAGAGAAGCCGATCGAGTGATGCAGACATACTTTCCGCGTGTCAACACTAAGTCTCAGCGAGGATATTTGAGAGAGCGAAACATTAGAAAAAAACGGTTTGCACTTTGCGTAGGGTTCTGTGTTTTGGCGTTGGCGGTCACCGCTGTTGTTTTGAGTGTAATACTGATCTGAATAAAGTCCGTACAGAGGCTGTACGGACTTTATTTTTTTGTGTGTCTCAATTCGACATAAACTCTGAATTTTTGCAGGTATAATAAGATCCGGGGGTTGGCGGTATGATCATATATGTTGATGTCCTGCTTTTTGTAAATTTCTTTTTGGATATTATGCTGTTAAGGCTGACAGCATTAATTGCCGGTGAAAAAATAGGATTAAAAAGACTTGTGCTATCCTCATTGGTCGCGTCGCTGTTTTCTCTTTACATATTTTTACCGACTAAAGGATTTGCGATTGAACTGCTGATACGGCTTGTTTCGTCGGCGGTCGCGGTGTTTGCGGGTTTCGGGTTTAAAAATTTGAGACGTTTTATACGAGTGTTTTTTTCTTTTTACGCGGTCTCTTTTATCTTTGCCGGTGCGATAATGGGTTTAAAGTTAGCATTGCCCGATTCAAAGGTGCAGGTCAACAACGGCGTTGTGTATTTTGATATTTCACCCGTTGTTCTTATAGTTTTGAGTTTTGTTATTTATTTAATTATCTGCGTTGTGCGGAGGTTTACTGCCAAGACCGCAGTTTTGGCCGACCGATTAAAACTGAAGATCAGTATCGGTGAACGTATGGTCAGTTGTGTCGCAATGGTCGATTCCGGACACAGCCTGAAGGATGTATTCGGTGATTCAATGGTTTTTATAATCGATCGATCTACTGCCGAAAGGCTGCTGGGAACTGCCGACTGTAACTGCGTTATGTCGATGATTCCACCGAACGGTGAACTGCAGTCGAGGTTCAGGCTTATTCCCGTTAAAACGGTTTCGGGTGAAAAGATGTTGCCGGCTGTTCGGTGCGATCATCTTTGGATCGGTGATTTTAAAGGAGAAATACTTTCGACCGAAAAGTACCCGATAGCGGTATTATCCGAGTCGGCTCTGGGTGACGATTTTTCGGCAATATTGCCAACGATAAATAAATGAGGTGTTGTTATGATTAAGATATTTGGAATCATAAAGCGGTGGCTGTCACGCTTGTTTGCGAACAACAGCAGTTATTATATCAACGGTTCTGAAAGTTTGCCGGCACCATTGAGTATGGAAGAAGAAATTGATATTTTAAATCTTTTAGGTACGGATTGCGATAGCTTTGCCCGTGAGAAACTGATAGTGCATAATCTCCGTCTGGTAGTATATATTGCGAGAAAGTTTGATGCGGCAGGTGCAGGCGTTGAGGATCTTATTTCAATCGGTACTATCGGACTTATCAAGGCTGTCAATACCTTTTGCCCCGAGCGGAACATCAAACTTGCGACCTATGCTTCACGCTGTATTGAAAATGAGATTTTAATGTATATGCGCAAGTCCAGCGTTTTAAAGACCGAGATATCCATTGACGAGCCGTTGAATGTTGATTGGGACGGTAACGAATTGCTGCTGTCGGATATTTTGGGCAGTGACGGTGACGAAGTAACGGGCAGAGTCGAACACGAGGATGAAAAGCGGCTTCTGAATATACAGATAGGTCTTTTAAATAAGCGTGAGCGTGAGATAATGAATATGCGGTTCGGTCTTGGCGGCGAGAAGGAGCATACACAAAAGCAGGTTGCCGACATTATGGGAATTTCGCAGTCGTATATATCAAGGCTGGAAAAACGGATCATCAAGCGATTGAAGACCGAACTCGAAAAAGAGTATTGAACATAAAAAGATCCCACAGAATTTCTGTGGGATCTTTTTAGAATGTGACGACCTCTTCTTCGGGTTTGGATGTCAGCGAATAATCAATAGCGTGAAGCACGGGACCCACACCGCGGTAAGCTTTGTGCTTTTCAACGGCCACTCTGCAGGTCAAAATTACCCAGTCGGAGAGCTTTAAATTGCAATCCTTCTCGCACTCAACAATAAGGCCTGCATACTGAATATCGTCGGCACAGCAGGTCATAACGTGACGGCCAATGATAAAGGATTTCGGGTCCATCTTTTTGTCACGGGCAACGATGCCTTTGAATTTCATTATCTTGCCGTCGTATTTTTGCAACTCTTCCATCATATCTCGGTACCAAAGAGCGTAATCGGTGTCCTTGATCTCGATCAAATCAGCATCCAAATTAAAGGGCAGGGGATCTTCGATTGTATCCTGCTCGGTGCTTCCGTCTAAATACTCGTAGATAATGGCGTTATTGCGGGAAACGCCGCGGACAATTTTATGCAAAGCAAGCTTGTCGGTGCTGTCGGTCGTGCGGTTGAAAATAACCAGTTCTGCAGTCTTTAACTTATCGTAAACAAGGCTTCGCATATTGGTGTTATAGCCTTGGAATGTGTTGCAATCGGCAAACATCATCTCCTGATAAACGGTCCATTTTTGCGGCATCACGTTGTATAGGTCGTCCATCGGCCACATACCGTTGTATTCGATGATAACACGAATAGAGCGAGTTTCTTTAAGCCATTGTTCTAAGTTTTCGGTCATCAGATCTTCTTTGTCATCTACGGTCTTGATAAAGATATTCTTGCCTGAGAACTTAGCGGGTTCATACTCTTCGATGCCTTCCTCGCACAGAACCAAAAGTGTGCGTTCGCCGGCATTGAAGCGTTCGTCCTCCAATGTTTCCTGAATGAATTTGGTTTTACCCGACTCCAAAAAGCCGGTGAAAAGATATACCGGAACGTCCATAGTTTACCTCACAGTTTGAAAAGCTCGGTCAATGCCTGCTCGTTGATTTTTGAACCGATGATGCAGAGTCTACCGGTAATGTCGGCGGAGCCCAGACGAACATCGGGCTCACCGGGAACGTAGTCGAAGTGGATCCAATGGCCGTCGGTACCGGCTACGATGCCCTTTGCACGGAGTATAACGCCATATTTTGCTTCGTCGGTAAGACAATTAAGAGCTTCGGTGATCTCATCGACGGTGTATTTTCTTGCAGTCTCCCGGCCGATGCTTGCAAACACTTCATCGGCGTGGTGATGGTGGTGACCGTGATGATGCCCGTGATCGTGGTCGTGGCAACCGCAGGTGCATTCCTCACCGTGATCATGGTGATGCTCGTGGTGGTGTTCGTGGCAGTCACAATGCTCGTCGTGATGTTTGTGTTCATGGTGATGATGGTCACACTCTTCGTCGTGATGATGTTCGTGAGCGTGACAACCGCAGTCACAATGCTCGTCGTGTTCGTGATGATGGTGATGCTCGTGCTCGTGACATTCGCAGTGTTCATCGTGATGATGGTGATGCTCGTGCTGTAACCTTGCGAGTTCGGCTTCTAAAGTATTCTTCTTTTCCATTGCCGCCAAAATCGCGGAACCGTCGATTTCGGTCCAGGGAGTGGTCACGATCGTGGCGTCGGAGTTGTGCTCTTTTAGAAGCTCAAGGCAGGTTTTGAGCCTGTCCTCGGAAATGTTTTCGGTGTGGCTTAAGATAATCGAACTTGCGTGTTCTATCTGGTCGTTAAAGAACTCGCCGAAGTTCTTCATATACATTTTGCACTTATTAGCGTCGACAACGGTAGTAAAGCCGTTGAGGGTGATCTTGTCACTGCCAATACTTTGAACCGCACGAATAACGTCGCTTAATTTGCCGACACCCGAAGGCTCAATGAGGATGCGGTCGGGATCAAATTCATCAATAACCTGACTCAAAGCGGTGCTGAAATCGCCGACAAGACTGCAACATATACAGCCGGAATTCATTTCGGTGATCTCAATACCTGCATCCTTTAAGAACGAGCCGTCAATGCCGATCTCGCCAAACTCGTTTTCGATAAGAACTATTTTTTCGCCCTTGTAGGCCTCGTTGATAAGTTTTTTAATCAAAGTTGTTTTTCCTGCTCCCAAGAAGCCGGAGAAAATGTCGATTTTTGTCATCATTTTTACCTCTTTAATAAAAATTACATATTATTATACCACCGTTTGATTGCAGTTTCAAGTCAGCTATGAAATTTTAATTGCTAAGATCACTCGCGTTCTATTTTTAAGTCTTATTAACAGTAAGGCTAAACTTGCGATGAAATAGGTGAATAAGTATATATAGAGTTTTTCTTAACTGAACTTCGTTCTGTATTGCATTCTTGTTAAAAGTGTGCTATTATACTTGAGTATTATATTTGGAGGGGAAATTATGGATAAGATTTTAGCATTCGTTTTATATTTTGTCGCTATGCTTGCCATCGGTATTTACTTTTTCATTAAGTCAAAGGATACCGATGAAAAGGATTATTTTTTAGGCGGCAGATCTATGGGTCCGTGGGTCACGGCCATGAGCGCTCAGGCATCTGATATGAGTGGCTGGTTGCTGATGGGATTCCCGGGTAGTATTTTAGCCTTTGGTATGGGCAAGGCCTGGATAGGTATCGGTCTTGCATTAGGTACCATCGCTAACTGGCTGATCGTTGCTCGCAGACTTCGCCGTTTTTCCAAAGCCGCTGACGATTCGATCACTCTACCTCAGTACTTAACCAACCGTTTTGCAACTGCAAATCCTGCTTTGAAGGTTATTTGCGCAATTATTTTCCTTGTTGCATTTACTGTTTATGTTGCCTCTGCTTTTAATGCGGGAACTGCTGTTTTCTGTACAGTCATCCCTTGGTTTAACGAACATAAAGAGCTTGCAATGATTATTTTTGCGGCTATTATTCTTGTATACACATTTATGGGTGGCTACAAAGCTGTGTGCTGGACTGACTTCTTCCAGGGCTTGCTTATGCTTGGTGCTTTGTTGCTTGTTCCGATCGCTATGTACACATTCGGAGATTTTGATGTATCCTACAACGGTGTTTTCGCCGAAGGCATTACGGCTTTCAATGCCAATCCGTTTACAGCCGATTGGAGAGATATTATCTCCGGCCTTGGTTGGGGCTTGGGTTACTTCGGTATGCCTCATATTATTGTAAGATTTATGGCCATCAAGAAATCCTCAATGGTTAAGAAATCGTCGATAGTTGCAATCACATGGTTGATCATTACTCTTACGGCTGCCATCGTTATTGCTTTTGCGGCTCGCACATTCATTTTGTCTAATGGTAACTCTTTGGCAGCCGGACTTATCCCTGCCGGTAATCAGCAGCATGTATTCATCGAAATTGTTAACGATATGTTCCCGGGTTTTATGGCCGGTATTGTGCTTTCTGCCATTATTTCGGCCTCTATGTCAACCGCCGATTCTCAGCTGTTGGTTGCTTCGTCGTCGTTTACAAGTGATATTTACAAGCCGCTTATTCGTAAAAACAAGGCAGGTGACAAGGAAGTGCTTTGGGTCGGTCGTTTGGTGGTTCTCGCTGTTACTGTTATCGGTCTTGTCATTGCGTTGAGCGGACTTGGTGATTCTGATTCTTGGGCATCCAACATTATGGCTATGGTTGAAAATGCTTGGGGTCTGTTCGGTGCGGCATTTGGTCCTGTTGTTATTCTGTCGCTTTTCTGGAGGCGTTTGAATTATACCGGCGCCGTTGCCGGTATTTTGGGCGGCGCTATTGCTGATATTGCATGGCTTATTCTCTTTACAAATACGGTTACTGATGCCATTATTACGCCGACCGGTATTTATGAGATAGTTCCCGGATTTATCGTTGGCGCTGTTGCGACTGTTGTTGCAACTCTGCTCACAAAGGCGCCTTCTGAAAAGGTTTTGGCTATTTACAACGCCGCTACCGATGAGTCCATTGATGATTGATTTTGCTTTTGGCCTCGCTGTATACGCGAGGCCTTTTGTTATGGCTTTAGCCAGTTGAGGACGGAAGGTCCGAAACAAACAACCACCCGCTATGCGGGTGCGCGACGAATGTTATACAAAAAAATTCTCCAAAGTAGTACAATAAGGTTGTTCAAGTCTTAGAGA